>JBDTVE010000231.1:0-2103 GCA_040007355.1 Bacteroidota bacterium | reverse complement strand
TTTTTATGCCGGCCGTGATCCGGAAAGTTCTTCCGTCTGCCGGCAATATGCCCGGGCCCGGGTACATGGTAATGCGCCGGTTAAAATATTTTGCATTGGTCAGGTTGTTGATGCCGGCAGACAGATACAAAGGCCGGCTAACCTGCCAGTTAAAATGCCAGTCCCAGACTTGGTACGAAGGAATGGCGCCGATGACGCCATTGGCGCTTGATTCCGTATTAAAGGCATCGTTGTATGTTTTGCCGGTATAGCTGTATAAAAATCCGGTTGAAACATTTTTATAACTGAAATCAATACCTGCTTTATTAATCCAGGCCGGCGTATTTTCAACCAGCTTACCCCTGATGGGCAGGTTCTTACCCGACAGATTTAACATGCCACTGGTGTATTTCGCATTGTTGTAGGTAAATGAATTGAAAACCCTGATATCGCCGTTTACTGTTTTTGGGTTCATCAATTTCAGCAACGATAACTCGGCAAATGCTTCTATTCCTTTTGCCACGGAATTGCCAATATTGGTGGTAAACAAATAGATGCTGCCGCCGGCAGACTGTTCAGACAACAACCCTACCTTATTGCCATAATAAAGGTAAAACGCGTTTATATCAAACTGCAGGATATTCCTATAGTGCCCACGATAGCCAAAGTCAATGCTGTATCCCCTGCTGTCTTTGAGCGAAGGATCAATTTGGTCAAGCCGGTCGGCGGGTGTTACTGAAGCATAGAGGTAAGGCCGGTAAGCCTGTGATATATTGCCATATACCTGGGTGGATGCGTTCAGTATGTATTGCAGTCCCGTTCCAAACAGCGGAAAATTTCTCTTGCCCTGGTAGGCGATGCTGGCCGTGGCATTGTTGATGACGCCGCTGAGATCGGTCTTGATAAGCTCATACCTCACCCCGGGAGTAATGGAAAACCGCGGGGTAAGCTGGAAGATATTTTCGGTAAAGGCTGCATAGTTGGTTGTATGCGGCCGAAGGTCTATGCCATAAGGCTGAATCAGCGAGAGATCAAAATCGCTGGCGGTGGTACCCTTCCCTTTCTGCCTGCGTTTGGTGTGTTCGTCAAAATACCGCAGACCGCCCGACAAAACGCTTTTTACCCTGCCGATGGTATAGTGATGGAGAATCCTTGCTTCTGATGTAAACCCGCTGTAATAATCCCGGTCTATCTGCCTTGGGTTATAGGATCCAATGCTCCTGTTAAATGTATCTGGTATATTTCCGGCGTTGATGAACTGCACGCTGTTTCGTTGTCCAAACAATGCGTGCACGGTTATTTCCAGTTTGGTGTTTTCGGCAAGCTGGTATTGCAACTTAAGGGCGGGTATATTGATAGAAGGCTGGAAAAAGTTCCTGCTGCGGAGGGATTGTTTTGAATCTGCCGCAAATTGCTGGTCTGTTAGGCCACCGGCGATCTGTTGCACATAGTTCATGTGCGAAAATTCAGCAGAAATAGTTAACCGTTGGTTCATCTGATAGCTCAAGTGAACGTAATAGGCTTGGTAATTAAATTTTGCATTATCGCGCCAGCCATCGCCATGGCGGCTATCATAAAATGCATAGTAATTGAATTTTCCTTTGGTTCCTCCAATGGCGTTGTAGGAATTAAAGAAGTTATTAGGCCCGGCGGTTTGTATGCTCTCCAGGGCAAACGGTCGGGAACTGTCGCCCTGTTTTAGTTTAAAATTCATCATACCACCGAACTGGGGTCCAAATTGCAGGGCTGCTGAGCCCCGTACCAGTTGCAATTCCGCTACCGCTTCCAGTGGAACAGTATAATGATTTTCCGGGTAGCCAAACAGGTCGGAATTGGTATTATACCCGTTCTGCTGCATGTTCATTTCAATAGAGCGGTGGGCATCCGTTCCCCGGGAGCCGATATTCAACTGGGTGCCGGCGCCGTCCATCTCCCACATGGTAAGACCGGGTATTTTGGCCAGTGCGGTACGGCCAAGATTCAGTGCAAGACCAGGTGTTTTATCCGTTAATACAATATCATTTGTTCTTTTACCCGCAAAAATATTCATGCCCACGATATCCGGAAGGTGCTCGTTTCCCTGCATTTTTAATTGTGCGTTTACGATTACACTGTCAAGCGCGG
>JBDTVE010000230.1:0-5195 GCA_040007355.1 Bacteroidota bacterium | reverse complement strand
AAACTGGGCTTATGCCAATGATGCATTTTTTAAATGGTTGGGGCAACTGGTAGGCAACCCTTATAATGCAGTGGCCATGGCCATCTGTCTTCTTATCGTAAAATGGTTCTTTTTGTATTTCATGTACCGGGAAAAAGTCCTCCTTCGCGTCTAAGTGTCTTATGTCGTTGGTGAGCAATTGACCACGAATCATAATTTGTTTCCGCGTTTTATGGTTTCACCTATCGCCATTTATTCTCCTGGCTGGTATCCCACCGCCGCAAACTAAAGAATTCAACCAGTTGCTCCATCGTCTATTTCTTCAGGTCTTATTGGACGCTGATTAAATAAATTTGGCTGATATAAATTTTTATCGTAATATTGCGATATATAACAGCGTATGGGATTAACGAAAAGTGATTTATTTACGAAGCAGCAGAACGAAATAGCCAGCATGGCAAAGGCATTGGCTCACCCTGCCCGTATTGCCATTTTACAATACCTGGTCAAAAAAAATGCGTGCATATGCGGTGATTTAGTGGATGAACTGGGTTTAGCGCAGGCAACCACTTCGCAGCATCTCAAAGAGTTGAAAAACGCAGGTATCATTCAGGGAACTATCGAAGGAGTAAGCATTTGCTACTGTATTAACCCAAAAATCTGGAAACAGTACAAAGAGCTTTTCAGCAGTTTTTTCAAAGTAGTAAATCCAAACAACAACTGCTGTTGACCTTTTATTTGCTTCAATATATCGTAATATTACAATAATACAATTAACTTTACATGTATGCAAACCAATCAGGAATTAAAAGATCTCGTAAAACAGAAGTATAGCGAAATTGCTCTGCAAGACAAAGATACCAATGCTGCCTCGTGCTGTGGCTCGGGTGGTTGCTCCACCGAAGTGTATAATATTATGAGTGACGATTACACGGCCCTTGAAGGGTATAATGAGGATGCAGACCTGGCACTTGGTTGCGGGATTCCTACACAATTTGCGCAAATTAAAACGGGGGATACAGTCATTGACCTCGGAAGCGGTGCTGGAAACGATTGTTTCATTGCCCGAAAAGAAACCGGCGAAACCGGTAAAGTTATTGGGATTGATTTTACACCCGCTATGATTGAACGGGCAAGAGCCAACGTGGAAAAGCTCGGGTATAATAATATCGAGTTTTATCAGGGTGATATTGAACAAATGCCTGTTAACAGCGAGATAGCCGACGTTGTGATAAGTAATTGTGTGTTGAACCTGGTACCCGACAAAGACAAAGTTATCAAAGAGATTTTCCGTGTATTAAAACCTGGTGGTCATTTCAGTATCGCTGATATTGTAGTAGAAGGGCAATTACCTGAAACGATTCGTGAGGCGGCGGAAATGTATGCCGGATGCGTGTCTGGTGCAGTTCAAAAAAAGGAGTATCTCGACATGATCCATGCCAACGGCTTTATCAATATGAACATCCAAAAGGATAAAATCATTCACATACCCGATGACATTTTAATCAGGTATTTAACCACCCAGCAAATAGAGGTATTTAGAAGTAGTTCCACTGGCATCCGTAGTATTACCGTCTTTGCACAAAAGCCGGTTCAAGAAACCTGCTGTGCACCTGGATGCTGCGACTAATGCAACAAACATAACCATGAAAAACATTTTAGTCCTTTGTACAGGTAACAGTTGCCGTAGTCAGATAGCAGAAGGTTATTTAAAACATTTCGCTGCCGGTTACGCGGAAGTCTACAGCGCGGGGGTGGAAACACATGGCGTAAATCCCCGCGCCATTACCACGATGGCTGAAGATGGCATAGATATTTCCGGGCATACTTCTAACAACATGGAAGAATACCGGCACATTCCGTTCGACTTTATACTTACTGTTTGTGACCATGCGAAAGAAAGTTGCCCTTTCTTCCCCGGCACAGCTGAAAAGTTCCATTACAATTTCCCTGATCCCGCGAAAGCTACAGGTTCGGAAGAAGAAATTGTGCAACGTTTTCGGGAGATACGCGAACAAATAAAAATGTACTCACATGATTTTATTGAACAACACTTCCTCGAAGTATAACTACGAACTGTTGTATACCGCACCCGGAACGAAAGCGATTTTTCCTCCCTGAACATTACTTATAAACTGTAAATATTTTTTGGCAAATTACGCAGGTATTGCTACGATTAAACAGGTGCATCCAGGTATAATAAACTTTTCAACGATAATTGCGCAGACAATCCTTACCGCGTTGGTTGGTGGAGACACCGCGCATGGGTGTAAGCGGGCGGTCGCAATTATGACTTCCCTGCTTTTGCGGTTAGAACCCATTTACATAATCTATGAGTTCGGCAATATTTAGTACCAGCCGGGGTGCCGCATGTTTCAACGCGTGCGCGGGCATATAATCAACCACGGAAGAAGCGGGCGACTGCACCACGGACACGCCGCCGGCTTTGTTAATGGCAATGATTCCGTCGGTACCATCCCGGCTGGCCCCCGATAACAAAATGCCCGTTGCCAGCGGCCCATACGCTTCGGCCGCCGTTTGAAAACTAACGTCTATACAAGGCCGGCTATAATATATCTTCTCCGAAAAATCCAGCGACAGGGTTTTGTCATTCTCAATTAGCAGGTGATAATCGCCGGGTGCAATGTATACCTGGCCACCGGTAATCAGTTCTTTTTCCTCGGCCTCTTTTACCGGCACCCGGGTCCGGTCTTTTAAAAGTGAAACCAGCACATTACTTTCGTTGCCGCCCTTCCGGTGGAGCACAATAATAATTGCCCGCAATGGGTCTGCACGGAGCTGCTGCAATATGGCAAGCACCACTTCAAGGCTCCCGGCCGAGCCTCCAATAAGCACTAATTTTTTCGCGGCGCCGCTTACATTTTCCTCCATATCTTTTCCTTTTCAATCTGCTGATAACTGGTGGCAATGGAAGAAAACCGGATGGTTTCCTTTGCACCCAATGCAAGAAATCCGAGTGACTCCAGGCTGTCATCAAAAAGCTGCAAAACCGAATCCTGCAGTTCCTTGTCGAAATATATCATCACGTTCCTGCATATGATCAGCTGGAATTCATTAAATGATTTATCGGAAACAAGATTGTGGGTCGCAAAAATAACCCTGCCCGACAGTTCTTCGTCAAATTTTGCGTACCCGTAGTTGGCCGTATAATATTTTGAAAATGATTCTTTGCCGCCGGCTAGTATATAATTGTTGGAATAATTTTTCATCTGGCTGATGGGAAACATACCTCGCCGGGCTTTTTCAATTACACCGGCGTTGATATCAGTTGCATACAGCAGACTTTTGTGATAAAGGCCTTCTTCCTGCAAGAGCATCGCCATGGAATACACTTCTTCGCCGGTAGAGCAGCCTGCATGCCAGATACGGATCATGGGATAGGTGTTGAGTACGGGCAGCACGGTATTGCGCAAGCAGTGGTAAAAAGAAGCATCCCTAAACATCTCCGTTACATTCACGGTGATTTCCTCCATAAACCTGCGTGCGTATTCCGGGTCAAATCTTACCCGCTGCAGGATACCTGCCGGCGCCACCAGATTATCCGCCGCCATCAGCCGAAGTATCCTTCTCTTAATCGATGCACGCGAATACCCGAGGAAATCATACCCGTATTGTTCCAGCAACAGGTTCAGCAAATGGGTGATTTCATCATCATTAATTGCCGGGGTCAAGCTGTGTCATTTTAAATGTCTGTTTATAACGGTAAGCATCCGGTCTACATCAATAGGTTTTGCCAGGTATGCTACAGCGCCTGCTTCTATACATTTTTCGCGGTCGCCCGCCATGGCCTGGGCGGTTACAGCTACCACGGGTATGCCCGCCGTAGCCCGGTTCGCTTTGAGCAAGACAATGGCTTCATACCCGTCCATATCCGGCATCATCATGTCCATTAGCACCACGCCTATCTCATTCGGGTATTGCTGAACCATTTCTATACCTTCTTTCGCCTCCTGTGCACAAATACAAGTAAAACCTTTTGCCGTTAGCGTGAGTCTCAACGCAAAAATGTTCCTGGGGTCGTCATCAACAAGAAGTATTTTTTTCCTGTTTTTCATAAGTAGTTTATCGTTAATTTGATTTATCGTATAGCCATACCCGCAATAAAGAAGTCAGCTGGTCAAGATCAACAGGTTTGGAAATATAGTCTGATGCACCCGCTCGAATGCATTTTTCCCTTTCACCCAGCATTGCCCGGGAGGTAATGGCCAGCACGGGTAATTTCCTGAATGCTGGCTCCTTCCTGATTTGCCGTATTGCTTCATACCCGTCCAAGCCAGGCATCATGATATCCATTAGTACAATATCAATTTTATTCCGTCCGTCTTTTAGCACCTGCAATGCTTCCAGCCCGTCCATGGCGGTCAGGATTTTCATTTTATGCTTTTCAAGGGCGCGGGTCAGGGAAAAAATATTCCTTACATCATCATCTGCCACCAGCACCGTTTTGTCTTTTAATATTTCGTCAAGCGAACCCATCTTCTCCTGCTGGGTAAAATTGGCCTCGCCTACCAGGTGCAGGAACAGTCCAACCTCATCCAGTATGCGCTGGTAAGAATGCGCTGTTTTAACAACAATGGAATCCGCATATTTCCGGATGCGCGCTTCTTCCGCCTTGGACAGGCTTTTACCGGTGAAAATAATAATGGGCAGGTTTTCCAGTCCTTTGTTTTGCTTAATCCGTTCCATCGTCTCAAAGGCATTTTTATCTGGTATACCCATGTCAAGTATCACACACTGGATATCTTCCCGCAGAAGTTCGGTGATGCCCTCATCAACCGAACTGCGGGTCTCCTGTTTTATTTGATATTGCTCCAGGAAATAAGCAAGGGCCTTGGCGTGCTGCGGGTTCTCTTCAATGATCAGCACCTTACCCGGCGCCCGGTTGATGGCCTTCTCCAACCTTTCAAAAACCTGCTGCATCTGCGCAGTGGCCATCGGCTTATTTATAAAATCAATAGCCCCCCGGTGCAGGCTTTCTTTTTTTACTTCCATGGAAGACATAATATGAACCGGGATGGGTCGCAGCACCGGGTTTGCCTTTAGTTCCTCCAATACCTCCCAGCCGTTTTTTACAGGCAGGATGATATCCAGCAAAATGGCCACGGGCTGGTACTGCAGGGCCAAATCCAACACCTGATCGCCGCGCACTGAAATGATGCCTTTATAACCAGACTCCTTTGCCTGCTTCAATAGTA
>JBDTVE010000229.1:0-7355 GCA_040007355.1 Bacteroidota bacterium | reverse complement strand
GACCGGTTTTGCAGGAAAGGTTTATACGCGACATTGCCTGAGGATTTCTTAAATTGCCGTTGCGTCCGATAAATTCTGTACGATCTCCGGTATAAGTTTTTTTCAGGTAATCAACATCAAAAAAAGCGACCCTGTCTTTGAACTCTGTGTTGTACTGATTTTTTGCAAACAATGCACCGCTGTCTGGATCGATTTCTGTATGAATATGCATGGCAGTCTTCATCCTGTTATCGCCTAGTACCCACTCAACATAACCTGTAGCAGAGAGATTTCTTGATCTTCCTGACTGATTCTTTAATTTTATAACGCAGAATTTAATCGCTGCTGTTATATCTACATATACCGTCATTTCAGAACGGATGCCATCTTCAATGTGCTCAAAAACACTATAACCAAAACCGTGTTTGGTAATATAGGCCGACTGACCGCCAGCGGGCAGCAATGCAGCAGACCAAAAATGCCCGCTTTCTTCATCCCGGATGTAAAAAGCTTCTCCGCTGGTATCCGATACAGGATCATTACTCCAGGATGTAAGCCTCAGTTCATGCGCATTTCCAGTCCACGTATATGCCGATCCATTTTCCGAGATAACCGTTCCAAAATGTGGATTGGCTACTACATTTACCCATGGTGCCGGTGTTTTATTTTTATTATCCGTAACAATAACGTAGGTTTTGCCATCGGGCGAGAAGCCGCCTAAGCCGTTGAAAAAAATAAGGTCCTGGGGTTTGCTAATAGGTGAGACAAGCAGCTCATCGGTTGGCAGCTTTACAATAGACGGTATGACGGCTTTAGCATTTTCTTTTCGGTTCACATGCGACGTTAACGTTCCGCCACTGTCTGCAATGATAATGCGGGCAACATATTGAAATAATATACGGTCTTCCGTTGATATCTGGTCTGCAGCTCTTATGAAAATGCCTCCCTTAGTTCCATTGAGTTCTGGAGGTATGAGCGCCTGGATATCATTTTGAAATGACTGCCTGTAACCACCATGCGTTTCATTCCAGATTACAAGATCAACTACAAGGCCTTTTAACCGCCAATAGGCATGCGCCTGTATCAGTTGCTTTACCAACTGCATATTTTCCAGGCTTTCTATTTTTAAAAGAACTATTGGCAGATCGCCTGAAATAGAATACCCCCACAAGCCTGATTGCTGGCGATGGTTACTGATGAGAATGGATGGATCTGCACGAAATGCCGGATTGCTGAATATAATGGAGCCAGCTAAACGTTCATATAATTGCGTATCTGTTTCTGATGCATTGATGTGACGGAGGATTACCTGGCTATGCGTCCAGGCCATTTCGAAGACCCTATCTTTATGGGATTTGTTTGCCTGGTATTTATTGATTAGGCCCTGGCAGATTTCCCTGCTTTCACCGGCACCGGTTACCATATCAACGGTAATTGTTTCATCAGGCGCAAGTATTATTTTTAGACGTATAGAAATTATGGGGTCTAATACTGAACCCTGTGTACCACTTAATTTTCCCAGCATATTCATAGCCTGCGGATTGACGATTGAATTGCCATGACCAATAAAAGCCATTCTGTCTGTTTCATAAGATATTTCTTCCGCGGCTTTTCCTTCTATTGCCATCAGGTGAAACATCCATGGTGATGATTCATCTGCAGATCTTGGCCTTCGTGTGCAAAGAATGGTATTCTGGTGCGGGATGATTTCTGTTTGTACAAAAAGGTTACTGAATGCAGGTTGCATCAAATCGGACGCAGCCGGAGCCATAACCACTTCCGCATAACTCGTAATTTCAATCGTTTTTTGAACATTGGACCGGTTTGTAATATGCAGTCTCCGCATTTCAATATCGTCTTCGGGGGAAACAACAATTTCTGTATGGGTTACAATTTTGTTACGAACTGAATTAAAGTCTACCCGGCCAGAGGAGTAGGCCGCTTCATATTTTTCAGCTTTCTGCAGCGTGGGCTGATGCGTAGTGGACCAGTATGCAGTGCTGTCCAAATCCCGTATATAACAAAATGTGCCCCAATTATCGCAGGTAACGTCCTCATGCCATCGTGTAACAGCAAAATCTTTCCAGCGACTGTAACCGCCACCTGCGTTGGTAACCATTACGTGGTATCTTCCATTCGATAACAATTGCACTTCTGGCAATGGCGTATTAGGCGTTGCAAGTATCCTTGATTCCTGGACGGCCGCACTGTAGTTGGTATCTGCTATGTCAGTAGTGTGCGCAAAAACAGTTGATGCCCTTGGGATCTTTTCCTGCAATAATAGAAGTGTTGCTTTAAACTGTGGTTCTGCCTCAAACAGTTTTTGCAGGGGTTTGTCGTGCAGCAGGTAAACCAGTGATAACAGGCTCATGCCATGATGGTGTGCCATGAACGAATATATAATTGCACTGGATTGCCCGCGTGGCAAACGTGAAGGCGTATAATCAACGGCTTCATAAAAGCCAAATTTTCCTACTATGCCTTTTTGGTGCAACAGCTCCAGGTTTTCGCAGGCAGGCTCTGGTGCTACCATCAGCGCTAGTGCAGATGCATAAGGCGCAATTACAGCGTCTTCTTCAAGTCCGCGTTTCAGCCCAAGACCCGGAGCGCCAAATGCACGGTACTGATAATTTGAATTAGTATTGATCATGTTGTAACACGATTCTGAAATGCCCCAGGGCTTGCCTGTTTTCCGGCCGTATTTTACCTGCCATTCAACCGCCGCTTTACAAGTTTGATCAAGCAACGTATTTTCATAAGTGGGCATTACCAGTAGTGGCATCAGGTATTCAAACATAGAACCACTCCACGATAAAAGAATAGAGCTACCGTCAAGATTGGTTAACAGACGGCCCAGCGCAAACCAGCTTTCTTCCGGTAGTTTGCCCTGCGCAATGCAAACAAAAATACACAGCCTTACTTCGGATGCCAGCAGATCGTAATAGCTTGCGTCCGCCTTGTGCTCCGGCACATTATAACCAATGGAAAAAAGGTGACTTCCCTTATCATACAGAAAATCCCAATGCATATCTGCTAAAATATTGCATTGCCGGGCAAGCATGGCAGTTGTTGAAATTAATTCATCTGCCCTGTTGATGCATGTTGTTAAAAGGGCTTGAAATTGTTCAAGCCATTGATTTTCTTCCGCCGTGATTTTTGCAGTGCGTTTGCCATTTACGTCAAGTTGCAGTTCTGTTGCTGTTTCTAAGAATTCAATCCAAGTGGTATTGATGTCAGGCAGTGTAAAATTTTTGAATGCTGTTGGTGCCGAATGTAATAAAAGTGCCGGCCTAAATATCTGATGATGCAGGTTTAGTGCCTGTAATTGATCAATTAGCAGTTGTTTCCATCTATGCGTATTCGTTGCTGGTTCATTGCCCAGTTTTTCAGCAGCCAAATTAAAATTGTTTAACAGCGATTCATCACATTTTATTATTTCTTCCGTAGAAGTAAAAATTTTATTGCAAGCCGTATCTACTTCTATTGCAAACGCCCTCATTAGGGGCACATCATTTTTCTTCAAACATTCAGTAAATACGTTCATAGTATCACGAATGCCTTTGTAAAGCTGTGCCCTGTGTACTTTTTGCTGCGGTATGGCCAGAAGGCCTTGCCTTAATACCAGCAAATGGCCCGCAAGATTACCACTGTCAACGGTAGAAATATAGAGTGGTTGCAGCGGCGCTAATGTTTCGGTATCATACCAATTATAATAATGCCCCTGGTAACGTTCCATTTTGTTCATTGTGCTGATGGTATTGCCCGTACGTTCAATAAATTGACTGTTGGTCAGGTACCCGAACTCATAAGCAGTTAATGCAGACAACAGTGAAAGGCCGATATTAGTAGGGGAAGTACGATGTGCGATCTGTTCAACCGGCTGTTCCTGGTAATTATCGGGCGGTAGCCAATTGTCTGCTTCCACTACAAAGTGTTCAAAAAATCCCCAGGTTTTCCTTGCCATTATTTGAAGAAAAATATTTTGATTGGCGGTTAGGCTGGCCATCTGTTTTTTCAAAGGCATGCTGGCAAACCAGGTAACACCCGGGGCCACTACCCATAACAATAGTATAGGCACTGCTATAAATAATTTGGGCGGATGAATGATTGCCAAAAAAGTAAAGACAATTATTGCCATGGCTGGTTCAATCCACATCGAAGTATATGAAGCACCTATACCTGTTTGGTTCAGCCTGGACACATGTGCAGATGGGTTCCATTCCAGTAATTTTCTTCCGCTGATGAACATTCGCCAGAGTGTACGCAGGATTGCCTTCAGGTTTGAAAATGCTTCATGGGGCAGACAGATAAGTGTGAATAAAGTTTTAACCGTTATTTCCCTGAGGTTGCGCCATGAATTTTGAATATGGTATTTCAGCAATACTTCTTTTGGCTTTCTCAGGGTATCCCAAACGGATGTAATAAAAATGGGGAAAACGATGATCCCTGAAACAGTAATCGTCCAGTATAAAACGGAGGGAAGAGCAATCCAGGCTAACAACAATAATACAGTAAGTGCGATGGGAACAAGGCTGCGCCGGATATTATCAAATATCTTCCAGCGTGACAAGGCAGAAACTGGATTTTTATAAAAGCGCTTTTCCGGTCCTGCAATAAATGGTAAAATCCATGAGAAAATCTGCCAGTCACCACGAATCCAACGCAGCCGCATTTTCATATCTGCGCTGTAAGTGGTTGGATATTTTTCAAATAACTGAACGTCGCTTAATAATCCCGAACGTATATAACAGCCTTCTAAAAGGTCGTGGCTGAGTATGCGGTTTTCTAAAAATTTGCCATCCAGCGCTTGCTGAAATATATCAACATCATAAATTCCTTTGCCAATATAAGAACCCTCGCCAAATAGATCCTGGTAAACATCCGAAGAAGCCCTGGTATAAGGATCGATACCCGGCTCATTGCCGTGCATACGCGTATACCGGGAACCGGTTACATCGGGCAAACTAACGGTAACCCGTGGTTGCAATATCCCGTATCCCCTGGTTACCCGTTGTTTTTTTTCATTATACCACGCCCGGTTTAAGGGATGTGCCATAGTACCCACCAGTTTCCACGCAGAGTTGAGTGGCAATTGTGTGTCAGCATCCAGTGTTATCACATATCTTATTGCGGGAAAAACGGATTCATCGCCGAAAATCAGCGAAAAGTTTTCTTTTTTTATTCCACGTAGCAATGCATTTAAGTCTGAAAGCTTACCGCGTTTTCTTTCATATCCCATCCAGATTTTGTCAACCCGGTTCCATTTGCGCGGTCGGTGAAAAAGAAAGAATAGATCATTATTTGGTCTCTGGTATTTTTTATTAAGTGCCTCAATAGCATGGTGAACAGTATCTAAAAGTAGCTTATCTCCGGTGAGCGTTTCAGATGGTGCATCTGTGAAATCCGTTAATAAACCAAAGTGTAAATGGTCACTTCTGTTGGCAAGAAATCTTACTTCAAGCGACTCAGCCAGGTCTTCTATTTCATTAACTGTTGTAAGCAATGCCGGTATTACCACCATAGTACTGGATTCAAATGGTATTTTTTCTGCGTAATCCATTCTTGGCAGCAGGTCAGGTTTAACCAGTAAAGTTGCGAAGAAGTTAACAAGCGATACAGCAAGCTGGCTGGCACACAGCAACGCCAATAGGCCAATTAGTATTAGGAGCCATGAGCTTTTTGTTTCTTCGTAACCTTTGGTGAAAATAAATGCACCGATACTGCCTGATATTAAAGAAATGAAAAGTAAGTAAAAAGGAAAAGCATTCCTTTTAATGTTATGTCTTATCTTTTGTAACACCGGAACTGGCATTTTCGCCCTGCTTTTCGTTTGTGTCAGGCCGTGTCCAATTAGGTAATAACCAACATGCGCTATTCTTTGATCGCCGCCGTTTGGAGATAAATTTTCATTCACTAATTGTAAAGCGATGCGGGCAACATCTTCTTCGCTGGAAGGGCTCTTTTTTGCAATCATTTCTATAACATGCCGGTAACGGTCACGCGTAGGAAAATCCATTTTTCCATAGACGCCGTTTTTATCCTGTAGTAATATTTTTTCAACGATAGCGTGCGATTCTACAAAAGTTCGCCAGTTCATTGTGCCTAGCAGGCGAAGACTGCCGATACTGTTACTGATTGAAACCTGGTCGGCTGCCTGTTTTTGATTGTCTGCATTTACAAGTTCAGTACTCGTAACACCGCTTCCCGATAATTGCTGTTCTATCCAGTTCAATGTCAGTGTCAGGTCGGGTCCTTTACCACGTAACCGGCGTATTAATTCAGCAACAAAGGCGCTAAGAATCGGCGGGTTGGATCTGGCCATGTCGGCAATAACAAGGATCAGATCTTTCGGTGCTTTTGCCGTAGTTTCAATCATTTTTTCAGCCCAGTAACCTGCAAGGTTTCTGTCCACCCTGTCTATGGCCAATCGTGCGGAAACACGACGAATATTTTCAATTAGTGCCAGTCGAAGCATAATGGGAATGGCCCACAATTCGCCCAATTTTAAATGGGTGACGGTTTGATACGCCGTTACGAAATTGCCGAGACTGTCAATATCAATGTGCCCGTCACTGTGCGAAATGATCTGGAGTACCAGATCATAGCAGCGTGTAAGGTCGGCTGAAGTTCCCTCAGACAACTGTGGAAGGTCTTCGCTGTATTTTTTAGGGAAATGTGTTTTGGCTATTCGGATGTGTTCTTCAATGAGATAGAAATTGTCTATCAGCCATTCACCTGCTGGCGATATCTGGTATTTTTTTTTTATGGAATTGTTCAAGAGCTTGCGCACTTCCTGCAAAGTCTCTTCATTGTCTGCAAGCCTTTTGAGCAAATGATCTTTTGCAGGTTTTAAACTTAGTTTGTGTCTTGCAGCCAATGTCTTTCCAAAACGCTCCATTTGTGCCGTGCTGAACAGTTCTTCTCTCAGTGGTTCTTCATTTGAATAGCTGGGCCTGGCATCATTTGGCTGAAAAAAAGATCTCATGTTGGAAATCAGTTCATGTGCTGCAGGTATCAATTTTAATTTCATACAGTCATTTAATGATTCTGTAACACAGTATTTACAATGGTCTGTGCTTCATCAATCATCTCTTTTAGGTGTTTGTTACTTAAAAAGCTTTCGGCATAGATTTTATAGATGTCTTCAGTTCCTGAAGGACGTGCAGCAAACCAACCATTTTTTGTGGTGGCTTTTAAGCCGCCTATGGATGCATTGTTACCTGGTGCGACTGTTAATATGTTTTCAATTTTATCACCGGCCAGTTCCTGTTCTTTTATTTGCGAAGCAGACAGTTTTTTCAATTTCTCTTTTTGCTCCGGACTTGCTTTGGCTTCAACACGGTCATAAAACGGCTCGCCAAATTCATTAGTAAGTT
>JBDTVE010000228.1:0-4135 GCA_040007355.1 Bacteroidota bacterium | reverse complement strand
CTACAGCAATTGAACGGCCATGCTCATAATCAGTTCCTCCCAATCGCTTCGCCCAACCCAGATTTTGAGAATAACCCTGTTTACACAACGCGCCAGAAAATAAAAATAGCAATAACAGCGCCATTGTCATTTTACGCGATGGCGAAACTATAAAGCCAAACCACAAGGCAATCAGTGTATATTTTTTTTGCATGATCATCTTTTTTTTATAAAGAATGATCAAATCTAAATGAGTCAAAAACGCTACCGCTCACCCGAAACAGTGATTCATGACGAATCCTGTAGAAATCACCCGAAACTGGTATTTTAAAGGGATTCTTTGCTTTTGTGAGTGAGAATCACAATCTTTATATCTATTTCAAATTCCCACCATGATGGATGACTTTAGTTTTACCAGGAAGTATATAGTCTGTTTATATATAGTATTACTTCATGCAACAGCTTTCGGTCAAAACAACATCATTGATAGTTTAAGCAAACTGGCCGGTTCTCCATCAAACGATTCTCTTAGGTCCCTTGTATTAATTGAACTAGCTTCAAATTATAATGGCTATGACACTGTAAAATGCTTCCAAACGCTACAGCAAGCATTTCTTATTATTAAGGATCAAAAAAGCTGGGATTATAACCGGGCATATTATTACGAAGCCAAATCAGATATCATATTTTCCCTCGGGAAATTTGCGGAATCCTTGTTACTGGCAGATTCCGCCATTCTATTTTATCAAAGATGCGCACTAAGCCAGAACGGGTTAACAAAGAAAAATGCAGGGTTTCGGAAAGCGGTTGTTATTGCAGGAAAGGGATCTACCTATTTTACCATGGGAAATGATGAAACTGCCATTAAATTTTTTCTTGAAGGCCTGCGCTTGTACGAACTCTCAGATCATCCTGATAAATTTAAAGAGATGGCCACCTGTTACAATAACATTGCCTCCTTGTATTATAGCCAGAAACAATATGAAAAGAGTATGGAATATGACGTTAAGGCAATTCCTTATCATCTCCTATACGGTGATAAAGAGGCCATATCATTTGCCAACATCTTTGCTGCTTCAGATTTTTCTATGCTAAAACAGTTTGATTCAGCAGAATCCTATTTTCTTAAGGCAAAACCCTACGTAAAAGAATTAGACAAGCCTTCGGTGAATATAGAATATTATGGAAAAACAGGTGGCTTATACTGGACAGAAAAAAACTGGGTAAAAGCAATCGAATATTATATGATTGCCTATAACAATGCCCAAAAAATAAATAAATGGTATGAGCAGGCTGCATACCTCAGGGGGATAGCTGACTCGTATTATTTTTCAGGTAATCAGCAAAAGGCGGAGGCTTTCGCCTTAAAAGCTATGGCGGTTGCTGACCAAAATGATTTTACCCGTGTAAAAAGGGAACTGTATAACTTATTGTCATTAATTTATTTTAAGAAAAAAGATTATAAAAATGCTTACATCTATACAAAAAAATACATCAGTGAAAATATTAAAATAGATGATAAAGAACATAAGAAAACAGTGGCAGAGCTGGACAAGAAATACCTTTCTGCCCAGAAAGAAAAAGAAATCATCCAGTTGCAGAAAGATAAACAGATACAAGCACTTTCTATCCACCAAAAATCAACCCTTAATTATTTTTTGCTCGCTGCTGTTGCAGCTTTAGTGGTGGTTGGCTTTTTGGGTTACAGAAACCTCCGGAACCGCCAGCAACTGGCCAGACAACAGGATGAGCTGCAGCAACAGCGCATCCGTGAACTGGAAAAAGACAAACAACTGGTAGCGGTAGATGCTATGCTGAAAGGACAGGAAGAAGAACGAAGCCGCCTCGCCAAAGATCTGCATGATGGATTGGGAGGTTTATTGTCCGGCGTAAAATTTTCCCTCATCAATATGAAAGACAATTTAATTATAACACCCGACAATATGGCCGTCTTTGAACGGTCATTAGACATGATTGATACTTCTATTAAAGAACTTCGCCGTGTAGCACATAATATGATGCCAGAAATGCTGACAAAATTTGGGCTGGATGAAGCATTAAAAGAATATTGCAACAGCATCAACACCACAAAACTGCTTGCTGTAAAGTATCAGTCGCTTGGCATTGAAGCCCGGTTAGAAAATTCAGTAGAAATAATTATTTACCGTATTGTTCAGGAATTACTGAACAACACCATCAAGCACGCAATGGCAACGGAATCCTTTGTACAGCTGATACGGGAGGGCAACCGCTTAAATGTGGTGGTAGAAGATAATGGTAAAGGGTTTGATAAAACTGCTGTGGAAAACCATGATGGTGCCGGTCTTGCCAATGTGCGCAGCCGGGTAGATTATCTGAAAGGCCAGCTGGCCATTCATGCAGAACCGGGCAAAGGCACTCTAGTAAACATAGAATTCATCGTATAATGATGACCCGCATTTTTATTGTAGACGACCATCCAGTTGTAATTGAAGGCATCCGTTCTTTGTTACAAAATGAAAAAGGGATTGAATGGGCAGGCCATGCAATGAACGCAGCAACTTGCCTTGGCTTTTTTGTAAATAATACGGTGGATGTAATACTAATGGACATTAGTATGCCGGGCATGGATGGTGTGGAGCTCTGCGCTGTTATAAAAGAAAGATATCCTGGTATTTTTATTCTTGGCTTAAGTACTTTTAATCAGGGATTGTACATAAAAAAGATGATTGAAAACGGTGCATCGGGCTATATACTAAAGAATTCAACCAAAGAAGAATTACTGACAGCTATACAAACCATCACCAGCGGTGGTATTTTTTTTAGTGGGGAGGCCGGCGAAGCGTTGAAAGAACACCAAAAATCGTCAGGCCATCAACTGCCCGAATTATCCCCCCGCGAAAAAGAAATTTTAGGACTGATTGCGGAAGGATACACCAACCCGCAAATTGCCGAAAAAATATTTTTAAGTTCTTTTACGGTTGATAGTCACCGCAAGAACCTGCTGGCAAAACTAAATGTAAAAAACACCGCCTGCCTCATCAGGCTTGCTGTTGAAAGAAAGCTTATCTAACTATCATAAAAAAAACCATCTAAGAAAACAATAGTAGTATTGATCTATGCGCGTTGCGTAAATTTAGCAGCTGTTCAATATCGAACTTAATTTGTCAGGCCATGAATAGATTTTGATTTTTTTGGTATCGGATACTTTTTAATCCGCTATACCAGCGACCGTCCCAATTAACGGACAAACCTGACTTTGCCAGCTTTTTTAGGTAAATTTGAATAAAAGTTCACTATGACATTTCCCGACACACATAAAGCTGACATTAAAATCACTGAAATTATTGGTGACGACGACGATTCCAAAACCTAAATCCGTTTAAAACAAACTTCTATTTATAAATTAAGTTCGGTAACTGGCCGGACAGATCACAGATGCTGGCCCGGCAGCAATACACCAACGTTACCCTCAGCGCCAAACAAAAACTGGCTCTTTTATGTTTCCAGAAAACCGATTGCTAAAAAGCCAAAATAAATACCATGGCATACAGGCACATTATTTAAATTTGACTATGAATTTTTTAGACAAGACGAGCAAGATATTAAAATCAAAGTTTGAGTTAATAAGGAATGAAAATCTTAAAAAGAACCTGCTCAATGCGCTGCCTTTTTGGGCTGGTGCTTTTATATCTGGCGGAGTTGCCGTGTTATATGCAAAATTATTTTTTTTGGCAGAATTAGGAACGCATTTAATTTACGAAAAATCAAGTTGGGCATTTTTTATCATCACACCTACCTGTTTTGTTTTGGCTTGGTGGCTTGTTTCAAAATATGCACCCTATGCAGGGGGCAGTGGCATTCCTCAAGTAAGCGCTGCTATTGAATTGTCTAACCCCAAACACGCTTACAAGGTAAATGTGCTGCTTAGCTTTAAAGTAATATTTATAAAAATACTTTCTAGCCTAATTATAGTTTTTGGTGGTGGCATAATTGGTAGAGAAGGTCCAACCATTCAAATTTCCGCCTCTATTTTCAAAAAAATAAACGATCTATTGCCTACATGGTATTCAAAAATCTCTAAACGGAATATGATAGTAACAGGTGCAGCCGCAGGACTAGCGGCTGCATTTAACACGCCATTAGGTGGTATTGTTTTTGCCATTGAAGAACTCAC
>JBDTVE010000227.1:0-2141 GCA_040007355.1 Bacteroidota bacterium | reverse complement strand
TTGGCCCTTTCCAGGTCTTCCGGTGTGTCTATCTCAATCCCCATATAATCCGTTATCACCATTTTCAACGGGATGCCGTGCTCCAGGTAACGCAGGCATTCAATTCTTTCAGCGGCTTCCAGCGGGGTCATGGGCCAGTAAGTAAAATCCAGGAGCGCCTGTTTGCGGAATGCATACACGCCGATGTGTTCGTAATAAATAATTGGCCAATCTTTATTGCGCGGGTAGGGCAGCACGTTGCGCGAAAACATCAACGCGTTCATGTTCAGGTCCACCGCAACCTTTACATAATTGGGGTCTTCAATAAATATTTGTTCTTTCAGCACCTGCATCAGCGAAGCGACCTGTACCGTTTTCCCGTTTTCCGCAGCAAATACCTGCAACAACTGCTGCAGCGGTTCTTTTTTTACAAATGGCTCATCGCCCTGCACGTTTACAATTATATCAACGTCCATGCCTGCCACCGCTTCGGCAATACGGTCGCTGCCGCTTTCATGTTCTATTTTGCTCATCACAGCTTTGCCTCCATGGCGGGTAATCTCCGTGTAAATAATATCACTGTCGGTTACCACCCAGACCTCATCAAACAAACCGGTTGCAAGGGTATTATCATATGTATGCCGGATAACGGGTTTATCGCCCAGCACCTGCATCAGTTTTGCCGGGAAACGGGTAGCGGCATAACGTGCTGGTATCATTGCAATCCTCTTCATGCAATAAAGATAAATGAAACCGGCCAGCGGTTGGCCGCCTACTGCCGTTTGTTTGTGGGAGAAAGATTGTTCAGTAATCTGTTTTAATATTCTTATTAAACGGGATCGTAAAAAGATACCCCAATTTTTCGTCCTTCTGGTCTTCCAGCACATCCAGGCCATAACGAAGGGTTTTGGGATCGGCGTATTGGAAACTTCCAAACAACCTGTCCCACACCGAAAAAATATTGCCGTAATTGCTGTCTGTAAACGGCCGCTGGTAATGATGGTGAATTTTATGCATATTGGGTGAAACAAATATCCAGCTCAGGGGTCGGTCTATCCATTCCGGCACAAGGATATTGGCATGCGTTAAATAAGTAAAAAATGCCGAGACACTCCGGTATAGAAAATACAGCCATACGGGCATGCCCATTACAAAAACACCCAAAATCATAAAGCTTTCCCGGAACACCCATTCACCCGGGTGGTGACGCGTACCCGTTGTTACATCCACATGCGTATCGCTATGGTGTATCATGTGAAATTTCCACATCCATTTTATTTTATGCATCAGGAAATGCGGAATATACTGGCTGAACAAATCGCCCAGTAATAAGGCAACCAGGATAGCGGCCCAGCCCGGAAGGGAAAACCATTGTATGATGCCGGTATGGTGTTGAGTTGTATAATTGCAGGCGGCAATGGTTACCAGGCCAAAAAGCAGGTTCAGCACAATGGTGCAAAACAGGAAAAGCAGGTTAACGCCGGCGTGTTTATATCGTTTAAACGAAAACCGGAACAAGGGATAATATCCTTCTGCCACCCAGAACAGGATCATGCCGCCCAGTAAAATGAGCAGGCGGTGCGAACTTGGGATATGCTCCCAGTATTGGATAAAACTTTCCATACGCAATAACAATATATTCCAAAAAATTGCCCTTCCCTACTGTTCCTGACCGGGTTCCTGTAATTCTTCCGGCAACTGTGCACATTCAAACCCACATTCATAATAATGGTATATCCTTTCTTCCGAATGGCTCAAAAAAAATCAGGACGGTACGGTGGCCTTCCTCAGCCAGCCGGGCTAAGGTTATACTGGCATTGATGTAATTATCAAACGCCCTCAGCAAAAGAAAGTCCATACAGAAAAATACAAAAAAAAATTTATTTTGCCCGGCTTTGTGGATCCTATATTAAAAGAATTAACCGGGATTGTAGCATACACCGGACTCCCCCAGTACTATTGTACATCGCCCCTGCAGGGCTTTGGGCTAACGCGGATTCAGCCCTGAAAGGGCGAAAGATAAGAGCGAAGGGTGTAGCCCTTCGCAACAAAAATTTCGCGGGATTACCGAGATTTCTCCCATCGGTCTCGCCCCCGGTGTCTCGTCCACCGGACTCCCCCAGTACTATTGTACATCGCCCCTGCAGGGCTTTGGGCTAACG
>JBDTVE010000226.1:0-14598 GCA_040007355.1 Bacteroidota bacterium | reverse complement strand
GTGGCCACGCCAATAACCCAGTAGATCTTATTGGTTTCGTACGCCGCAGCTAAAATTTCATCTTT
Source organism: Bacteroidota bacterium (assembly GCA_040007355.1). Classification (GTDB taxonomy): domain Bacteria; phylum Bacteroidota; class Bacteroidia; order Chitinophagales; family Chitinophagaceae; genus JACMLD01. The sequence goes on along the minus strand of JBDTVE010000226.1, from coordinate 14,533 downwards.
GGAAAAGAAGCCGCTGAACGGCGGAATACCGGCTATGGCGATACAGGCTAGTAAAAACGTGATATGGGTAACGGGTAAATATTTTTTTAACCCGCCCATATTACGGATATCCTGCTGGTGGTGCAATGCATGTATGACCGAGCCCGCACCCAGGAACAACAGGGCCTTAAAAAAGGCATGCGTAATTACATGGAACACGGCGCCGGTATAGGCGCCCACGCCAAGGCCAAGAAACATATAACCAAGCTGACTGACGGTGGAATAAGCCAGCACTTTTTTAATATCGTTTTGTTTTAAGGCAATGGACGCGGCCAGCACAGCGGTGGCCAGTCCGGTTATGGCTACCACGGTTTGCGAAGCGGGCGCCAGGGTGTACAGGATATTGCTGCGGGCAATCATATAGATACCGGCGGTTACCATGGTGGCCGCATGTATAAGGGCCGATACCGGCGTAGGACCGGCCATGGCATCCGGTAGCCAGGTATACAGGGGTATCTGCGCGCTTTTGCCGGTTGCGCCTACAAACAATAATAAAGTGATAATGGTAACAGTGCCCGGCGACAATTGTGTTGCACCAGCAAATACATCTGTATAGGTAACAGAGCCAACTTTGGCCAGCAAATAAAATATGGCTATCAGGAAACCCAGGTCGCCCATTCGGTTCATCACAAATGCCTTGTTGGCTGCGTTGTTATTGTCGTTGTTTTTAAACCAAAAGCCAATCAGCAGGTAAGAACAAAGACCTACGCCTTCCCACCCGATGTACATGATAACGTAGTTGGCACCCAATACCAGCAGCAGCATGGAAAACACAAACAGGTTGAGATACGCAAAATACCGGGCAAAATGCGGGGGTTCTTCTTCGTGCATATAGGCGATAGAGTACAGGTGTATGAGAAAGCCCACGCCGGTAATAACCAGCAAAAACAAAGAGGATAATTGATCTACCTGGAAAGCAAATGGTATATGCACCTGGCCGAAGCTGATGAAATCAAACAAGGTTATAGAGCCTGTTCTGCCTTCTTTTACCTCCAGGAACAGAAGTACGCTTACAATAAAGGATACCAGCACCGCGCCACTTCCAATAATGCCGATGGTTGGTTTTGAGAGTTGTTTGTGCAAAAGCCCGTTGATGAGAAACCCCAGCAGCGGAAACAAAGGAACCAGAAATACTAAATAACTCATATTGAAATAATATCTAAATACTAAAGTCGGAATACGGTACCCAGACTAGTGTTTTAACCTGTTCAGGAAATTAATGTCTGTAGAATGGGTGTTCCGGTACATCATTACAATAATTGCCAGCCCCACGCTTACCTCGGCCGCCGCAACCACCATAATAAAGAAAACAAACAGTTGCCCGTCAATCCCCGCGGTTCCGTCTCTGGTAGCGTTAATCAAAAGATGCATTTTGGAAAATGCCACCAACAGCAGGTTAACGGCATTCAGCATTAATTCAATACACATAAAGACGATGATGGCGTTACGGCGCGTGAGTACGCCGATTACGCCAATACAAAACAGTGCAATTGCAACGAATATGTAATAATTTATCGGCATATCATTTGGCCATTGGCCTGGTCTTTAGTTTACAATATTAGAGAAAGGGCAAACTTAGCGTTGCCTATTCTTTTTTACCTATCACTACCGCACCCACCATGGCGCTGAGGAACAGCACGCTGCTGATCTCAAACGGCACAACATATTGCCGGAACAGCACCATACCCAGGTTTTTGATCAGACCTATTTCGCCACCCGAGGTCTCTATCAGTTGCTTTTTAATGGAAGCGTCTTTTAAGGCCGCCACCAGCACCAGGAACAAACAGAGACCCGCGATAAAACCCGCAAACAGAACCAGTTTGTTTTTTTGCAGGTTTACACCGGCATGCAGGTTCATGAGCATGATCACAAAAAGGAAGAGCACCATAATGGCGCCCGCATAGACAATAATATTTACAATAGCCAGGAACTGCGCATTCAGCAGGATATAATGCCCCGAGATAGCAAAGAATGCAAGTATCAGAAACAACACACTGTAAACGGGGTTTTTACTCAGCACAACCATTAAGGCGCTACCCAGGGCAAGCGCCGTTAAAAACCAGAATAATATTTGTGTAATTCCCATCTTTTCTAAACAGTTAAATCTTTCTGCCGGTGTTGCGCCAGGGGCCTTTTAAACCGGCATTGGTCCTATTTAAAGATTATATTTTATTCCAATGTGCTCCACTTTCCCCTTTTCAGCAGCCCGGACTATGAACTCTTCCTCACCCTTCCGCCGGCTGCTTTTGCATACAGTTCCGGCTCTTTAATAGGATCCGGTATCAGTAGATCTTGTTTGCCATAGATAAATGTCTGGCGCTGAAAATTGGCCGGCGCAAAAGTCTCCGTAAGATAGATAGCGTCTTTGGGACAGGCCTCTTCACACAAACCACAGAATATACAGCGCAGCATATTGATTTCATATTTAGCAGCATATTTTTCTTCGCGGTAGAGGTGTTCCTCGCCTTTCATGCGTTCGGCGCCTTCCATGGTAATGGCTTCTGCGGGGCAGGCCACGGCGCACAAACCACAGGCGGTACATCTTTCGCGGCCCTCTTCATCGCGGTTTAATACATGCAACCCCCTGAACACCGGGCTGAACGTGCGTTTCTGTTCAGGGTATTTGATGGTGACCTTTCTTTTAAAAATATGTTTAAAGGTAATGACCATACCCTTGAAAATATTCCAGAGATAAAGGCTCTCCAACCATGTCATTGGCTTGCGCTCTACCGGTTTTACCCTGTTTGTTAATGCCTGCATGATATATTTCTTCTCCTTTATAAACGTTCGCAAAAATATTTTTATCAACGCAACCTACCAATTAATCTTTTCACTTCTAATGAACTGCTCATAACTCCGCATATTAAAAATGCCAGTGGTTTTGTTTCATCAGCACAATGGCGCCGGTAATCACCATATTTACCAGCGACAGCGGTATCAGTTTTTTCCAGCCCAGGTTCATCAGCTGGTCGTAGCGGAAACGCGGTATGGTCCAGCGTACCCACATAAACAGGAAAATAAAAAAAACCACTTTCAACAGCAGTGACAGTCCGCCCAGTAGGGCAACTGGTGTTGCGCCCCAGGTCTGTATATGCGCCGCCTCGTTAAAAAACGGTATATCATAACCGCCAAAAAACAGGGTAGCCATTACCGCGCTGCTGATAAACATATTGATGTATTCGGCAAACAGGTAGAACCCCAGTTTCATGGAAGAATATTCCTGGTGGTAACCGAAATTAAGTTCGTTTTCCGCTTCGGGCAGGTCAAAGGGGGTGCGGTTGCACTCGGCAAACGCGCATATAATAAAAATCAAAAAACCCAGGGGTTGCAAAAAGACATTCCAGACGCCGCTGTCCATCTGCTGTTGTACAATTTCACTTAAACGCAGGGAGCCGGTCAGCATCAGCAGTGCAATCAGCGCCAGACCCATGGCCAGTTCATAGGAAATCATCTGCGAGGCGCCACGCAGGGCGGCAATCAGTGAAAACTTATTATTGGAAGCCCAGCCGCCAATCATGATCCCGTATACACCCAGGCTTACCACACCAAAAATATAAAGGATGCCGATATTGATGTCCGCTATCTGCAGCGATACCATCCTGTCCATACCAAACCAGGTAAAATGGAGTGAGCCTCCCCAGGGAATAACTGCGCTGGTCATCATGGCGGTCATCATGGCCAGGCAGGGGCCCAGTATGAATAAGAATTTATTGGAACTGTTGGGGATGATCTCTTCTTTCATAAAAAGCTTTAACCCGTCGGCCAGCGGTTGAAAGATGCCAAAGGGACCTGCGCGGTTGGGGCCAATGCGATCCTGGATAAAGGCCGCCACTTTACGTTCGGCATAAGTTTCATACATGGCAATTACCAGCGATACGGAGACAACCACGATGACCAGCAACAGTTTTTCCGTCAGCAGGAACCAGTCTAAAGCAAGTAGTATCATTTATTCAAATTCTTTTAAAGCGTTTTCACTATCTGTCAGAAACTTTGGAATATCATTTACAACCGTATCCCATCATTTATGCTCATTCACACCATAATATTCCTGAACGATTATATTTTGCATTCTCTCTTCGTTATAATTTGTTTTGCCAATAGATTTAATACTCTTTGTATTTGATCTTTCAATAAAACCATTTCTACTTATTAAAATCATCGCTGTGGGCGGGTCCTTCAATCTGGCTTAAATGAATATCGGGACGGTTCACTTCACTCACACTGTGTATATCCATTAATAATTTGGGGTTGCGGCCATCCAATACGTTCACCAGGGTTTCATTGGGTTTTTGCAGGCCTTCGTAGTGCCCCTGCGCAATAACTGAATGCCGGTTAATATGACTGGGTCCTTCTATTATCCAATCGGCCATATCCTTTTTTTCAAAACGGCATTCATTGCATATCCAGTCTTTTACTTCGCCCCATTGGTCTTTGCGGCCGGTAACACGGAATACCTCCTTGCCTCTTAGCCATAACTGCACTTTGCCACTGCATTTGGGACAGTTGCGGTGGGCATCTACGGGTTTGGTAAACCAGACCCTGTTTTTAAACCGGAATGTTTTATCGGTGAGCGCACCCACCGGGCAAACATCAATCACATTGCCGATAAAATCATTGTCCAGTGATTTTTCGATATAGGTGGCTATTTGTACCTGATCGCCTCTGTCTAATATACCATGCACCCTTTTGTTGGTTATCTGGTCTGCAACAAATACACAACGGAAACACATAATGCAGCGGGTCATATGCAATTGAATATAGGGACCCAAATCATATTTTTCAAAAGTCCTTCGCCTGAATTCGTAGCGGGTGCCTTCTTTACCGTGTTCATAGCTCAGATCCTGCAAATCGCATTCGCCGGCTTGGTCGCAGATGGGGCAATCCAGCGGATGGTTGATCAACAAGAATTCCACTACCCCATTCCTGGCATCAATTACTTTATCGCTGGTAATATTTTTTACTATCATGCCATCCATTACGTTGGTACGGCAGCTGGCCACCAGTTTGGGCATGGGCCGCGGATCGGCGGTGGAACCGGCGGCTACTTCCACCAGGCAGGTACGGCATTTGCCACCGCTGCCCTGCAGTTTGGTATAATAGCACATGGCCGGCGGCGCCACTTCGCCGCCAATCTGCCGGGCGGCGTTTAATATAGAAGTTCCCGGCGGCACGTCAATAGTAATATTATCGATGGTAACCCGGAACAGTTTAGGTGCTTCTTTTTTGGATTCTTCTGCCATATCATATTGTTCACGCGGGGTGCAAAAAACGCCCGGCGCAAATTTTATTGGTTATTTGTAATTTGATCCATTCCATTTTATACGACGCGGTATACAGGATAGGCGTAAAGCCAATCCCTACGCGGGCGTGGCGTCCGCGTAATGCGCCAACCCGTAATTCCGTTGCTGGCTTTCCGCGGGGTTCAGCACATGCCATTCAAATTCATCCCTGAAATGACGGATGGCTGCCGCTACCGGCCAGGCCGCCGCATCGCCCAGCGGGCAAATGGTGTTGCCTTCAATCTTACGCTGTATATCCCAGAGCAAATCTATATCACTTATTTTTCCCTTGCCGTATTCAATATTTTTTAAAATCTTTTCCATCCAGCCTGTTCCCTCTCGACAGGGCGAACACTGGCCACAGCTTTCATGACGGTAAAACCTTGCCAGCGTATAGGTATGGCGCACCACGCACTGGTCTTCATCCAGTACAATAAACCCGCCGCTGCCCATCATGCTGCCTGTAGCAAAACCACCATCGCTGAGACTTTCATAGTTCATCATGCGCTGGTCTCCTTTGGCCGTTTTAAATAAGAGGTTGGCGGGTAATATGGGAACCGATGAACCACCGGGTATACACGCTTTTAGTTTTTTACCCCGGGGCAAACCGCCGCAATATTCATCGCTGTATACAAATTCTTCTACTGAAATGGTCATGTCTATTTCATATACACCGGGCCGGTTGATATTGCCGCAGGCGGAAATCAGTTTGGTGCCGGTGGATTTGCCCACGCCAATCTTTGCATATTCTTCTCCTCCCAGGTTAATGATGGGCACCACGGCCGCCAGGGTCTCCACGTTGTTTACCACTGTGGGCCGGTCCCATACTCCTTTTACCGCGGGGAAAGGCGGTTTTATCCGGGGGTTTCCCCTTTTTCCTTCCAGCGATTCCAGGAGGGCCGTTTCTTCACCACAGATATAGGCGCCCGCGCCGGGTTGTATATAAATTTCACAGTTGAACCCCGTGCCCAGGATATTCTTACCCAGGAAACCGTGCTGCCTGGCTTCTTCAATGGCCTGTTCAAGAATGTCTACAATCCATGCATACTCTCCGCGGATATAGATATAGGTTATATTACTGCCAAGCGCATACGAACTTACTATAAGACCTTCTACCAGCAGGTGCGGAATGTATTCCATCAGATAGCGGTCTTTAAACGTACCCGGCTCGCTTTCATCCGCGTTGCAGACCAGGTGACGGGGAACGCCTTCCGGTTTGGCAATAAAGCTCCATTTCATACCGGTGGGAAAGCCAGCCCCACCGCGGCCGCGCAAACCGCTTTTTTTTATTTCTTCCACCACGTCGGCAGGATTCATCTTAAACGCTTTTTCTACCGATGCGTAGCCGCCGTTCTTCCGGTAAACATCATAATACCGGATGCCTTCAATATTTACTTTGTCTATTAATACTTTTCTTCCCATGATAGAATCTTTTAGCCGTTGGCCCGGCCCTGCACCAATCCTTTTATATAGTTGAATTCCCTTTTTATATTACTATTTATGTTCCCGGCAGTATCACTTTATTCATCATTCTTGCGTCGCACACGGGTACTTTTTGTTCCGGGTTCAACACTTCACCATACCGGTGTTCACTGCCCCATCCCTGTATTTACCTGCACCGGGCTGCTGGTGATCAACTAAGCCTTAGCAGCGGGTGCGGCGGCATGTTCATGGTTGAACATCCAGCTTACACCAAACCGATCCTCCAACATACCAAGATTGGCGCCCCAGAACTGATCTTGCAGGGGCATGGTTATTTTGCCACCAGCGGCCATTTTGCCAAATACGTTCTCCATCTGTAATTTGTCCTGCATTTCTACATTCAACTGTATATTCCCGTTAGTATGCACGGCATTGCCTTTGAAAGTGTCTGAGATCATGATCATATTACCATCAAACACCAGTCTTGCATGGAATATTTTTTGTTTATGATCCTCATCGGTCTGCATCGGGCTTTCTTCATAACGGATTAGCATGGCAATCTCTGCGCCCAGCACTTCCTTATAAAAATTCAGGGCTTCTTCCGCATAGCCGGCAAAATGGATATAAGGCGTCAGTTTCATATTACAAGTTTAACCATTTAATAGTGGTCCGTTCCTGCTTTTAGGGCAGATCCGGGTGTTTGCGGGTTTTAGGGCCAAACCAGGATGCCTTTATTTGCCATAGTACCAATTGGAGAATGGTTGAACCGATCAGTGCCACCAGCAACCATTTCACCAAATACCGGCCGTCTTTATCAACTACTGCATACAATATCCCCAAGAGTACAATGGCGGCCAGGTGCACGATCATCAGGTATTTAAAATTTGTTTTTGCCATCTTTAATTATTGGTCGCCGCATTTTTGCGGCATTCGTCAATAATGGCATCCACGCTTTGCCGGGTTAAATGTTCCCGGAAGGTTTTTCCCAGCTGCATCATGGGTGCATAGCCGCAGGCGCCCAGGCATTCCACTGTCTTAAATGAAAAAAGTCCGTCGGGTGTTGTTTCACCGGGTTTAATACCCAGGGTATCGCCGATGTATTGAATAATTTCATCGCTGCCGTTTAGCATACAGGGACCGGTCTGGCAAACTTCGAAGATGTATTTGCCCATGGGTTTGAGGTTGTACATACTGTAAAACGTGGCCACTTCGTATACTTCTATCGGTTCAAGCTGCAGCAGGGAAGCCACATAATCCATGGCATCTACGCTGAGCCAGCCGCCAAATGCATCCTGGGCCAGGTGCAGCAGGGGCAACAAAGCGCTTTTCTGCTTTCCTTCCGGGTAGCGGGCAATGATTTTTTTTACTTCCTGCAATGTATTTTCTGAAAATTGTACCATATCTACAACCCGGCGGGTTATGCATTAATGTGTTGAATATTGTTTTTCCGTACCAGTGAGTGACACAACGATGCTGCCATGAAAAACAGCCGCTGGTGCCAAACCCTTATCTTAAAAAAGAACTAATTACATTATTGTACCGGCCTTCCGGGTAAACAAGACTGCCTGCCCATCAGGAATCCATTTCCCCAGCAATCAGGTTTAAACTGCTCATGGTTATAATGGCATCGCTGAGCATGGCGCCCTTTGTGAGTTCGCCATAGGCCTGGTAATAAATAAAACAAGGCCTTCTGAAGTGCAGCCGGTAGGGTGTACGGCCGCCATCGCTTATCAGATAAAAACCCAGTTCCCCGTTGCCGCCTTCCACGCTCTGGTACACTTCGCCGGAAGGTATTTCCGTTTCACCCATGATGATCTTAAAATGCCAGATCAGTGCCTCCATTTTTGTGTATACATCTTGTTTTGAAGGCAGGTAATATTCCGGCACATCGGCATGGTATACTTCTGCTTCGACGCCGGTAAACGCCTGCACCTTGCGATAAGCCTGTTCAATGATGCTGAGCGACTGCCGCATTTCTTCATTTCGTACCAGGAAGCGGTCGTAGTTATCGCCGGTGCTGCCTACCGGTACCGTAAACTCAAAATCTTCATAACTGCTGTAAGGACTATGCACCCGCACATCATAGTCTACCCCCGCTGCGCGGAGGTTAGGGCCTGTAAAGCCGTAGTTCAGCGCACGTTCGGCACCAATGGCACCGGTGCCCTGGGTACGTTCCATAAAAATGCGGTTGCGTTTAAACAGGTTTTCAAATTCGGTGAGTACGGCGGGGTATTCGTTTAGGAATTTTTCCAGCTTGGTAAAAGCGGTATTGGTAAAATTTCTTTCAAACCCGCCAATGCGCCCAATATTGGTGGTGAGTCTTGAACCGCAGATCTCTTCATATATTTCATAGATCAGTTCGCGGTATTGCATCACGTACAGGAAACCGGTATAGGCGCCGCTATCCACCCCCACAATAGAATTGCAAATGAGATGATCCGAGATTCTTGCCAGCTCCATGATGATAACCCGGAGATAGTCTACCCGTTTGGGCGTTTTTACTTTCAGCAGTTTCTCGCAGGTGATGTGCCAGCCCATATTGTTGATGGGCGAAGAGCAATAGTTCATACGGTCTGTAAGCGTGGTAATCTGGTAGAGCGGCCGGCGTTCGGCTAATTTTTCAAATGCGCGGTGTATATAACCGATGGTTTGTTCCGATGATACAATCCGTTCTCCATCCAGTTCCAGTATATTCTGCATTACGCCATGTGTGGCCGGGTGGGTAGGCCCCAGGTTCAGCGTGGTGGTTTGCTTTTCAATAGACCCTTCCGGGAGTTTAATATGGTGATGTGCTATTTCTGGCATTCTTTCATTTGTTTTTTTATGATGCGGGGCGAACGCGGGGTTTGCGCTGGCGCGGGGCGGGCGCTTCAATTGGGAAGGCGCTTCGCCTGGGGCAGGCGCGAGGCCTGCCCCTACCGGCCGAACATGGCATCGTCTTTATCAATCCGGGTGGCTTCTTCCAGCGGATACTCCTTGCGCATCGGAAAATAATCCATTTCGTCTACATTTAAAATTCGTTTCAGGTTAGGGTGGCCCACAAAATTTACCCCATAAAAATCATAGGTTTCCCGTTCCATCCAGTTGGCGGCGGAATAGAGATTGGTGGCGGTAAAGATATCAGGGCTGTTTATGTCTGTAAATATTTTAAAGCGGATGCGGATATTGTCGCGCAGGTTGTGCAGGTGATAAACAATGGCCAGTTCCCGGCCTTGTTGCTGAGGGTAATGAACAGCGCAAAGGGTGGTTAAAAACTGGAAGCACAGTTCCACGTCATCGTACAGGAACTGCAGCAGTTTCAGGTTCATGTCTTTTGGCGCTTCAAAACAAAGCATGCCATACGGTTCTTCAAAATTGGCCAGCTGGTCACCAAATTTCGCCTGTAGTCTTTCCCTGATTATTTCATTGGTTAACGCCATTTCTGAGCTATGAACTTTGAGCCCCCGGTTGCCAGCCAAAGGCCATGATTTATGAATGTTTTGTTTATCTCCGGCTCATAGCACCAAGCTATCAGCGCCTGCGTTCTATTCTATGCCGTAACTCTCCATCAGTTGTTTATACTGTTCGCCGTTTCTCCTGCGGATGCTTTCCTTGCCCACCAGCTCCTGTATCTTCATAAATCCGTCTAGTACGGCTTCGGGACGTGGCGGGCAACCTGGGATATACACGTCTACGGGTATAACCTGGTCGATGCCCTGTAATACGCTGTAGGTATCAAAAATGCCACCGGAACTGGCACAGGCGCCCATGCTGAGCACCCACCTGGGTTCGGCCATCTGCAGGTAGACCTGTCTTAATACCGGGCCCATTTTTTTTGCAATAGTGCCCATTACCATCAGCAGATCGCACTGACGGGGAGAAAAGCCTACGCGCTCCGCGCCAAACCTTGCCAAATCGTAATGTGAGCCCATGGTAGCCATAAATTCAATACCGCAACAGGAAGTGGCAAAAGGCAGGGGCCAGATAGAGTTTTTTCTTGCCAGGCCCACCACGTTGCTTAGTTTGGTGGTAAAATAGCCTTCCCCGGTGTATCCTTCCGGCGGTTCAGCTATTTGTATGGCTTTCCCCTTTTCATTTTTTACATTATATCGAACCGGACGCTCCATAAATTCTTAATTTAATAGTCAGTTGTCAATTCTATATAACGCTTTACGGCAACTTAAGTTGGACGCCGGCCGTTTAGCTGGTCATAAAATTGACAATTTTATCATTCCCGCCTATTCTTCCCAGTTTAAAGCGCCTTTTTTTATGATGTAAAAAAAGCCGGCTAAAAAAAACGCCACAAACATTAACACGGCGCCAAAGCCTTCCCAGCCAAGTTCCCTGAAATTAACGGCGTATGGATAAAAGAATATTACTTCCACATCAAACAAAACAAACAGGATGGCAACCAGGAAATATTTGATGGCCATGGGCTGACGGGCATCACCATGGCTTTCTATACCGCTGGCAAAATTCTCCAGTTTATCAGCCGTTTTGCGTTTGGGCCCCACCCAGTGAGTGATTGCCATCATGGCGCCAATAAAGAGGATAGCGAAAATGACCTGGATGGCAACGGGCAGGTAACTGGCAGCGCTGTTGACATCGGTTACCGGAATATTGGCTTGAAGTAAGTACCAGGATATCATTAAAACAGAAATTGATATCCGCAAAAATACGGCAGCACCAGCAAATTCCCGCTTTAGAAAATTAAATTCCTGAAATTAAAAGTCCCCCGCTGTTTTGCGGAGGACTTTTAATTTCAGGAACCGGTGCTTGTCATCAACGGCTTAACTATCTTCTACTTTTTGCAGGTGTTTTTGATTTGGTAGCCGGTTGTCTTGCAGGAGTCTGTTTGGGTGGCGGCGCATTCAGGATATCAATAAATTTCCTGGCCTGGTCATTTGTTGAATCCACTTCCGTTACTTTTTGAAGATAACTGATTGCGGCAGCCTTGTCTTTTTTGATATCATTATAGTAACCGGCCAGGTAAAAATAGGCCTGTACAATCTGTGATTTGTATTTTACTGAATCCAGTTTACGACCCATCTGGGCCAGTTTATCATAAGCTTCCACGGCCAAACCGCCGGAACCCACGGAATCATCGGCAGCCTGTTTGGTTCTGGCACACCAGAGATAACCAAATATCTCGTCGGGGTATTTGGTTTCATATACGCCGCAGTAGATGCTGTCTGCCACAGGGTAGTTCTTTGCCTGGTAGTAGGCCTGTCCCAGGTTGTATAGGTCTGCGTTTGAGGGATTTTTATCAATGCTATAGGACTGCCGCAGGAAATTGGCTTCTTCGGCGCGGTTGCCTACTTTTTTTGCCAGCGCGGCAGCCTTAACGAGCAGTTCCATTTTTCCTTGGTAGGAAGTATCTGCGGCAACTGCCTGTCCATAGGTTTTAAGGGCTTCGGTTTCATTGCCCGGGAATTTGGCCAGCAGTTCAGCCCTGAACGAGTAGTCCATTGGCACAAAACCATCGGGCTTCTGGTGCATAAAATAATCGTCCATGTATTTTTTTGCATTGGCGGAATCGCTCTGGTCGTTATAAGAATAGGCAATCAGCTTATAGTAACGTGCATCTGCGTTGGCGCCTTCCGAGCTTATTTTTGCCTGGCTTTTAGAGATGGTTTCCGGATAATTCTTAGCCGCGTACAGGTTGGCGATCTTATCGTATTCGTCTGTAGGTTTGGGATCGGTTACGGTGATGTATTTGTCGAAATAGGTAATGGCCTTGTTTACGTCGTTATGAAAATAGTAGTAATAATATAACTCATAATAGGCGGGCGCATAATTGGGGTCCAGCTGGATAGCTGATTCAAATGCCGGTAAAAACGCTTCCTTATTGTTCTGGGTAAGGTATATTTTACCAATCTTATATTTTGCCTCGGCAAATTTTGGGTCAATGTTCAGCGCTTTCTGGTAAGAGGTAACCGCGCCGCCTCCGTCTACCTGCTTACGGTAGGCATCGCCCATAATGGAATAGGTAAAAGGGTTGTTGAATTTCTTTACCTGGGTGGCCAGGTTCAGCTTTTCAATAGCATAATTGGGATCGCCGGTTTTTGTATTTATGTCTGCATTGGCAGCGCCGATGGCGTTTAATACATCCACATCCTTTGACTTGCTCAAACTAATGGCGGTTTCAAAACGCTGGCGGGCATCATTGGTTTTGCCTTCCAGCAGTTCTATATGTCCCACACCTGCCAGTAATATAGGCGCACTGCCATTGGTAGCAAAAGCCTTCTGGTATAAATTCTTTGCCATGTCCTGTCTTCCGGGAAGGTCCGGGTTGGCAAGATAGGTTTGCCCCAGCCAATACACTGCATCAATATCATTGGGATTGGCAGCTAAAACTTTCTCCAACTGTTCCTGGGCGCTTTTATAACGATGATAGTATAAAAACTTTTTTCCCTGGTCAACACTCTGGGCCAGCAAAGCTCCGGCGCTTACCGCTACTGCTATCAGGCTTAATGTAATTTTCTTCATTGCTGATTCCTTTTGTTTTTAGTTGAATGCTTGTAAATGTATTAAAATAACCAATTCCGTATAACTATTATTAATTAAATTTAATGCCACTAATTTATTTGTGTGGCCCGCACATCAAACGACATGCGTACCGGGAATAAATAGGCCCTTTTAAAGATCAGCTGTCCTCTTTCAAAGATTAGGAAATTAGAAAATCCGCTGCCAAGGCCGTCATAATTTTCTTTTAAAATATAATACAGACCGCGAATCATGGGGTAGCGATGTGTGGCAATATTATATTGATAGGGTTGGGTATACACAGCCGGCTGGCAGGCTGCACATTCAATGCCCGCAATTTTTACTTTTTGCAGAAAACTCATCTGGGCAGTGTCTTCCTTATTGCCTATCCAGCTCACCCCCACCAGGCCAATGGCGTCTGTATTGTTCCCGATATAATCAATCACGCCCTGGCTGCTGGTAGCCGCCACTACATTTTTGCCCAGTGGCTGGCCTTTTGCCAGGCTGTCTATAACATATCTCACCGTGCTGGTAGAAGATAACCCATCCAGCACCACCTTGTATTTATATCCGCTGATACCTCTTACCATGGATCGCATATCGCTCATGTCAAACAATGAGTCTTTGGACTTTTTATTTACGATTACGGCAATGGCGTCGGAAGCCAGTTTACCGTAAATAGGTACATATCCCAGCCTTGATTTCATCAGGTCTTCCTCATCCCTGCTCAGTGGCCTGGTAATAAGAATCATGCGAATGCTGTCGTTGTTCAGGTCTTTGATGCATTCTGCCTCCGGTTTGTAATGCACGGTAATGCTGGCGCTCGGATAAGATGCCTCAAATACTTTTACCTGTGAGTCAATCACCGGCTTAAAAGATTCATCGGCACTCACCTGTATGCTGCCGCTGGTACTGTTTTCCATGGGGGTTTTGTTACCCGCATTGCTGCATGCGCACATATATCCAACAGCCATCAATACCGCAATGGTATTTACAGGTGACTTACAAATACTCATTCTGAAAAATAATTTTTTTTATAGCCGCGGTACATGCGAAATGCCCCATATATAATACAGAGCACCACAAATGCGTAGCGAAACGACGGTGCAATGGTAAATTCAATCCCGAACCTGTTTGCAAAAGCAAAAAACAATCCAAAGCCGGCAATGATGGCACCCATACCATAATCCATCAATGACCTTCTCAAGATATAATTTTTTGCTTTCCTGTCTACGGGATCAATATTCATTTGTGCGTCTATTTATCGTTTGGCAAGTTAAGGAAATTTAATTTTTACCCCTGTCAATAAATGGCAGAAACTGGAAAAA
>JBDTVE010000225.1:0-10283 GCA_040007355.1 Bacteroidota bacterium | reverse complement strand
CTTACGGTACTTTTACATTATCATCCAATGCAAAATAAATCCCGACACCCCTCCCGCTTTTCCCACAATACGTGGAATTTCTTTCCCGCATACAGCCGGCCCGGAACCCGCCTAAAGCAGGCAGAATTTGGCGTAAAGCTTGTCCTTGTTTTCTAAAATGATGTCCATGCTACACAAGACCTTGCTGAGAACTGATAAGCCGGAATCAGCCACGGTTGTACATAACCCTACCATTTCCAACACAAATGGCCAGCGCGCCAACCAGATACTGGATGCTCTTATCATCCAGACCTCACAAACAGACTACGACGAAGTAACGGTTGAAAAGCTGATCATTGAATACCAAAGCCTGATGTCCTGACATTTGCTGCCGGTATCATTGTTTCTAATCTTCTTTTTCAGGAACGTGCATAATATAAAATTACAACGCCGGATGAAAGGATTTTTGTCTGTAGTAAACGAAGGTTTAACCGATGAGTGTGGTTTTTAAACAAAATCAACCCTTTTCCCGCTACTAAGGGCTGTAGCGCCAGTTGGTATTCATCAATAAGATCCATATTGGAAAGCGCAGCAATCAAAGAAGGACTCCCCGCAAATATCTCTTTTCCCTGCATTGCCCGGAGGGCACGAACCGCTTCTTCCAGCGACGCCTGTGCAAGCCGGCTGTTTTTCCAGGACAAGGTCTTCAGGGTTCGGGAAAAAACAATTTTTTCGATATTTTCAATCAGCAGGGCAAATTCATCAATGGGCGCCTGGCCGGTGGGATGCAGCACAATGGGAGGCCAGCTCGCTTCCATCAATTGATAGGTCGTGCGACCATAGAGTATTGTGCCTGCGTTTTTTAAAAGCTCATTAAAATGCCGGTGCAGCTCATTATCTGCTATTACATCTGTATGATCACAATGCCCGTCCAGGGTCATGTTGATAGTGGCCATTATCTTCCGCATGTTAATTTTTTTTATCCAGTAATTCGGCCAGGGCTTTTTCTATTCGTTTTGCTCTTGTTTCCTTCGTTTTTGCGTCCGTGATGGAAAGCACCATGGCCTTTTTCCTGCTGGGCGACAACTTCCCGTAAGCAATGCCTGCTGGTTTGTTTTTGCCAATTATTTTTTCAAAATCCGGCGGCAGTTCTACCAGGCGGGGAGCCGTATCCAGGTCGAGGTTAATTTCCAGCGTATCGCCACCCTTTACCCCGGCATTCGTCCTGTTTACCTTGCTCAGGCTCACCAGGTATTTTCCGCCCATTACAGCCACCGTATTGCGATAGGTATAACCGTTAAGCGTAATCACAACCGACGGTTTTTTACCTGCACCCAATTGTGCTATTATTTTTTCCGGCACTTCTATACCGGTATTGTTACCGGATTGAAGGATAGTCGTTTTAAATTTCATATACCAATATAGTAATTTGAAATTTATTTTGTAAAAAGTTGTGAGGGCTACGCCTATTTTCCGTGCCGTACCTCTCCTTATTTCAATCTCCGATTGCTTCATTTCATTCGAAACGATGGATTGTAACATAATTCGGTTATGACTTTTCTCATTCATTCGCTATAAGCCGCGAACCCTAAGATTGGTAGTCATCGTCAATCATTCAATCAAAAAATCACCAGCTTAATACAATATCACATTCTATTTTGCTAAAATATTTAGTAATTTAAAAAAAAGGTCTATCTTGCAGCCAGGCATATCTATTATTCCATGACCGACACAAAAAAAGATATTCTTCATCAGTTGCAAAGGGAAATACTGTCTTTACAGGGTTTCAAGCTACACCCTGCAGGCACGGATACCCACGCTGGCCGGGGCACAATGGCAAACGCATTTCCAATGGGTGTCTTCCCTGTTGCCGCTGTACATGAATTTCTAAGTACCTGTGCCGAACAGGTGGCGGCCACCTGCGGTTTTGTAAGCGGTTTGCTGGCGGGTCTTATGCAGGGCGACAAAACCTGTGTATGGATCAGTATGTCGCGCACCCTGTACCCACCTGCTTTAAAAGCTTTTGGAATAGAACCCGACAGGATTATTTTTATCGATCTCACCAAACAAAAAGATCTGCTCTGGGCCATGGAGGAAGCATTGAAATGTGAAGGACTTGCCGCCGTGGTAGGCGAAATACAGGAAATAAGTTTTACGGCTTCCAGGCGGCTACAATTGGCGGTAGAAAAAAGCAGGGTGACCGGGTTTATTCTCCGGCAGCAAGGCCGCAATATGGTGGGCAGCGCTTTTGTTTCCCGCTGGAAGATACATTCACTACCCAGTGAGGCCGTTGATGGCCTGCCTGGTATAGGTTTGCCCCGCTGGAATATAGAATTGCTTAAAATAAGAAATGGCAAACCCGGTTCCTGGGTAATGGAATGGTCAGCCAGTGGTTTTCAACAGGTTTACCCAGCCATGCCTTTGTTACCGGAAAAACAAATACGCAAAACAGGATAATGCCCAAACGTTTTGTATCCATATGGTTTCATCATCTTGTTACCGACTGGCTGCTCATCCGCAGACCGGTCCTTCGTGAAATACCCTTTGTGATGGCCACACCCGAAAAGGGTCGAATGGTGATAACGGCTGCCAGCCGGATAGCAGAGGCAGCAAGCATTGATAAAGGAATGGTTGTGGCGGATGCCAGGGCCCTGGTTGCTTCCCTGCAGGTATTTGACCACCAGGCCGGGCGTGCAGAACGCTTGTTAAAAGCGCTGGCAGAATGGTCGATGCGCTATACGCCGCTGGCAGCCATTGACCCGCCCGATGGCCTTATCCTGGATGTCTCCGGCTGCCCACATCTCTGGGGCGGTGAACGCCCCTATCTCAGTGACATCACCACGCATTTAAAAAACGCCGGTTACGGCACGCGGGTAGCCATGGCCGATACTATCGGTTGCGCATGGGCGATAGCCCGATTCGGACAGGTGCAATCCATTATTGAAAACGGGAAACAGGCCGGCGCCCTATGCCCCTTACCACCGGCTGCGCTCCGCCTTCCACCGGACCTGCCCACCCGCCTCCATAAACAGGGCCTCTCCAAAATCGTACATTTTATGAATATGCCGCGCGCAGCACTGCGCAGGCGTTTTGGCCCCGAACTGCTTTATAAACTTGACCAGGCGATGGGCCTGGAAGAAGAAACTATGAAGCCGGTACAGCCCGTTGCGCCTTACCAGGAAAGATTGCCCTGCCTGGAACCGATGGTTACAGCCACCGGTATAGAAATAGCCTTGCAGCGTTTGCTGGACGCACTTTGCTGCCGCCTGCAACAGGAAGAAAAAGGACTCCGGGCTGCTTCATTTAAGGGTTACCGTTTGGATGGCAAAACCGTACAGATTGAAATCGGCACCCATTGCCCTTCCTGCAATGCCCGGCATCTTTTTAAACTGTTTGAACCCCGGATAGCCGGTATGGAACCAGGCCCGGGCATCGAACTATTTATGCTGGAAGCCTCCAAACTGGAAACGGTTCCGGCAGCGCAACACATCCTCTGGGCGGGATCTGGCGGGTTAACAACCACGGGTCTGTCAGAACTGCTGGATCGTCTGGCAAACCGGGTGGGTTCCCAAACGATTCACCGCTATCTACCCGACGAACATTATTGGCCCGAACGATCCCTTCGGGCCACTACGACACTTCATGAAAAACCGGCCCTGACCTGGCAGACAGAAAGACCCCGGCCTACCCGGCTTTTAGTAAACCCGGCACACATTGAAGTAACCGCACCGGTGCCCGATTACCCGCCCATGCTGTTTCGCTACCAGGGCAACTTGCACACCATAAAAAAAGCAGACGGGCCCGAGCGCATAGAAGCTGAATGGTGGCTGGAAGAGGGACCGCACCGCGATTATTACCAGGTAGAAGACGAGGAAGGCCGGCGTTACTGGCTGTTCCGGCTGGGGCATTATACAGCGGGTAAACCGCACCAATGGTTTATACACGGATTTTTTGCATAAACAACTGTACCCGATATGCGTTATACCGAATTGCAGACAACCACCAATTTCAGTTTTCTCCGGGGCGGCTCACACCCCGAAGAACTGGTAGCAGAAGCCGCTGATTACGGGTATGCAGCAATAGCCATCACCGACCGCAACAGTTTTGCAGGCATCGTTCGCGCACATACCCAGGCAAAAAAGAAAGGCATCCGCCTGATCCCCGCCTGTCGGCTCGACTTGCAGGATGGCCCCCCCCTGCTGGCCTATCCTACTAACCAACATGCATACACGCAATTATCCGCTTTGCTCACGCTGGGCAATCTGCGGGTAGAAAAAGGCGACTGCCAATTATACAAAGCAGATGTATATGCGCATGCCAAAGGGATGAAATTTATTATGCTTTCCCCGGCCACCCTGAACTCCGGGCTCAACCTGGAACCCGCCTTCCTGGAGGCATTACAGGAATACCGCCAGGCCCTGGGCGCCGATCTTTACCTGTCCGCTTGTCGTACCTATGGTGGAAACGATGGCAAACTACTGCACCGCCTTTCACAGATCTCTTCGCAAGCAGGCGTTCCCCTGGTGGCAACCAACGACGTCTATTATCACAACCCTGCGCGGCGCCAGTTGCAGGATATCCTGACCTGTATCCGCGAAAAATGCACTATACACAATGCGGGTTTCAGGCTCCATCAAAATGCAGAAAGACACCTGAAACAATCCGCAGAAATGATGCGACTGTTCCGCCAATACCCCGATGCCATACACCGTACACAAGAAATCAGTGAAGCCTGCCAGTTTTCCCTGGATAGCCTGAAATATGTATACCCCGAAGAAATTACCAGAGAAGGACGCACGCCACAACAAGAACTAGTCTTTCTTGCCTGGAAAGGTGCAGCAGAACGTTATAACCATATCATTCCTGAAAAAATATCGGCTGGCATCCGTCATGAATTAAGGTTTATTGAAGAAATGAAATATGCCGCTTATTTTTTAACAGTTTATGATATTGTACGGTTCGCGCGGCAACAGGGCATCCTCTGCCAGGGTCGTGGTTCGGCCGCCAATTCCACCGTTTGCTATTGCCTGGGTATCACGTCTGTTGACCCCAGCAAATTCGACCTTCTTTTTGAACGGTTTATTTCTTCCGCCCGTAATGAACCCCCGGATATTGACGTGGATTTTGAACACGAACGGCGCGAAGAAGTTATCCAGTATATCTACCGGAAATATGGCCGCCATCGCGCGGCCATAGTGGCTACGGTTACCCAGGAAAGACAGAAGGGAGCCATCCGCGATGTGGGGAAGGCTATGGGTTTATCAGTAGACACCATTAACCAGATCTCCGGCGCCACCTGGGAGTTTACGGAAGAATGGTTTGCCGGGAACCAGCTTGCCGGATCGGGTATGAACCCCGCTGATAAACACCTTCGCAAAACACTGGAACTAACGGAGCAACTAATTGGTTTTCCCCGGCAATTGGGGCAGCATACCGGGGGCTTTGTCATTACGCAGGGAAACCTTTCCGATGTTTGTCCGGTTATGAATGCCCGGATGGAAAACCGCACCTGTATTGAATGGAACAAAGACGATATTGACGCCCTGGGTTTTCTTAAAATAGACGTGCTGGCCCTGGGTATGCTTACCTGTATCAGGAAGGCTTTCGACCTGTGCAAAAAACATTACAGCCTTGATCTAACGCTGGCGAATATCCCAACAGACGACCCGGTTGTTTATAATATGATAAGCCATGCTGAAACCATTGGCGTGTTTCAAATTGAAAGCCGCGCGCAGCAGTCCATGCTGCCCCGGCTTAAACCCACCTGTTTTTACGACCTGGTAATTGAAGTAGCCATTGTGCGGCCGGGCCCCATCCAGGGAGATATGGTACATCCTTACCTGCGCCGCCGTAATAAACTGGAAGAAGTAGAATATCCCTCAAAAGAACTGGAAGAAATCCTGAAAAAGACCCTGGGCATACCGCTTTTCCAGGAACAAGCCATGAAAATTGCCATTGTGGCCGCGGGTTTTACACCAGCGGAAGCAGATGAATTGAGACGCAGTATGGCTACTTTCAAAGCAAAAGGAATGGTAAAAAATCTTGAGGAAAAACTAACCAGCGGCATGGTTAAAAACGGGTATACACCGGAATATGCACAATGCGTTTTTAAACAACTGGAGGGATTTGGCAGTTATGGCTTCCCCGAATCGCATGCCGCCAGTTTTGCCCAACTGGTATACGTTTCTTCCTGGTTAAAATGTTATTACCCCGATGTGTTTGCCACCGCATTACTAAACAGTATGCCTATGGGTTTTTATCAACCAGCGCAAATTATTATTGACGCTAAAAAAAACGGGGTGGTATTCAGGCCGGTTGATGTAAATGAATCCTGTTGGGATAATACGCTGGAAGAAAAAACCGGCAAATACCACGCCCTAAGGCTGGGCTTCCGCCAGGTAAAAGGACTGCGCGAAGCGGATATAAACACCCTGCTCTCCGGGAGACAAGAACCTTATACCAGTATCAACGCATTAAAAAAAGCGGGCCTCTCGCCGGCGGCGCTTGAAAAACTGGGCGATGCCGATGCCTTTGGTTCCATTGATCTTAACCGGCGGGAGGCTTTGTGGGAAATAACCGCTCCCAACGATCAACCAATTGCGCTGTTTGTCGGTCAGGAATCACTCCATCCCGCAGATGACCAGCCGGATTTGCCGGCCATGACTGCGGCCGAACAGGTGGTACAGGACTATGCGGCCACTTCTTTCTCCCTGAAAGCACATCCCGTAAGTTTTGTAAGGGAAAAGCTGGAGCTGCTGCACATCATTCCTGCCAGCGCCCTACAGACCGCCAATAATGGGGATTGTGTAAAAATTGCCGGTCTTGTTCTTGTAAGACAGCGGCCCGGAACCGCAAAAGGCGTTTGTTTTATTACCATTGAAGATGAAACCGGTTTTGCCAACCTGGTGGTTTTTCAAACCCTGTTCAATACCTACCGCAAGCCCATACTGCAATCCAGGCTGTTAATGGTAGAAGGCATTTTGCAGCGTGAAGAAGGGGTTATCCATGTTATCGTAAAACATTGCGCTGATCTTTCAAAATTCTTACGCCATCTTACCACAAGCGACAAAGAAGACAGGTCTTTGATTACCCTGTCGCGGTCCGACGAAACATCCATACCCGCCCATGCACAGTCGCAAAAGAAACCAGGCGCTAAGGAGTCTACCGAAAAAGAAATTTTTTTCGGCGGAAGGAATTTTAAATAGTGTGTATGACATTTACCAGTACCCGGCCTCGCGCTAAGTGTGGTTTGTTGAAGACGGTGAGCCGCCCTTGAAAGGCAACCTACCCGTTCGTCGTCGCTCCGAATGAATTATTTAATTGATCAAAATATTGGAGAGTTAAATAATCAGGGAGACTCGTCATTGCGAATGAAATGAAGCAATCCATGGGTGGAATAGCGGCGGCTTATATACAATAACGCAGAACTGAATGGCAAGAGCGCCTGTAAGCAAAGGTGGGTCGCCCTTTCTTCGGGTGGCTCCCCCTATGTCAGGACAAGACAGCGCTTTGCGGCATGGCCGCTCGGCTATACTCCGCTATAACCAGCAGCAATTTTTTTATTTACGGTAAACTATCCCGCAAGCTTGTTTTGATTGTTTCCGCCTATGGATATGAAGGTATATAAGAATAATATAATTCCTTTTTGCAGTATGCTGCCATTCAATACAGTTTCCCATCCCACTGGTCAGCAAACAATAACAGCAACCCGGTACCCCATGTATAAAGGATTCCGCTTTAACTTTGTCGGCGGCCACCCGGCTGCAGGATAAGAAATTACAAATGGAAACAGCAATTACAATGGACAGCGAACTTTCGGGAAAAGATGCCATGGCGGCCACCCCTTCCGGTTACTGGCTTACGCGCTTTCTTATTCTTCGCCTGCTGGGAGTGTTGTACGCGGTGGCCTTCCTGGTAGCCATCAACCAAATGGTACCCCTGATAGGTTCCGATGGACTTTTACCGCTGGGCAATTACCTGCAACAGATTAAACAATCACTCGGTTCCAATGGCGCGGGCTTTATGCGACTGCCATCACTTTTCTGGTTCTGGCATTCTGATACGGCGCTGCTAACGGCCGCCTGGACGGGACTGGCTCTTTCCTGCCTGGTGGTAGCAGGCTATGCCAATGTGCCGGTACTAACCATGCTCTGGTTCCTGTACATGTCTATTGTTCATGCCGGACAAGAATGGTATGGATATGGCTGGGAGATACAGCTTATTGAAACGGGGTTCCTGGCTATTTTTCTTTGTCCCCTACTGGACGGGCGCCCTTTTCCCAGGTATGCGCCACCGTTACCCATCATGGTGCTTTTCAGGTGGCTGGCATTCCGGGTAATACTTGGTTCGGGGCTTATCAAGATCCGGGGAAATGAGATGTGGAAAAATGGCACAGTGCTGTATTATCATTTTGAAACCCAGCCCTTACCCGGGCCGCTAAGTCGTTGGTTCCATTTCCTGCCGCATACACTGCTTAAAATAGGCGTTTGGTTTAATTTTTTGGCCGAGTTGATTGCGCCCTGGTTTGTGTTCTGGCCAAGACCGGCCCGTCATATTGCAGGATGCATAATTGTCTTATTCCAGCTTTCCATTATCTGTAGTGGCAATCTTTCTTTTTTGAACTGGCTCACGATTGTTCCGGCATTGGCTTGTTTTGATGATGCTTTCCTCGCGCGGTTTCTTCCCCGTGCTTTGGTGAGCAGGGCACAATCCGCCGCCGCCCGCGCCGAAACATCCAGGCCCATGCAAACAACGGCCTGGCTGGTGACGGCCTTTGTTGCCATCCTGAGTATTGAACCAGCCATTAATTTGCTGTCGGCAAAACAGATCATGAACACTTCATTTACCCCGCTTGATCTGGTAAATACGTACGGAGCATTTGGAACGGTGGAACCGGAACGGCTAAACGTGGTTTTTGAGGGTACCCTGGATGCAGATACCAGTGCAGGCGCCAACTGGAAACCCTATATCTACAAAGGGTTACCGGTCTTACCCGATAAGCGCCCGCCACAGGTAGCACCCTATCAATTACACCTGGACTGGCAGATGTGGTTTGCCTCCATGTCTTCACCTAACGACTATCCATGGACGCTGCATCTTATCTGGAAGCTGCTGCACAATGACCCTGGCGCCATTAGCTTGTTCGACGGCAATCCCTTCCCGGGCCGACCCCCGCGGTATATAAGAGCTGTACGCTACCGGTATTCGTTTGCAAAACCGGGCAATCCTGCCAGGCATTACTGGAATCGCACAATCGTGGAGAACTGGCTACCGCCGCTTTCTATCCAGGACCCGCGGCTGACCGGTTTCTTAAAAAGTTACGGGTGGATACCCTAAGCAGGAACAAACAGTTGTCTATTACCGGCACGCTTTTTACGGTAAATAAAATATGAGCGACCCATTCAACCTACTGCGATTTATAGACGCCCAGCAGCACGATTACGGGATGGCGCTGTCCGAGATCCGCCAGGGCAAAAAAAGAACTCACTGGATCTGGTATATTTTCCCGCAGATACAAGGGCTGGCCAGTAGTGAAACCTCCAGGTATTATGCAATAAAGGATTTGAAGGAAGCGGAAGCCTATCTCCGGCATCCCCTGTTGGGCAGCAGGTTAATCAATAGCTGCGAGGTCCTGCTTGAACAACAGAACGCCAGCGCCAATAGCCTTTTTGGCTATCCCGATGATTTGAAATTACAGTCCTGCATGACATTATTTGCCGCCATAGCCGGAACAGATCCGATCTTCCAGCAGGTGCTGGCCCGGTTTTTCCAGGGCCGGCCCGATCAAAAAACCCGGGCCATGATCGGCCTCCCGGAATAGACAAAGACTTTGTTTGAAAACAGGTTGTTTTCAACTGTTATTATTCCGCCACTCTTTTAAAGGTACTGCTGCGACCGCTAGCGGCAGAAGTAATAACGATGGAATCGCCATAATACTTGCCTGTAGACTCGCGCACATTACCGCCAATATCTATCTTATAAGAAAACTCATCACCTGAAATTTTACCTTCTGTGATGGGTATTTCGCCATAAGATGAAATAATGGTGCCGGTTAATACATTCCCCTCCGCTTTCAGTTTATAGGTTAGTTCAAGCGGTGTTCCCTGATAGTTGACCGAGCCTTTCCAGGTACCAGTCAAGTCGGCTGCAATAAATGCAACAATCATTACAAAGGGAAATGCGAGGGCCTGCCATGTTTTTTTCATACTAATGAGTTTGCACTAAAGTTAACTTAATTAGCAAACACCAAACAAGAAGCACAAAAAAATTATTCATCAATATTAAAAAAGTCGTCATTCCCACTG
>JBDTVE010000224.1:0-12100 GCA_040007355.1 Bacteroidota bacterium | reverse complement strand
CTCCGCGATATTCAATCCCCATTATTAAATCCGAAAAGTGTAGCCGTAAAAACACCACGTTCCCGTTTTTTAAAAAGGGCATGCCAGTTGCCGGTATAGCGTATCAGCTTTGGTACCAATAATCCGCCAAACCGGTCCATCTGAACTTCCATCTGCACATTGAAATCGTATACCACGGCGTCATAGCTGATATCATAGTTGCGGGCCACTATTTCCAGGCTTTTGCTATTGAACCAGGTAACCATTTCATTTATAACGATATCGCTTTTTTGACTGCTGCTCAGATCCGATCTTGCCTTTACCGTAAATACATAACAAAGCTGCCCCAGGTAATCAGCCATATCAATCGTAAAATTGTAGCGTGGTGACACTTCATCATCAAAAATCGCTATTTTATTGCCGATAAACGGAATACCCGGGATCTTTTTACCGGGGTTAAAAAAGAGCATCTTCAGCTGCTCTTTATTTTTTTCGATGCCTTTTTTATTTTTTATACTCAGATCGCTCCCTTTTACAATATTGCTTTCACCGCAAATCGTTCCTTTTGCAAATAACAAACCGGCGTATAGCTCGCCGGTATAATAATTCCAGTTTTTATTGGCGTCATAAATATCACCGGTCACTTTTTCGTCCAGGATCTGTGTAGTGCGACAACCATTATTTACCATCTGTATGGTTTCGCTTTGCAGGGTGGCGATTTCTTTGCCTGTTTTATCGCGCATGCGAATATCGTTCAGGGCCGTATAACCCAGTATTTTCAGGTTTTTAAAGGCCTTGTAAAAAGTGGTATCGTTTTTTACCCGCTCAATAAAGCCGGCCACGTTCAGCTTATTGCGAACCACTATCTCTTTGAGGGTAACTATTTTATTTCCTATGTTTACGGAAGTATCCTGCTGGGCCGCCAGCAGTAAGGGCGAAAAAGCGGGCAGGGTAAGGCAAACGCACCGCACATATACTGTTATCTTCATGAATGCTCTTTATTTTTAACGGATGCCGCTGCGCCATGCGGGCCGTTTCAAAAACTATTTATTTTGGAAAGACCATCTTGTAATCTACCTTAATTTTCCCTCTGGAGATATCGTCCAGCCGGCCTTTTAATAATTTACGCTTCAAAGGTTTCAGGTAATCAATAAAAAGTTTTCCCTCTATATGGTCGTATTCATGTTGGATAATACGACCAGTGATGCCCGAAAAGGTTCCGGATTGGGATTGAAAATTCTCATCGAGGTACTCAATGGTTACCTGGGCCGGTCTTTGTATGTCTTCCCGTATTTTGGGTATGCTCAGGCAGCCCTCGTTGTAGGGCCATTCTGTGCCACTCACTGCGGTAACGCGGGCATTGATGAATAATTGTTTTGTACCCGGGTCATCGGGGTACATGCCCCTGTCCTCATCTTCCTGGTTGGCAAAGATTTGCTGGCTGTCTATAATAAACAACCGAGTGTCTTTATTTACCTGGGGAGCCGCCAGGCCCACGCCATTGCTGGCATACATGGTCTCCCACATGTCTTCAATAAGTTTTGCCAGACAGGGGTAGTCAGGGCTGATATCCTTTGCTACTGTTCTCAGTACCGGGGTGCCGTATGCCACGATAGGTAAAATCATGCTGTTGTAAAATTGTGTGGTTGATATTAAAACAGCTAAATTATCTTAAAACGGCTTACTGGCCAATCATCGTCCTAACTATTCCTTTCCATGTATTCCTGAAGCATAATGGTGGCCGCAATCCGGTCAACCACAGCTTTATCGCGCCGCTGCATTTTTTTCATCCCCATTTCAAGCATAGCGCCGCGTGCCATTTTTGAAGTATAGCGTTCATCAACCGGGACGACCGGGATAGCGGGAAATTCCTTTTTCAGCCTTTCGATGGCTTTTTTTACATGGGGGGTGGCATGGGTATCGCTATCGTCCAGGTTTTTTGGGTCGCCGATAATAATGAGTTCCACCGGCTCTTTCGTACAATAATCCTTCAAAAAATTAAACAGCTGTGGTGTCTCCACGGTTGCCAGGGCACTGGAAATTATCTTTAATGGGTCCGTTACGGCCAGCCCGGTTCTTTTTAACCCGTAATCAATTGCTAGTATGCGTGACATTTGGCTTTTTATTTATTCTGATGCAATGGGGGAAACAGCGGAAAAAAAACGATCCGCGGCCTGCGGGTCGGCAAAAAAATGGCGTCCTTCGGCAATTTTGCCGTTTTTAAAAGTCCACAATACGCCTACATGGTGATCAATATCCTGCCCATCTCCGCGGTGGGTGGAAATATGCTGGCATTCTATCAGGAAGTTTTCATTGCTGCCGCTAACCAGTCTTTCGGCTTTTACCCTGGAGCTGCTCATCACCGCGCTCATATTATCAAAAAAAGCCACTACTTCCTCAATGCCGTTTTTTACTCCGGCAAGCGGATGCTGTCCCAGGAAAACCCAGATTACATCATCCAGCATTGATTCCCTAATGGCGCCAAAATCGTGTTTGCTATAGGCGGCAAAAAAATTGTCTATGATATCAGACGCAGTGCTTTTCATACTCCAGGTTAATAAAGACAGCATAATTACGGGCGTATAAATAAATCGGCAATCACAAATACGGCAAATACCACGCTGGCAATGCCGTTGGCCGTCATAAAGGCAATGTTTACCCTGGTAAGATCATGGGGTTTTACAATGGAATGCTGGTAAACAAGCATCCCACAAAATACCACCACGCCCATCCAGTAAGACCAGTGAAGACCCCCATACAAACCGGCCAGCACTACGCATGCCGCGCTCAACAAATGCAGCAACTCGGAAATCCTTAGTGCTTTGACTTTACCCAATGCCGCGGGGATGGAGTATAGTTGTTGTGATGTATCGAAATCAATATCCTGCAAGGCATAAATAATATCAAACCCGCTTACCCAAAAAACAACTGCAAAGGAAAACAGGATGGGCAATAACGCAAACGCACCAGTAACGGCCAGGTAAGCGCCAATGGGCGCCAGCGATAAACCCAGCCCCAGAATGAGATGGCAAAACACCGTAAACCTTTTTGTGAAGCTGTAGCCCAGCACCACCAGCAATGCAATGGGCGATAAAAAGAAACAAATACGGTTGAGAAACCAGGTACAAAGAACAAATGCCATGCAGTTGACTAACACAAATCTTAGCGCGTTACCGGAGGAAATAATGCCGCGGGGTATTTCCCGGATGGCGGTGCGTGGATTCCTGGCATCAAAATGCCGGTCTAAATACCGGTTAAAAGCCATGGCCGCACTACGGGCGAAAACCATGCAAAGGATAACCAGGATAAATAATTTTGTGCCTGCCATCAAAGACAAAGAAGCGTATATTATCGTATGCCAGCCCGGCACAGCAGGACTGGAAATGGCCAGTAAGCCCAATGAAAACCCTATCAGCGCAAACGGCATGGCGAAAATAGTATGAGAGAATTTTACCAGGCTCAGATAATTTTTAACTGCAGACACGTTTGTGATTTAGTGATTCATGAATTGACAATGGGCAACAAGTGTATAGCTGAAACTACAACCGGCAAATAATTTTTTGATCGATGCGCGGGGTAAGCACCATATCGCTCAATTATTCCTGTGAACAGCGGACGATGAATTTTTTCGCCAGTTCCCAGAGCACAATTCCAGCTGCCACCGCTATATTCAGCGAATGTTTGACACCCAGTTGCGGGATCTCTATACAACCATCACAAAGCAAAATGGTTGACTGATCCACGCCGCTTACCTCATTACCAAAAACAACCGCCAGCAGGACGTCTCCTGTTGCGGCATACCGGTGCAAGGGATGACTGCCGGCCGCCTGTTCAACGGCCAGTATGGTAAATCCGCGGGTTTTTAGTTCCGCAATGGCTTCGGCGGCATCGTTAAAATGCCGGGTTGTTACCGATTCGTCGGCTCCAAGGGCCGTTTTTGAAATCTGTTTGTGCGGGGGATGCGCCGTATATCCTGTAGTATAAACAGCCTCCAGTAAAAACGCATCGGCCGTTCTCAGCACACTACCCACATTATAGGCGCTCCGCACATTCTCCAACACGGCAATAACCGGTATTTTGGGTGATTCTTTAAACTCCTGCACCGACTTACGGTTCAGCTCATCCATACTGAGTTTACGCATGGCGCAAAGATAATGGATAGGCCTCAAACCGGTGTAGCCATGAATGCTTGAGTAGTTTAAAGCTGCAAAGGCGTTGGAAGTTTGGAATCCTTCCGAAACGGTGGTAGACGGGTTATATCATGTTACAATAACCAAGTTGGTTATATGCCCAATAGAATTTCAGCTGTTGAAGGGTGCGACGCAACGATGCCTGATAGCGCTGTAACTGCCGGGCCCATAGAATTTTGGGGGAAACCACCCATCAAAAACCAACGAGCCGTTATTTCTTCTGATCAAAAGTAAAAACAATACCACCCAGTATATTAAATCCGTAAACAGGGTACTGGTGCCAACGTTGGTATTTATCATTGAAGATATTATTCATCTGCAGCCAGAGATTGAGTGCTTTGGTTACTTTAAACTCCACGCCGGCATCCACATCAACACCCGACTGCCCGCGCACATCCTTATAAATATTTGGCGCCAGTTTACTTTGGTAGGGAGCACCGCCATAGCCATACAGGTCGCCTTTCAGGAAGAAATCTTTAAACATCTGCCAGCGCAATGAACTGGTAACTTCCAGCGGACTAAGGCCCCAGGGTGCCAACTGTCCTTTTACATTTGAATACCGGATAATGGTGAGGCTATTGGTCCAGTTCAGATCTTCTCCCTGAGTCCAGGCTATTTCACCATGCATTTTTATGGCCTGCAAAGAAGGTGAATACACGGTATTAAATGTTTTGCCGTCGGTACTATCATTAACAAACAAGGCCATATTGCGATACTGTATTGCGCCAATTTTGGCACTGTAACTGATGTGATCCAGCAAAGACCCTTTGATACCGGCATATAGTTCCTGGGCCCTGGTATTCATCAGGGACACGGGTTCGGTTATCCATGGATTGATACCAGCAAAGCGCTGGTAAGAACCCTTATCGTAGTACCCAATCCAGCCCAGCTGCAACGTAAAATTCTGATCGTTGGTAACAATATCGGCCATAATATTGGGCAAAAGGTGAAATAGCTTATTGTCCCAGGCTGGGCTAACCCCCGCCGTTAGACTGAAATTCTCCGTTTTAACGTGCACAGCGGGCGCCACATAATACAGGTTGTTCTGGATGGCGTTCGCGGCAACGGGTTTGTAATGGGTTAAATCGGCTGTCAGCCCCAGGTTGAAAGAAAATGTTTCTCCAAAAGATTTGGTGAACGGCAGGTTAAGAAGGGTATTGGTTTCCGTTGCCTTTCCAGTGAAATTATTACCCCCAAAAACACCTATCTTAACATTTGGGTTATAGATTAGCCCAAATTCGGTAGGCTCCATATTGCGGAGGCTTAATTTGGCTTCGTACGACTGGAAACGCTGGCGCAACTGCTCTTTTGTAAATACCAGGGTGGTTGGATTATAGCCATAAAAAAAATAATCCTCGCTTTTGAAACCCAACCCGCCATTCCATTCAAGGTTGCCTGCTGTTCTTACGGTTCCGGCGGCAGATACGGCGGTATAATTGTTTTTCTGGAAAGGCAGTTTGCCTTTTGAGGTATATCCTTTGGCAAATACATTAAAAAAAGAATGCTGGCCGTCACCGAAGCTAAAACCAGCTTGTGCATAAGGGATATGGATATTGCCCACACCCACTTTTATATAGTTGCTGTACTTCCATGCGTTTACTGAATCAATCTGCAGGGCAACTGGTTTCAGGGGTGCCGGCAGGTAACCCAACAGCAGGTTTTGCTGGGGAATGGTATAGGTTAGCGCCGGCCTGGATGAATCTACCACAGGCGCAGCAGCGCTAAAATTGATCTTAACCGCTTCTCTCAATACGGGTTTAAAAGAAGAGGTAATATCAATGGTTCTTTTTTTAACGGTTGTATCCTGTGCAAACGAAGCCCCTGCCAAAAACAAACCGGCGGGCAAAAGAAAAAATATTTTTTTATACAAATGCATATTCATAGTGCAATGGTAATTTTGGACTTACTGTTTACAATAAAAAGAGCGCTTATTGTGCACTGATCTTACTTCCTGATTTTTCTTCTTCGGTTACTTCTATTAGTTTACGTTGTGCCGCTTCCTTGAATTCCGGCACCGTGGCATTGTCAACGATACTCTGAAAAGTGGCTTTTGCATTAAAATAGTCTTTCTCTTTAAAATAAATATCGCCCAGCAGCAAATACGCTTTTGTTACCCAGTCTGCATAGGAACCCGATTTATTGATCACTTCAAAAGCTGCTTTCTCCGCGTCTTTCAGTTTATTTTGCTGGAACTGGCAATTGGCAATTTCATAACGCGCTTCTGCGCCATAAGCAGATTTGTTTAGATTGGCGGCCGTGCGGAAATACGAGATGGCCAGATCGCACTGGTTAGCCGACTGCGCCGATTTAGCCAGTACCATATTGGCAAGTACCTTATCGTCTGTGCTGCTGCCTTTCTGGTTTAGCAGTTCCTTTGAATTTTCAGTTGCCTCGGTCCATTTTTTTAGTTCATACTGGCTGCGCAGCAGACCGCGCATGGCCTCCAGTTTATTTTCCTGGTTAGAGGCAAATTCTTTGAGTCTGGAAAAATATTTCTCGGCCTTATCATAATTTTTGAGATCAAAGAAATTCAGTCGTGCTGCCAGCAAAAGCGATTTTTCGCCAAACCTGTTAGGCACCCGGTCTGCTACCGCTTCATATCCTTCGGCTGCTTTTGACCAGTTCTTCTGGTTAAAATAAATTTCGGCTTTGTAATAATTAGCATCCACGGCATTTTTTCCATCGGGGAATTTTGCCAGGTAGCTATCGAACCGGGCCAACGCCCCGCTGAAATTGCCATTGTTAAACTGTACTTCCGCTTCTGCATAGGCCAGTGAATCTTCCTGGCTGGCGGAAACGTCCACACCCATGCTCCGTGCAAAATTCACATACTCACCGCTCCGACCGTCTTCCACGTAAATGGTTTTTGCATTGTCCAGCGCCGATTCAGCTTCTGGCGAATTGGGATATTGTTTTAGCAGAGCATTGTATTGGTTTAAAGATTCTTTGTTATTGTTGAGGTTATAATAAGCAATGCCCAGGCGTAGCAGGGCCCGTGGTTTTAATGATTCATTGGCGGTATTGCTCACTACATTTTTCAGGAAAGGAATGGACTCCCGGAATTTTTCATCGGAGAGATAAGTAGTGGCAATTTCCAGGTTGGCATCCGGTACCAGACTCGACTGAGGGTAGACTCTTTCGATGGTTTGCAGTAACTTAATTTTCTCTGCGCCGCTTTTTACCCCGGCCACCATTGATTTCTGGAACAGTGCGTAGTCGCTGGAAGGCCATGAAAAACCAATCACTTTATCGTACATGGCCAGAGCCCTTGTAAAATCCCGGCTCATATAATAGCAATCCGCGCTGCGTACGTAGGCGTCCTGTTGTATCTGTGAAGAATTGATTTTGGGTGTGCCGGCCACCTGTACAAAATAGGTAAGGGCCTGCTTATAGTTTTCCCTTTTCAGGAGAGCATAACCCAGGTTGTATTTGGCATTGGTAGGATTTACTTCACCGTTTGTGGCGCTTGATTTTAAATACTCAAAATAATAACGGATGGCATCGTCAATTTTATTAAGCCGGTAAGCGATCTCACCTTTCCAGAAATTGATAAAAGGTAATACGTCCTGGTTAGCGGGTGCCGTCAGGGCTTTGTCGAGGAGGTCATTGGCTCCAATAAGCAAACCATCGTTTACCATTTCCGTAGCGCGCCCATATAATATTTTGGCGTACTGCTTTTTTACATTGTCGGAAGGATTTTTAAGACCCTCCATCAACGTAAGTGCATCCTTGTAGCTGTTACTGTTGGCCAGCACAGCCACCAACAGTTCCTTTGCTTCCGCATTGTAGACCGACTTAGGATAGTCTGCCAGGAATTTCTTTAGTTCGGTCAGTGCCACATCCTGGTAACCCAGTTCATAGGAAAGCTTGGCATAATTATATTTAGACACTTCGCGCTGGTAAGCATTGCTGCTGTTAGACGCGCAAAACGAAAAAGCATTTCTTGCGTTGGCTTTCTGGTTGGTTTTTAAATAGGCATCGCCCAGCAGGTACATGGCATTCTGTGCCAGTGAATCTTCCTTACCCGACAACTGCTTGAACCCTTCGATAGCTTTGGAATAATTACCGGTCTGGTAATAAGTGTAAGCCAGCTCATAAGTATCTTCCCTTCTCAATTTCTTTGACCCCAGGGCATAATTTTCCAGGTAAGGCTGGGCTTTTGCGTAGTCGCCTCTTTGAAAATACGCATGACCAACCAGCTGGCGCAGCTGTGCATCATATACCTGGCCGCCTTTTTTCAGTCTTGATTCCGCATATTCCAGCGCCTTGTCTTTCTGGCCGTTGTTATACATGATGGTGGCAATATAGAACGGCACTACTTTTTCATAGCGGGGGTTGTTTTCCGTTACTTTAAAGGCATCCTGGGCATCGCGGAATTTTCCATTGTTAAAAGCAATAAAGCCGTAATAGTAATTGGCATCGGCATAATTGGGGTCTTTGTCATTTTTCCTGATATCATCCAGCAGGGGCATGGCCTTATCAAAATGCTTCAGGTTGAAATAAGCATACCCTTCGTGGAATTTCAGGTCGGCTGTTTCGCGGGTGCTGAGGTGGGCCGCGCTTGCTTTTTCATAGTTGGCGACGGCCTGGTAAAAATTTTTCTGGCGAAAATAATACTCCCCCAGGTGAAAGCTCATCATTTGCACGCGCGCAATATTATCCTCGTCGTCTATAAAATCCTTAGCCAGGTCAGTTGCCGCAGACTCATTTTGTTTCAGGGCACATACAATGGTGTAATATTTGATCTCCTGGTAACTGACCGCCTTGTCGCTTCGGTCTATATCGCGCAGGTAAAGGTTCAAATCCTTAAACAAGGGATAAGCCAGACTGTATGAGCCATTCTGGAAATATTCTTTTGCCTCTTTCAACGTAGTTTGCGGGTCTGCAATATAGCGGGTTTGCTGTGCAGCTGCAATAAAGAAAGCGGTACTAACTAATACGGTACTACAAAATTTCTTCATGTGATGGATGAGTTGCAGGGTTTACAACGCTCTAAAGTTTCTAATTATTTTTACTTTTACCAAACATCGTTCCAAACACCTGTGGATAAGTACAAGGATTAACATTTCGTTCTATTTCATAGCATCCCTTATTTTTGAAAAAATAGAATACAAAGAATGAAAAAATTACTTTCCGTTTCTTACCGCGATTGGGCTTTTAATATTGCGATGCTTGTTATACGGGTTGTTTCGGGAGCCCTGATTATTCCATATGGCTATGGCAAACTGATTCATTTTGCAGAGAAAAAAGACGTGTTTACCAATTTCATGGGCTTTGGTAGCCCGCTCTCACTGGCACTTGTAATCTTTGCGGAGTTTTTTTGCGCCATGTTTATCGTGCTGGGATTATTTACCCGACTGGCCGTTATTCCCCTGCTTATTTCCACGAGCGTAGTGGTGTTTAAAATAAACCATGGGAATATATTTGGTAAGGGAGAAACGGTGGCCCTTTTCCTTACGGCGTTTTTTGTAATCTTTTTGTGTGGCCCCGGCAAGGCCAGTGCAGACGGATTAATTAACAAATAATTTTGTATCAATAAATATAAAAAAGTCGGCCTCCCCGCAAACGCTGGCAATTGCGGATGAGTTACCGCATCCCCTAACGAGTAAATACATAAGTCATGTTTGAATCAGCAACACAGATTAGGGTAAGATACGCGGAAACGGACCAGATGGACGTAGTATACCATGGCAACTATGCGCAGTATTTTGAAGTGGCCCGGGCGGAGGCCATCCGCAAATTGGGTTTCACTTACAAAAACATGGAGGCTCTGGGAACTTTTATGCCCATAACGGAACTTCATTGCAAATACCTGCGTCCTGCCCACTATGACGATTTGCTCAGCGTGCGGGTAGTGCTGAAAGAGCTGCCGCGCGATCACCGGATAGAATTTGACCACGAAGTATACAATGAGGCCGGCAGTCTGTTGGCCGTTGGCAAGGTGGTATTGTTTTTTATTGATGCAGGAACTAAGGAAAAGACAACGATTCCGGAGGAACTGTATAATAAACTGTCAACTTTCTTTTAGCAACTAAGAATGCTGAACTTCTTTGTCTCTTACCGTCACCAGTTGGTCCAGATCAACGGTGATGGGCAACAGCCCTAATTTTACGATAGCCTTTTTGCCGCGTATTTCTAATACGGTTCCTACCTGGTGGTTTTTTTTCATCAGCACTTTGCTCCCAACCTGTATTGTGCCGCCCACTTCATCATATTTTAAATTGATCTTTTTCTTTACTTTTTCGGCTACCTGTTGCTGGTTCTGGTTGAAAAGCAGGGCATGCATCTGTTTCATCAATTCTTTTTTATCTTCGTTGCTTTCGGCCTTGCGCCAGTCGGCTATTACCTGTTTTAATTTCCGTTCCATGTCTTTCAGGTAAACAATGCGACTATCGTTCGCCTGGTGCTGGTGTTTCAACAATTCTACCTGCTGGTCATGTTTTTCTTTGTCGAGTAATTGCTCCATTTCTTTTTTTAGCCGTTCGTTTTCTTTGACCATTTTTTGAAGCTCTTTTTTTTCGCGATCGATCAGCTGGAGATCCTGTTCGGTCCGGTTTAACAATTTATCCAGCTTGAAATGATCCGCATCTACCAACTGACGGGCGCGGTCTATTAATTTTTT
This sequence comes from Bacteroidota bacterium, assembly GCA_040007355.1. Classification (GTDB taxonomy): domain Bacteria; phylum Bacteroidota; class Bacteroidia; order Chitinophagales; family Chitinophagaceae; genus JACMLD01. The sequence goes on along the minus strand of JBDTVE010000224.1, from coordinate 1,309 downwards.
ATCCAGGCCGATGCGTTCGGCGATAGAAAACGTATAGGAACTGCCCGGTTTGCCAATGAGCAGTTTAAACAGGGGGAGCAGGCTTTTTTCATCAAAAGCCATGGCCCCATTCAGGATACCGGGTGTTTTGTTGGCCATTATTTTTAAATTCAGGTAATGTGTGGTTACAATACCCATAGAATGTCTTTTGCACAGCTCTTCCAGTATCACTTCTGCAAAGGCCCCGCCCAGGTTGGGGTCGCTGCCACTGCCCAGTTCATCAATAAAAAAAAGCGTTTTGCCATTGGCGTTCTCCATGAAATATTTCATGTTTTTTAAGTGCGAGCTATAGGTACTCAAATCAAATTCCAGGCTCTGGGTATCGCCGATATGAATCATGATTTGTTTAAAAATACCCATCTGGCTGCTGGGATGCACCGGCACCAGCAAACCGCTCTGCAACATCAATTGTAATAGGCCAACGGTTTTAAGCGTAACGGTTTTACCACCGGCATTGGGCCCGGAAACCACTAGTATGCGATTGCGTTCATCCAGTGTAATTTGAGTGGGTATGGTGGGCTTTTTATCTCGTTGGTTATACAGGTACAACAGCGGGTGGTAAGCCTGTACCAGGTGCACATGCGCTTTATCGGTCAGCTGCGGATAGTTGCCGTTTATTTCTATGGCCAGCCTGGCCTTGGCAGCAATAAAATCATATTCACCCAGCACATCGCTGTAGGCCTGTAACAGGGATGCATATACGGAAAGTTTGCTGGTTAATTCCCGCAGTATCCGGTACACCTCTTTTTTTTCTTCGTTCTCCAGTGAAAACACATCGTTGTTCAGTTCAATGGTTTCTTCGGGTTCAATAAAAGCAGTCCGCCGGGTATCGCTTTCACCATGGAGGATACCTTTTACCTGGCGTTTTTGTTCTGCAAACAGCGCCACCACTCTTCGGCCGTTCAGGAAAGACTCTTCTATGTCTGCCACATAGCCGGCCTTGTTCAGCCGGGCCAGCACCTTATCGAACAGTTTCCGCAGTTCATTTCGTTTGCGGAAAAGACCCATCCGTATAGCGGCCAGGGCTTCGCTGGCACTGTCTTTTACATGGCCATTTTCGTCCAGCACATCGTCTATCCCCTCAACAATGGCTTTTTCATAATAAGTATGTTCAATCACTTTTGCCAGTGCGGGGTAGGCAATTTTTTTTTCGGCACCAAACCAGCGAAAAATATCGTGCAGGTTGGCAGCCAGTTTACGGATACCCATAAAATCCTCGCCACCCAGCACCGCACCCGGGATGCCCAGCAATTTTAATTCTTTAGACAGG
>JBDTVE010000223.1:0-22636 GCA_040007355.1 Bacteroidota bacterium | reverse complement strand
AATAATAAATTGAAAACCGTCAACCCGGAGTCTATGGCACTTAAGACCGGCCCAATTATATCCACCTACAAATAACGGCTTCCTGCAAAAATAGTTCAGAATAACCGATTTCAATCATAGGTGCCCGATTCTAATCATTGTTATCCTAACGGCAGAAAGAATCTCCTGTTCGGCGGCTATTCCGATTTCGATCCATCACTATCATCCGGAGTCAAATCTTTGTCGCCCTGACGGCAGGAAGGATCTGCGTCCTCCACAATTCAAATAATTATTTCAATACAATGGGCTCAATACCGGGCGGGTTTGGTGATTAAATGCGAATAACAATATCCCAGCAATCAAGTGGTTTGTTACAAAAGGCTGACCCTTTGCTGGTATCTTGTCCACTTTCATCACCGGTGTTCGCTTTGTAGTTGCTAATGCAGGAGTGACACGCTTTAGCACCGGGTGCACGCTGGCATATATTAACACAGAATCTCAAAGCCTGCCCGGCTTCGTGGAACTTTTGATGCAGTATTTTACCGTTGCCGGTACCGCGGCTTTTATTTCCTTCGCCCGAAAAGAATGGTTATATAGGCATTAAAGAAAAAGCTCCTGGGTTTATTGTAAATTAACTGTTCTACCTTGCTAAAATAATATTCTGCATTCAGGCCGGCTTCAATTGCGGATACTGTTTCATTAAAACGGCCATAGTCGAATCGCATGGCTATTTTGCCATGCAAACCCGGTTTTATTTTCATTTCATTCCAGCCATGGGTGAAACCCGAAGCGCCAATCAGCTGGTAAGTATTCCCATCGGACGAATCGGTAAATTTTTTACGTACCTGTTCATGGGTAAGCTCATTTTCCACGTCCACCAGGTATGGTTTTGCCATACCGATGGAAATACCACCGGCATAAATAGCGGACACCGCTACCCCGCTTTTGTTTGCCTTACCACCAATCAGGTATTGCTGACCGATTCCTATCTTAAACTGGTAAAAATTATTTGCCTTACCCCATACCACGGAGTTTACCTGGCCGGTATAAATATTTTGGCTGGACGCCGTCTTTTCTTCCTTTGGGCTCTTTTTTTCATTCAGCTCAAATTGGTAAAGCAATGTCTTCCGGGGAGAACGGTATTTCCCTTTTTCAAAAGAAAGACCATAGCCATCGGTCGATAACTTAATCCCAAAAATATTTTGCTTTTTAAATGCCGGGTCGCCTTCTTCCTCCAGTTTCAGCAATGCATTGATGCGTTGCCTTTTTTCGGCCTTGCGATCTTGTTTGGGAACACGCGACGAAGGTTGCGGGTTATTCTGTGCCTGAATGGCCAATGTAATAATTGAAAAAATAGCAACGATTAATATTTTCTTCACAACTTTGTTGTTTAAACTATTAACGTAAATTTAGACAAAAATAGCCCTTCAGGGGATGATTTAACATTTTTATCAGTATGACAGCAACAATTATTTATGCCGGCCAGCTACGTTGCAATGCCACCCATAACCAGAGCGGGTTCGTAATTGAAACAGATGCGCCAACCGATAACCGCGGCAAGGGAGAACGTTTTTCTCCTACGGATTTACTTTGTGTATCGTTGGGTACCTGTATCATTACCACCATGGGCATTAAAGCAAGCGATATGGGGATTGATCTTAACGGGACTAACTTGCAAGTGCAAAAACATATGTACGCCGACCCGCGCCGCGTGGGCAAAATTGACATAACCGTAGGGCTGCCGGCTTCATTAAAACTGGATGAAAAAGATAAGATTATATTACAACGCAGCGGCAACAACTGCCCGGTCATGAAAAGCATCCACCCCAATATTGAAACAAACGTGGTGTATCATTGGTACTAAATGAACCAATTACCGTTTATGCTGCCTGAATCTTATGTTTCCGGCAGTAGAATTCTGCTGGGCTGTGGTTGCGTCGCACTCTTCGGCAGCAGCGCATTGGTCAGCAGTCAGCTATGGCCATTCCCGAATCAGTCTACCCGTATCATGCCTTCTGCTCGGAACAGGCCCAGGCATATTCGTCTTTGACCCGATTTGCATTGGCTGTTCTCATCACGCAAAATATTTAATTTGCCGATAATGCAAACAATTGATAGCGCCGTATAGAATTACATTTTATTCTTTATTTTACAGCCTTTTCACCAGCATCGGTTTTGCCGGTGCATAAACGGCTATTGGCATGACTATTTCCATTGCATCTGCCGCAGACATTCCCGCACTGAATTATTTGATAAACAGCGCTTACCGCGGTGAAGCCGCAAAAAAAGGATGGACAACGGAGGCTTACCTGCTGGAAGGTACGCGCACCGATGAGACCGCACTGGCAGCTTTGTTAAAAATTCCCGGTTCAGCGATGCTTATCTGCAGGAACCATGAAGAACTTGTCTCCGGCTGCGTATACCTGCAGAAACAGGTGGATACCTTTTATCTTGGCATGCTAACCGTCTCCCCTCTTTTACAGGGGGCCGGTATGGGTCGCCTTTTACTACAGACCTCTGAAGCGCATGTAAAAAAAGAAAAAGGCCGCACCATTTCCATCACGGTAATTTCTGTTCGTCACGAACTGATTGCCTGGTATGAACGGCGGGGCTACGCAAAAACCGGCGAAACCAGGCCTTTTCCGGTCGACCCCGCCATTGGCATGCCCAGTCAGCACCTGGAATTTGTAGTAATGAGAAAAATAATAGCATAGCACAGCCAATAACACCCGGCCGGTTATTCAACTTACCGTTATATTGGAATTTCCACGAAATAATAATGAGCCGGGCACCAGGCCTTCCTTCGGAACATCCATCGACCCAGCAGTATTGCTACTCCTCATTGTTTTAATCTGCTTCCCATTGGCCCATTCGCGCCGGCCATTTAAGATGACGAACGGGAGGGTCGCCTTTTCTTCAGGCGGCTCACCCGCTCCAGTAATCACGCTCTGCCCCCATGCCAGGTTTCTTCACTGACCATGGGTGAAAGTGAGTAGCCATTATTCAATCCCTCATCATTTTATTCAGCTCCCCCATTTTCCTCGATAGATTGCTTCATTTTATTCTCAATGACGCGTCATGATCATTATTCTACTCTCCATTATGTTGCTCAGTTTCCAATGATGACAACCATGGATTGTTCATATAATTTGTGGTGCAGCGTCTCCTGGACTGGAGTTACGCAATAAGGCAGTGCCGATGGCGCAATCAAGACATCTTTTTTTATCACAGTACTGCGTTTTTAATTCAATTAACGACTGGCTATGACAGGCCTGCCTGCTCACAATCCCCAATGATCGCCAGCCCCTGGTGATATTGTTTTTTTCAGACCGCGCCTCCTGCAACCATTGCAGGGCCCGGTCTTTTAAATCCTGTTCCTGGTGATAAAGCCCATACGCAAATAATACCGGAACCGCGGTATTGACCAGGATATTATTGATCATACTGCTACCCAGGTTTTTTATTTTTAAGGCCGATGGTTCATCAAACCGATAGTGATAATGCCAGTAATCGTTTGCGGACACGTTAAACAATACCGCCAGGTCTTTTAGCCCAACCGTGTCCCTGATGGCCGAAAACAAGTGGCTGCACCTGTTTATCAGTTTGGCAAGCTGAGACAAACGGATGGTTGGAAAGGCTGCGGGCCGCATGCGCAGAAAGAATATGTTTTCCGGGGGCCGCGTGAGCCGGTACTTATGCCGATGAAAAAGATATTCGCGCTGCAACAGCCTTGCGTAATAGTCTGACCAATCTTTTTCCAGCAACCCGGCCTGGCCCATCAGCAATGCTTCCAGCACGGTTAGCTGGTTTTTATGCCGGGCAAGAACGGCAATAGGCAGTGAACGGGCAATAAGTTCAAAAGCACCCGCATTTAGTTGAATCCCAAAATTACGGGCCAGCAATTGCCAGCAGGTTTCTTCCCAATGATAATTATTTGCTTTTAGTAACTGAAATATATAAGCGCTTTTCCGCTGCAGGCGCTCTGCCAGCAACCTGTCTTTCCACGCGGTCCATACAAGTTCTTTTACTTCTTTAACAGCCGGCGCACAGGGAACAAATGAAACCCGCCGCATCCAGCTGGCATATTGTTGAAGCAATAACATGGAAATGCGTTGCTCCAATACCAATACAGGAACAAAAGCAAGCTCTTTCTCCGGACCTTGTTGCCAGACCACGTGTAAAACCACATTTTTATAATTAGGGTCCGTTTGATGCCCGTGCCTGTTCCAGTCTGCACTTTTACAATGGAGCTCAATACTTCCTACCAGGATGGTGTCCGCTATTTTAATACTTGCCTCCAGAAAATCCGGGCCCTGGTTAGTATTGTGGTTTCCCGGGTGAATAATTTGCAGGCTGCAACCGGCCGTTGTGGCCAGGTTATGCGTATTGTAATACTGAAATTGCCAGATAAACTGGAGAAGCCGTTCAGTCATATAAAAATAAGGTTAAGAAAGCCGCCAGATACGGGATCCAATGTCCTTATAACAACCTGATCGCAGGTTTGTCATTGGCTTTTCATCTCGCTTTCGGGATCCAAAAATACCGCAACAGGGATACGATTTCTTTGGCGAAACACCTAAAAATCAGGTTGTTTTTCTCCTTTTCATTGTATCGAAGTCTCCTTTGATAAACGCCTCAAAAAATAGCAGTCCGTTGATAAAAGAAGTTAACGCGGAAGCAGATCCCTATAGAGGCACATATGCGTTGACTAGTATTTGTATCAGCGGGACCGGGCAGCAATATATCTGAAACATATATGCAAGCTACCCCCCGGCCGGCTTTGATGCCAGCGTTTTAAAAGAATTTGTGGAATTGCCGCGGAAGCAGATCCCTCCTAAGGTCGGGGTGACAAAGATTTGGATCCAGATGATTGGATAATGATGTATCTAAAACTAGAATTATGATCCAAAGACACCCGTGAGCAGTGCCGGTATGCAAAGCCCCGCAGGGGTGTAAGCTATCAGCGAAGGGTGAAGCCCTTCGTAAAACAAGGGCCTCGGGCAGCCAGGTATTTACGAAGGATCTTTTCCGTAGCCGTATCGTCATAATGATAAACTACAGCGGAGATTGCGTGGCCTGGCCGGCTTTTATTTTTTTGATTATTTTCTCCGCATGAATCCGGGAGTTTTCAATAAACAGGCGGTGAGTATTCATGCCGCCACAGATAACGCCCGCCAGAAAAATATGGGGAACATTGGTTTCATGGGTTTCTTCGTTGATGGCGGGGCATAGTATCTCATCATCCGATAATTGTATACCTATTGAACGAAGAAACTGCAGGTTGGGCTGGTAGCCGGTTGTGGCAATTACCCAATCATTGGGCAGTGTAACCATTCCTTCCGGAGTTTCAATGATCACTTCATGATCCCTGATCTCTTTTACAGAAGAATGATAATACGCTTTTATGGATCCTTCCTGGATGCGGTTCAGGATATCTGGTCTTACCCAGTATTTTACACGCGTCCCAATGTCTTCTTTTCGTATCACCATGGTAACGTCAGCGCCTTTGCGCCATGTTTCCAGCGCCGCATCTACCGAAGAATTCTGCGCGCCTACCACCAACACCTTCTGAAACGCGTAGGGATGAGGTTCTTTGTAATAGTGCGTAACCTTGGGCAAATGCTCCCCGGGAACATTCAACAGATAAGGGATATCATAAAAACCAGTTGCAATGATAATATTGTCCGCCGTATACTGGCCCTTGTTAGTAATAACCCTGAATAGCTTACTGGTACCGGAACGGAAGGGTTTTACGGATAATACTTCTTCATACAACCGGATATTCAGTTGGCCGGAGGCGACTACCCGGCGGTAATATTCCAGCGCTTCGACCCTGGTTGGTTTGGGATGGTTGGAAACAAAGGGAACACCGCCAATTTCCAGCCGTTCAGAAGTGGAAAAAAAAGTCATATTGGCGGGGTAATTAAACAGGGAGTTTACCAGCGCCCCTTTTTCCAGAATACAATAGTTCAGCCCGCTTTTTTTTGCTTCCAGCGCGCAGGCCAGACCGATAGGACCACCCCCAATAATGATTATGGTATAATGTTGTTCCGGATTTGACAATGGGATTGCTTTCTGCAAATGTAATGTAAAACCAATCCGGGCAGGCTGGATGTTGCCAGCATGACAATATTCGCCGGTTATGGGGCTGCGGCCGGGCATTTAATTGCATTTTAACTAATGTAGGTAAACGCCTATTTTTGTGCCGTTCTTTATACCAAAATAAGCCGTTTGAGCAATATCAACCGAACCATTATTACACTGGATGAGTTTACCATTCAGCAGCTAAGGGATTTTCCGCATGCAACCGGCGAATTAAGCGGTCTGCTGCGCAATATAGGCTTGGCGGCAAAAAGGGTGAACGTAGAAGTTAACAAGGCCGGCCTGGTGGATATCCTAGGTGATGTAGGCGCGATCAATGTACAGGGAGAAGAAGTAAAAAAGCTGGATATTTTTGCCAACAACCAGTTTATCCGTGTGTTGCAGCATGGCATCAGCTGTGCGGGGATTGCAAGCGAAGAACTGGACGATTTTGTTGCCTTTGACGATGATGTGAGCAATAACTCCAAATACGTCTGCATGTTTGACCCCCTAGACGGAAGCGGCAATATAGATGTTAATATTTCTATTGGAACCATATTCGGTGTTTACCGCCGGGTATCGCCAAAGGGATCGCCTGCTACAAAGGAAGATTTCCTGCAACCGGGCAAAAACCAGGTGGCGGCCGGTTACGTGGTCTATGGTTCGTCTACCATGCTGGTATATGCCACCCGCCGGGGCGTTAACGGCTTTACGCTGGATCCCTCGATAGGGGAATACTGTATGAGCCATCCCAATATAATATGTCCTCCATCCGGTAATATATATTCGGTGAACCATGGTCATTTTTTCCAATATCGCCGAGGTGTTCAGCAATACATTGATGCCTGCCAGAGAAAAGACAAAGATAACGGCGGTCCCTATACGCAGCGATACATCGGCAGCATGGTATCCGATGTACACCGTAACCTGCTCAAGGGCGGCATCTTTATGTATCCAGGTACTACGGACAAGCACCAGGGTAAGCTGCGACTGATGTACGAATGCAATCCTTTTGCCTTTATTGCCGAAGTGGCCGGAGGCAGGGCTACGGATGGAAGCCACCGCATCCTGGATATTCAACCAGCTACCCTGCACCAGCGTTCGCCGCTGTTCATTGGCAGCAGCAATATGATGGATGAGCTGGAAGGATATATAAAAAAAGAATAATGGTTTGCCGGCGTGTTACTGAAAAAGCCGGCCATTGTAATCAATCGTATCAATACAAAAGGATGAGTCTGCTGAACCGGTTTAAACAGGTAAAATGTTTTGTTTTTGACGTAGACGGCGTGTTAACAAATGGCACCCTGTTGTTGCTGGACGATGGCCAGATGGTACGTACCATGAATATAAAGGACGGTTATGCGCTGCAGTTAGCCGTAAAGAAAGGATACCAAATTGCCATTATATCCGGGGCCGGCAACGGGGGAGTAGAGCAAAGGCTGAAGAGGCTGGGTATTACCGATATTTATTTTAATGCCACCGACAAAGAGCTGGTATTGAAGGATTACCTCCAGCAAAAAAAACTGCAGCCGGCCGAGGTTTTGTTTATGGGTGATGACCTGCCCGACTACCAGGCGATGCTGGCAACGGGTCTCCCATGCTGCCCGGCAGATGCCGTGCCTGAAATTAAACGCATCTCAAAATATATAGCCAGCCTGGGTGGCGGACAGGGCTGCGCCCGGGAAGTCATTGAAAAGGTCTTAAAACTAAACGGTCACTGGCATGTAGAAGCCGGTATTGCCAGCAAATAAACAGGCTTTTTAGTGCTGTAATTATCACTATCTTGAACGCCGAATACATGTTTACATGAAATTAACAGGTGCTTTTTTAAGGTTGATACGCTGGCCCAATCTTGTCTTTATTGTTCTTACCCAATTCCTGTTCTATAGCTGTATTATTGTTACCACTTATGGCCATCATGCCGTTCCCAGCGCCTGGTTTTTATCCTGGTCTTTGTTGTGGTGGCTGGCGGCGGCCTCCGTATTGATTGCCGCAGCCGGATACATTATCAACGATTATTTTGATTTGAACATAGACCAGGTTAACAAACCCGCCAACATCATCATCCAGAAATTTATCAAAAGACGTTGGGCGATTTTCTGGCACCTCAGCCTTTCCTTTGCGGGGGTTGTCATAACGTTTGTTATTAGTTGGAAAATTGGCAACTGGGTAATAGGCCCGGCAAACCTGGCTACTGTATTTTTATTGCTTTTTTACTCCACCACGTTCAAAAAAAAATTCCTGATTGGCAATATCATTATTTCACTGCTCACTGCCTGGGTGGTATTTGTTTTGTATTTCAGCGAGCTGGACCTGGTAGTTTTCACCCGGCAGACAATATATCATACGGCCATGACCAGAATCTTCAAACTAGCTGTTTTGTATGGCGGTTTTGCTTTTATTATTTCATTGGTGCGGGAAGTGATAAAAGATATGGAAGACATAAAAGGCGATGAGCTTTATGGTTGCCGGACCATGCCGGTTGTCTGGGGTGTACCCGCGGCAAAGGTTTTTGCAGGGGTCTGGCTGATAGTACTAATATTGGCTGTTATTATAATACTCGTATATGCAGTATTGATTGGCTGGTGGTTTGCCGCCGTGTTTGCGTTTACGCTGGTGGTGATACCCCTGGCGATGATCCTGCGTAGCCTGTACCTTGCCGTTACCAGCAGTGAGTTTCATGCTATCAGCACGCTTATTAAACTGGTCATGTTGACCGGTATTATTTCGATGGTATTTTTTAAATGGCATCTCTAATGGAAAGAATTGTCCTTGCCTCGCAGTCACCGCGCAGAAAACAATTGCTTGAATGGGCGGAAGTGCCGTTTGATGTAATCATCCGGGAAACCGATGAGCTATACCCGTCTGATTTACCTGCGGAAGAAGTACCCGTATATATTGCAAGAAATAAGGCGCTTGCGGTAAAAGAAGAATTAACCCACCCCCGAACCATATTGGCCGCAGACACGGTGGTTGTATTGCAAGGCAGGATTATTGGCAAACCAAAGGACCGCAACGATGCCATTGGAATACTGGGTTCCCTCTCTGGCCGGCAACACCAGGTAATAACCGGGGTGGTAATAATAACTTCCGAAGAGGAAATAGCTTTTTCAGATATAACTGAAGTATGGTTTCATGAACTGAGCCTCGACCAGATCATTTTTTATGTCGACAAATACAAACCCTATGATAAAGCAGGGGCCTATGCCATACAGGAATGGATTGGCGTTATAGGCATCCGCGCGGTTCAGGGCGATTTCTATAATGTGATGGGCCTGCCCGTTAGCAGGGTGGTGCAGGCATTGCAAGCGATTAACACTTAGTCCTGGTTGTCTCTGAATCAAGATAAATATCATCCGGATCCAAATCTTTGTCACCCCGACGGTTGGAAGGCCTCCTATCACGATAAATTCTTTTCATGGATCGGTCTCAAAGCCGGTTAGGTATCTACGAAGGGTTTCACCATTCGCTGATAGCTTACACCTCTGCGGGGCTTTGTATACTACGTGCCGCTCACGGAAGTCTGTGGATCATAATCTTGCTTTTGATTTATTGTTATAGGCGTGTGGGTTCAAATAGTTATCAACGTGCCCATTAACCATTCAACTGCTGAATGTAGCGTCGCAAGGATGTCGCCCATTGATTCACAGACTGGCTACAAATAATTATGAGATACATACTCCAACTTGGTTGGTCGGTGATGACAACATCCATGGATAGCTGTTCGTTCATTGAAAGCACCTGAGTTAATCCCCGGATTGGGGGATGCCAAATGTTGGTAGAAGAGTAGCTTTTTCTTGTCGGACTATCAAAGATTCCTGATTACCATGGCAGTTGCCCCGCCGCCGCCATTGCAGATACCTGCGGCACCATATTTAGCATGATTGGTTTTAAGCACGTTAATCAGGGTAACCATGATCCTGGCGCCACTGGCACCCAGCGGGTGACCCAGGCTTACCGCGCCGCCATGCACATTTACCCGGGCGGGATCCAGTTGCAAGCGACGGCTGTTTTCAATACCCACCACGGCAAATGCCTCATTCAATTCCCAGTAGTCGATATCTTTTACCTGGAGACCGGCTTTGGCAAGGGCTTTCGGCAGCGCCACCGATGGGCTGGTAGTAAACCATTCCGGCGCCTGCGCGGCATCTGCGTATGAAAGGATCGCAGCAATCGGTGTAATACCCAGGGCAGTGGCCTTCTCCCGGCTCATCAGTACCAGTGCCGCGGCACCGTCGTTTAACGTGGAGGAATTGGCAGCCGTAACCGTACCGTTTTTATCAAAAGCCGGTGAGAGGCTGGCTATTTTATCGAATTTTACATTATAAGGCTCCTCATCCTTTGAGAAAATAACGGGGTCGCCTTTGCGTTGTGGAATTTCAACCGGCACCACTTCATTGTTGAACCATCCGTTTTCCCAGGCAGCCTGGCTTCTTTTATAACTGGCAATGGCAAAATCATCCTGTTCCTGGCGGGTGATGCCGCATTCCCGTGCGCAAAGCTCACCGGCAAATCCCATGGCCCGGCCATCGTAGACATCCGTAAGACCGTCTCTTACCAACCCGTCAACCAAAATGGTATTGCCATATTTGTTGCCCCAGCGAAGGTTCTCCGTGTAAAAAGGGATATTGCTCATGCTTTCCATACCACCGGCCACTACAATATCCGCATCGCCCAGGGCAATACTTTGCGCAGCCAGCGAAATGGCTTTCATACCACTGGCGCAAACCTTGTTCACAGTGGTACAGTTTACTTCGTTGGGAAGACCGGCGAATCGGGCTGCCTGCCTGGCTGGCGCTTGTCCCAGGTTGGCCTGGATCACGCATCCCATCAATACATCCTGCACCAGGACAGCTGGTACCCCGGCTCTGGCCAGTGCAGCTTTGATGGCAACAGCGCCCAAATGGGTAGCCGATAATGGTTTCAGTGAACCGCCAAAACTGCCAATAGGCGTTCTTACGGCGGAGACAATAACAACTTCCTTCATAATTTACTGGTTGAACGGGTAAAGATAGCAAGAATGCCGCGAGTCCCTGATACACAATCCGGCCATGCGGGAGCATTGCTGTCAATAAGCGGCCAGTACAACTATTGTCATCCCCAACACACCACCTATGATGGAAGCCACCGCGTCCAGAATCTCGTAATGACCCTGGCCGGTGATTTTAGAGAACAGCTCAAACACATAACTGATTGTTACAACAAACCCCAAGACAAGTGCGGTCGCCAATAAAAAATGTTCCGGCAGCAGCCAACAACCCGTTAACTGAAGCACGATGCCCATAGCAATTCCAACAAAAAAATGTTTCCATTTATCTGGTGCAATTTTTTTTATCATGGCAGTAAAATTCCTTTTAAGACCGTTTCGTGTCCCCACTCAATATAAGATTTTAGGCGTTTCCATCCCGTATTTGCATGTCCTTTCCAGTTTTTTTTAACGCGGCAAATTATTCAATCCTTAATCCTTATATGGTGTACAGACAGTTTTGCTGTCTACAATACTCACCCCCTACCCCATCGTTTATACGCATCATCAATGGCGGGCTCTGCCTGTTATTCCTGGTATTTTTTTTAATCTAAACGCTCAAACTACCGATAAGTTCATTGGTGAACAGCCCTGGCATCCCATGGAAACCCCGGAGTGATTTATTTCCGGCCATCCTGAAGAAAAGTTTGGCTATATGAAATTCCCAAAGAAGGCTTTGGCACCCTGTTAATCAATAACAATGGACAGCGAAGGCGGGTATATGAAGGTCGAAGTACTGTTCAGCAAAATGGATATCAATTCCGGCAGTATTATCTCCATTGAGCATCTTGAAAAAGAGGAGATTGGAAAAGCGGAACCGGCCGATATCAAAAATATTATTTGGTTCAAAGCCGGGATGTTGGTGGCTTAGATGAAACTCAGGGGTATGATGACCATGTCGTATAACAATATTCCCGTGCTGTACAAATATTAAGAACCCGTCTCAATCCTTTTTTGTAAACGCATCCATTGTTTCCATAGTAACAACGGCGCTTTCGGCTGTAGACGGATTGGGCCCGTCGCCCAGGAAATATTTTACCACGGCATCTATCATCGGTTGTTGTACATGCGGCAATTCATCAAAGATCAGTACCGCTTCCACTCCTTTTTTACTAAGCGTTACCTGGTTGGTGCTAAAAGTATTAAAATGAATACTGCCCTCGGAACCGGTAATCACCACACTGTCGCGGTCCTCGTTTTCCGCCCCGGCAAAACACCAGCTCCCGTTAAACACCGCCCCGTTTTTAAATAAAATAGTCCCCATTACCAGGTCGTCTGCCGGATATAAACCCGCCTGGTTTCTGGAATATCCACGGGCGTTTTCAATGGCCCCAAAAAAATATTGCATCAGGTCTAACTGGTGCGGAGACAGATCATGAAAAAGCCCCCCACCCGATACCGACGGGTCAACACGCCAGAAACCGCCCGTTTTTGATATCAGTGGTAATTGCTGTGATTGTACCAATTGCAGGTTTATCATTCGCACCTTGCCTATAGTGCCCGCATCCAGCAGCGATTTTATTTTTTTAAACCTGGGCTGTTCCTTACGGTAATGCGCAACTGATAATGGCAGCCCCGTTTCAACCGCCGCCAGTAGCATTCTGCGTGCTGCCGCCCCATCAGTAGACATCGGCTTTTCCACATAGACGGGTTTTCCGGCCCGTAGTGCACGGAGGGTATAGTCTTCGTGGCTTTGGGGCGGGGTGGCCACGTATATGGCGTTTACCTCCGGGTCTTCAATCAGTTTTTGCGCGTCATCGTACCATTTTGGCACCCCGTGCCGCCTTGCGTAATCCGCCGCCTTTGCCGCATCACGGCGCATAACGGCTACCAGTATGGAGTTACTTACTTTGTTAAAGGCCGGCCCGCTTTTTACCTCGGTAACATCACCACATCCAATAATTCCCCATTGTATTTTTTTCATGCTGCCCATTTCATTTATTGTTGAAAATAATGATTATTTGCAAGCCGGCAACCGGCCCCGCTGTAGCGCTACCCACGCAAACTGTTACCCGACCCGCATCGCAAAACAATTATAGCCGGTTCTTGCTGGCTGAACGGATGATAATAGCTAACTTAATTTCACCATTCGTTCTATCAATAAAAAAATCTTGGAAATAAAAAGTATTGCTGCCGCTATTTTGACTACCCCCATTGAACTCCGGTTATCCGTTTCCGATGGCAGCCGCTACCCTTTTTTACAAAACGGTATTTGGCACAAACGAAACCTATCGTATGGAGGCGTCCGATGGTGCCTGGTAATAAAATTTTCTTAGACCACGCGAGATTCTGGATAAGCAGCGAAGGGAACAGCGCAGATAAGGTACCCATATCAGGCGGCTCCATCAGGAAGATCTTAACGATAACAGACCCTGATAACCACATTGCGCAGGCAGTAAATGCCGGTGCCATGGTTGTTTCCCGGTGGGCGAAGGGTATGGCTGGCGACTGGGCCGGCAGACAGATCCGTTTGGCCATCACTGCGAGACTGGCCGCCCACTCGGTCAATAACAGAAAGGCTACTCGTCTTATTTTGTATTGATAACCGGTTCGGGGTACTTGTATTGATGCTGCATTAGAACGAGGCTTTTCTTCATGGCGACAATTTGTTTTTTATACACCTGCGCCGCATATACATTGTATACATTGTATACATTGTTAATTCTTCGGGGTCTTTTTGGAGATAATAAAACGCCCATTCGCGGTGTTCATAAAAATAAATCAGTTTCTAATGATCGCTGCGGACGCCAATGTATTTGGCTACATTGTGTTCATCCCCCTCATAATAATGATAATTCACCATTTTACGCCAATGAATGGCGTCGGTTTTTCAGCAGGGGGAGCAGACTGCGACCCTGCATTTCGGCCGGGATGCCAACTCCCGCGCGATGTACAGCGGGGTTTCAGCGATGTCTTTTACCACTTGCAGCAGGTTGACCAGGACAGGCGGTTTGTGTACAGCGATACAAAATATTTACATTTTGACCAGGCCACGGTACACTTGTCGCCCATCCCAGCTTCTTCTTCCATTGTAATAACCACGGTTATCAGTGGCACGCCCAAACAACTAAAGATTATGGATATTAACGGCAAACTGGTGTTAAAGACACAATTGTTGCAGGAACACCAGGTGATTTCCATTTCATCTCTCGTCAATGGGCTGTATATTGCTGAAATATCAGCCGATAAAACCAGCATCAAATTCATAAAAAATTAAGCCTTATATCTTCTGCCAAAAGCCGCCTGCCATGTTGCAGGCGGTTTTTTTTATTATAGCGCGCGCAGTCCGGTCTATGATCTTCCAGAGAAAAACAGGGGTTGCTATTTTTTTATTCCTTCATCCATCCTATTTTCACCGCATGCCGGTAACGCACCCCTATATAAAAAAACTATTGCAGTGTATAGCGCTGGAAGAACAGGAGCAGATCAAAAGATTTAGTCTTGACCAGCAGCATACACTTAAAACATTAAAGGCCGAGGGGCTGGCCCTGCATCCGATTTCAGTTACCCGCAAGGGTTTTGGTTATGCGGATTACCCCGAGATTAGTTTCCGTCTGCCGTTTCCGGCGGAGACCAGCCTTTTTAAAGACGGCGCCGCCATTGAATGTTTTTTTTCAGGCGAGGAACCGGTGAAAGGCCTGCTGATAAACATGGAGGGCAGTACCGGCGAATTCAGGTTGTTTGCACCCGATTTTCCCGACTGGATAGAAGAAAACGGTGTGGGCATTAAACTGGCGCCGGACCAGCGAACTACCGGGATCATGAAAACGGTTTTAATGGAACTGGAAGATAACAAACGGATGTTTGCGCTGTTTGCGGCCCTGCATGGAGAAGGCCTGACAAACCCAGAACCCAGTACCGGCGGCCTAAAACCGGAGGATTTCACCAATAAACATTTAAACGTCAGCCAGCAGGCAGCCATCAACGCCATCACCCGGCAGGAGTTGGTTACCATTGTACATGGTCCGCCTGGTACCGGCAAAACCACAACGCTGGTGGAGGCCATTGTACAACTGGTAAAAGCGGGCGAAAAAGTGCTGGTTTCCGCGCCCAGCAATACCGCGGTCGATAATATCGCCAAGGGCTTGATCCATCAGGGGATTGATGTATTGCGTGTTGGCAACAGCTGTAAAGTTGATGAGACCATTTTTTTGCATACCCCGGAAGGAAGGCTTAATAACAGCCGCCAGCAAAAAGAGATCAAAGATTTAAAAATACGGGCCGAAGCATTCAGGAAGATGGCGCTCAAATACAAAAAACGTTTTGGAAAAGCGGAAAGGGAGCAACGCAATCTCCTGTTCAAGGAAGTAAAATCCATCCGGGCCGAAATAAAAAAAATTCAGGCGTATAACGAAGAAAAATTATTTACGGAAGCCCGTGTTATAGCTGGTACGCCCATTGGTCTTTATGATGCAAAGCTCAGCCGGCACACTTTTCATACCCTGGTGATAGATGAAGCGGGGCAATGCATCGAACCCCTGGCCTGGTGCATATTCCCGCTCGCCGAGAAATACACACTGGCCGGCGACCATCTACAACTGCCCCCTACCGTGATAAGCAGTGATGCGGCCCGTGGCGGACTGAACCACTCGGTATTGGAAATAGCCATTGCTACTGCAAAAAATGTGTTTTTACTGGACATACAATACCGGATGCGGGAGGTGATAGCCGGTTTCTCCGGCGGCTATTTTTACAATAACTTGCTGCGCACCGCCTCCCACCTGGGCAATACCGGCGTGCATCTTTTTTTTATTGATACCGCGGGTTCGGGTTTTAATGAAACCCATGGCAGCGATGGCACCAGCCTGCAAAACAAGGGAGAATTGCAATTGGTACAGCAACTGCTGGAAACAGAATCCATCAACCCGGCTGACACGGCATTTATTTCCCCGTATGCGGGACAGGTTTTGGCGGCCCGGGAGATACTGCCAAAGGAGCTGCGTACCAGTACCATTGATAGTTTCCAGGGCCAGGAAAAAGAGATCATCATTCTTTCACTGGTGCGAAGCAACGATGAGGGCCAAATCGGTTTTTTAAAAGACTATCGTCGTATGAACGTGGCCATTACCCGTGCCAGGGAACGATTGTTTGTGATTGGCGACAGCGCCACCATCGGTGCAGATCCTTTTTACAACTCCTTTTTATCTTATGTAGAGCAATTCGGGAGCTACCGGACCGCCTGGGAATTTAATCTGTAACGCCAATACAAGTCCTAGCAGGATGGTCGGTGAGAGACCCACCAGTGGT
This sequence comes from Bacteroidota bacterium, assembly GCA_040007355.1. Classification (GTDB taxonomy): domain Bacteria; phylum Bacteroidota; class Bacteroidia; order Chitinophagales; family Chitinophagaceae; genus JACMLD01. The sequence continues at coordinate 6,303 of JBDTVE010000223.1, read as the reverse complement.
GAGCGTAATCAGTTTATTCAAGACTGCATTGTCTTATTCAGCTGCCCGCTATAATAGATTTCCGTGAAATAATAATGGGCCGCGCACCAGGGCCCTGATTAAACATTGTTGCGTCGCTCACGTGTGCTATTGGTTCTTTGTGCATCCAGCGGACGACCACCAGCACAATCCTATTTTGATCAGCTTCCAATCCCAATGACGACGAACGGGTGAGTCGCTCTTTATTCTGGCGGCTTACCTCTTCAGCAATAACGCTCCGCTCCCACTTCACTATTTTGATGAGTTGTTAATTCCATCAACAGGTTGCCGGATTCACGTTATCAACTATTTACAACCGGCTCACCACTACCAACTCCCACTGCGCGGCGAAGCCCTTTATAGCACCAGGGTTCCCTTTAGTCTCTTTAATTCGGTTTCTGCCAGTTTGGTATTGTACCTGGCCGTTATAAGCCGGTTATAGGCATTCTCCAGGCTTTCCTGTGCTTCGCGCAATTGGATGATAGTGGCGGCACCCAGGCGCAGGGTCTGTAATATGATGGACACATTTTCTTTTGCCAGCACAATATTATCCTCTTCAAGTGCCAGGGCCTTCTGCTGTTGTGTAAAAGCAGTAAAGGCATTGTTCACCTGCAGGTAGAGCAGTGACCGTTCCCGGTCGTATAAAAGTTGCTGGTAACGAATGTCAAGCTGTGCCTGTCGCACCAGTCTTTTCCCGTTGAAATTGTTCAGGATGGGCACCGCTACCGTGAGACCATAATTAAAGCCCATGTTCCGGTTGAAGAGCAGTGAAAAATTATTAATAACGGATTTGTTATTGGTCCGACTGAAATTATACGCGGAGTTGAAAGACAATATGGGAAAAAGATCGGCCTTGCGTTCCCGCAGGGTGATATTGGAAATATCCACATTTTTTTTCGCCAGTAACAAACCGGGATTAGAGGTCTCAATACTATCCCTGATCTCCCCCAGGTTCAGCTGGTGATTGATGGGTATGCTGTCTTCTACCTCGTAGGGTGTATTGGGCGCCACATTCATGGCCTGGTTAAGCTGTTCTTTTAATTGCGCAATCAGCGTTTCCTGTACCAGGATATTTGCTCTCTGGGCATTCAGGTCAACTTTACTTTGCAACACATCGGGTTTGGCGCCCACGCCAATATCAAGACGGTTTTGCGCCAGTTTTACCCGTTCTTCGCTAACCATCATTTGTTCGCGGATGGCTTTTAGCTGCTGTTTCTGCGCGGCGATATTATAATAGTTATTGATGACCGTTGCAACGGTATTGGTTACCTGGTTTTTGATGGTCAGTTGGCCCAGCTTTACATATTCTGCCGCTTTTTCCACTGTGGCAAACATTTTTAATCCATCAAATAGTGTCCAGTTCAGGTTAAGCGCCGCGGCTACATTGTTAGAACGAAGACCATTTTGCTTTCTTTTGGTTCCGTCTGAAAGCGTCTGGCGCTGGTTATTATGGTTCCAAACCGAGGCTGCCGTAGCATTCAGTTGTGGCAAAAACGCGCCATAGCGAAAAGAATAATCAAGTGTAGCCACCATGGAATCATTTTTTGAAACCTGTATATCAAAATTATTCTGCAGCGCGGTTGCCACGGCTTCCTCCAGGGTGAGCAGCTTTTGTGCCATTGATGTGCAGCCGGTAATCAATAAAACAGTTACGATAAATATCCTAATCATGGTGTTTGTTAATTTTATGGCAGTGCCGGATCTTGTTCTGCAGACACCGCCGCTGCCAGTTCGTCGAGTGCACTTCTTTTTTTTGCTGACGAAAGATAAGCGTACATGGCTGGTATAACGAACAGGGTGAGTATGAGTGAAAACATAATACCACCCACTATCACAACACCCAGGGGAATACGGCTGGTAGCCGCTGCACCCAGCGATAAGGCCAGGGGCAAAGCGCCCAGGGACATGGCCAGGCTTGTCATGAGTATGGGTCTTAAACGCTGCGTTGCCGAAAAAATGGCGGCCTCGCTTCGCTTCATTCCTTTCAGGCGGTTCTGGTTCGCAAATTCAACAATCAGGATACCGTTCTTGGTAACCAGGCCCACGAGCATAATCATGCCTATCTGTGAAAAAATATTCAGGGTATGGCCAAACAGCCATAACGACAATACCGCACCTGCAATGGCCAGCGGCACAGTTACCATGATGATAAACGGATCCACAAAACTTTCAAACTGGGCGGCCAGGATTAGGAAAATCAAACCCAGGGCCAGCAGGAATGCAAAGCTGGTATTGCTGGAACTCTCGGCAAAATCCCTGGATGACCCGGATAAGGACGTAGTGAATGTTTCATCCGTGAGTTTTTTTGAAATTCTTTCCATTTCCTTTATCCCATCGCCAATGGTTTTACCGGGTTGCAGGCCGGCGGATATAGTAGCTGATTTGTATCGGTTAAAATGATAGAGTGTTGGCGGCGTATTGGACTCCTCCACCACTACCAGGTTATCAAGGCTAATCATGTCGCCCCGTATATTTCGTACAAACAATGATTTCATGTCATTGGGGTCGTCACGATCGTCTCGGGCAACCTGCCCCATCACCTGGTATTGTTTACCATCTTTTATAAAATAACCCAGGCGCCGATTGCTATAAGCCAGTTGCAGGGATTCTGAAATATCGCTTACGCTTACACCCAGCGCAGCGGCTTTGATGCGGTCTATTTGCACCCTTAATTCAGGTTTATTAAACTTCAGGTCGGCATCCACCTGTTGCAGTACATTGCTTTTGCCCGCTTCTTCCAAAAATTTAGGAAGGACCTGCGTCAGTTTATCAAAATTATTATTCTGGATCACAAACTGAACTGGCTGCCCGCCCCGGCGGTTTACTGATATGGTTTCTTCCTGTATGGCAAAAGCCCGGCCTTCGTTAAACCGCGGCAGGTTACGGTTTATCATGTTTACGATTTCCTGTTGCGACCGTTGCCGGTAGGGAGGGTCAACCAGGGTCACCCGTACAAAACCAGTATTTGCATTACCCGAACCCGAAAACCCCGGCGAGGTAACTGATAATACAGTTTCTTTTTCGGGTACCGAATCAATCATTAGGTTCGACAGCCGCGTAATGTATTTGTCCATTGCATCAAAGGAAGTTCCTTCCGGACCGGTTACGGATAGCCGGAACTGGCTCCGGTCTTCCATGGGCGCCAACTCCGACTGCAGACTGCCCCCGATGAAATAAATAATGGCGGCACAGGCGGCGATGATAATAAATGCTACCCAACGTACTTTCATAAACCGGGTGAGTGCCCGCTGGTAGCTGCGCTCCATCCACTGAAAAAAAGGCTCTGTTTTGGTATAGAACCAGGAATGTTTGTGAATGCCTTTGCGGGTAAGCTTTACGTTCAATACGGGTGTAAGCGTAAGCGATACAAACGCTGATATCAGTACAGCGCCCGCCACTACGATACCAAACTCACGGAAAAGGCTACCCACAAAACCCTGCAGGAATATGATGGGCAGAAAAACAACCGCCAGCGTAATGGATGTGGCAATAACGGCAAAATAGATCTCTTTTGATCCTTCCAGGGCCGCCTGCCATTTATTCATCCCCTTCTCCATCTTCTTATAAATATTTTCCGTTACCACGATCCCATCGTCTACCACCAATCCAGTAGCCAGTACAATGGCTAGCAAAGACAAAACATTGATGGTATAACCCATAATGTACATAATAAAGAATGCGCCAATCAGCGAAACGGGTATATCAATCAGGGGGCGTATGGCAATCAGCCAGTCGCGGAAAAACAGGTAAATAATAAGTATGACCAGCAGGATGGATATAATCAGTGTTTCCTGTACTTCTGAAATAGATTTTTTGATGAATTTTGTCTGGTCAAGCGCGATATTGATCTTTACATCGGGCGGCACGTCTTTTTTTATCTGTTCAAGCCGACGGTAAAATTCGTCGGAGATGGCTACATAGTTTGCACCCGGTTGCGGTACAATAGCCAGTCCAATCATGGGTACACCGCTTTCCTTTAATATCGTTTCTTCATTTTCGGGGCCCAGTACGGCTTCCCCGATATTCTTGACCCTGATATCGGCACCATGGATGTTTTTAATAATGATATTGTCAAACTCCTCTTCGGTATTTAGCCTTCCAAACGTGCGTACGGTTAGTTCGGTTGCGTTGCCGGAGATCTTCCCGGAAGGCAGTTCCACGTTTTCTTTGGCGAGGGCCGACTGCACATCGACCGCGGTAAGGCCATAGGCGGAAAGTTTGACAGGGTCTAGCCAAATGCGCATGGCATAACGTTTCTCGCCCCAGATCTGTATGCCGCTTACACCCGGAATGGTTTGCAGTCTTTCCACCAGCACGTTGTTGGCATATTCCGTTACCTGCAATTGGTTCCGGGTATTGCTTTGCACGGTCATGGACAAAATGGCGTCCGAGCTGGCGTCTGCTTTTGATACAACGGGTGGCGCTTCCAAATCAGGTGGAAGCGAACGGATGGCCTGGGATACTTTATCCCGGACATCATTGGCAGCAGCTTCCAGGTTGATGGCCAGTTCAAACTCCACGTTAATGCTGCTGGTTCCATTGCTGCTGGAAGAGGTGATATTCCGAACGCCCGCAATACCATTGATTGATTTTTCGAGCGGTTCCGTTATTTGCGTTTCAATGATCTCAGCGTTTGCACCCGCATAAGAGGTGCGCACGTTTACATTGGGCGGGTCAATGGCAGGGTAATCCCGGATGCCGAGAAATTTAAAACCGATGATGCCGAATACCACGATGATGATATTCATTACGATGGCAAGCACCGGGCGCCGCAGGCTGAGTTCTGATATGTTCATGCCAGATAGTTTATGGTTTGTGACCTGCTGTATAAAGATAGTTTACCCATACCGGAATCATTCTAACGGTACCGGCCCTGGGGCCTTGGTACGCTGCTGTCAAAAAGCCCTCAATTCATTTTATTCACTTGTATTTTTGAACCCGGCCGTACACTGAGCAGACCTGTGGTTACAATGGTATCACCGGGTTTCAGCCCGCTGGTGATCTGCACCATGGATGAATCGCGAATGCCCGTGGTTACATCCACAAACGCGGCCATACCGCCCCGGTAGACAATTATTTTTTTTCCTCTTGCCTGCGGAATAACTGCCTGTGTGGGTACTACGATGGCATTGGGGTCCGGTTCAAAGTTCAGCACTACCTTGGCAAACACCCCCGGTACCAGACGGGTTTCTTTATTTTGAACAATCGCGCGGATGGCAAGGGTACGTGTTTCCTGGGCAACACCGGATTCTGTTGCCATTATCCGGGCCGTGTATTTCCGATCGCTTCCTTCCGTGGTAAAACTTACCGGCTGTCCAACCTTTATCTGCTGGATATATTTTTCAGGTACGGAGAAATCCAGTTTCAGGATATCGGTTTGCTGTATGGTGGCTACAATGGTGGAAGGCGTTACAAATGCACCGGTGCTGATATTTTTCAACCCCACTTTCCCGTTAAACGGCGCGCGGATCTCCGTTTTGATGATGGTGGCTTTTGTTATCTCGATATCTGCTTTAATATTGTTTACGTTTAGCAGGCTGGCATCATAATCCTGCTGGCTGATGCCCTGTATCTTCACCAGTTGGGAGGAGCGTTGTTCGTTTTGGTTGGCTATCTGTAACTGGACATATAGTTTTTTCAATGTTGCCTGTAGATCATCGTCAAACAATTTGGCAATCAGCATGCCTTTGGCAACTTGCCGCCCCTCGCTTACATTTAGTTGCACGATCCGGCCGGAAATTTCCGGATGCAGTTCGGTGGCCTGGTTAGCAATCAGCGTTCCGGGTACTTCCACACTGGCGCCCAGCAATCTGGCTTTTACAATATAACCTTCCACCTGCGTAACCATGGGGCGGCTACCGGTGCCGGACGGCCGTATAACTTTATCATCTCTGTCTTTATTGGCACAGGCGGACAATGCCATGATGGCGGCAATAAACACAGGCAGACAGTAGCGGGTTCTTGATTGCAGGTTCACGTTGAATTGATTAAATGTCGTTAAAAATAGACAAAATATGTTCTCCCTGATTAAAAAGCAATGTTGCCAGGGGAATTCCAATATTTTTTTTTGCTGTTGCTCGTGGCGGTCGTCATGGGTCGTAATGGAGCCGGGATGATTGCTCATTTAGTCATAACCACAGGGAACTGGCAAGTTGCCCTTTCTTCGGGCGGTTCACCTTCTTCAACAAATTACGCCGCCGAGGAGGCGAAGCGAACGTCGAAGCAAACGTCATTGCTAAGCGCAGCCGAAGCAACCCGTGCTGGCCAAATAGGAATCTTCCTGAT
>JBDTVE010000222.1:0-16474 GCA_040007355.1 Bacteroidota bacterium | reverse complement strand
GGTTTGAACCAGGAGACCCTGATGCTCTGGCATAAAGACCGCGATATCAGTATGTTTTCAACCAATGACTGCCTGGTATTACCGGGTGGTTTTTCTTATGGCGACTACCTGCGCTGCGGCGCCATTGCCCGTTTTAGCCCGATGATGCAAAGTGTAATTGAATTTGCTCAAAAGGGCGGCAAAGTGCTGGGGGTTTGTAATGGTTTTCAAATATTGTGCGAGTCGCACCTGTTGCCGGGCGTATTGCTTCGGAATTCCAACCAGCAGTTTGTTTGCAAAAATGTCTATATCAGGGGAGCAGGCCCCAGCAAGGCGTTGAAAATACCTATTGCGCACGGAGAGGGCCGGTATTTTGCCAAAGATGCCATACTGGATGAACTGGAGGAAAAGGACCAGGTAATCTACCGATATTGCGATGAACAGGGCAACAGTACGGCGGAAACCAATCCCAATGGTGCTGCCAGGCATATAGCCGGTATCTGCAATAACAGCCGTACGGTATTTGGGATGATGCCGCATCCTGAACGCGCCTGTTCCGAAGCCCTGGGCAATACGGATGGCCGCCTGGTTATAAAAGAACTACTGATGCAACGTCTGCCTGAATTAGTATAAACAGTTTAACATTTTTATTAGCATTCAGTTTTGAACCTTTGCCAAAAGTTCACGTTCTTGTATAAATGATTTCTGTTTATGAAACAATTCTATATCTTGGCTTTGTTGCTGGCAAGTGCCGGAAGCCTGTGGGCGCAGTCTGTAAAACAGGTACAATGGGTATACGCCACAAAAAAAATCGCCGATAAAACATACGAAGTGCATATGACGGCTACCATCAATGGTAATTACCACATCTATGCGCAGGACGTTGGCGTGGAAGGCCCGCAGCCAACAGTATTTACTTTTGTAAAAAACCCGCTGATAGGTTTAACCGGCAAAGTAAAAGAAACCGGTAAAATCATCCGAAAAAATGAAGAGGTATGGGGCGGCAGTGTACAGTACTACGAAAAAGCGGTTGATTTTATACAGGTTATAAAGCTAAAAGGGAATATCAAAACCAACCTGGTTGGCACCGTGGAATTCATGGTTTGTAATGAGAGTCAGTGTTTACCGCCTTCAACCGTACCGTTTAAGGTAAATATTGGGGGATAATCCTATATAATATCAAGGTATCTTTTTATAAACGGGTTCTTTGCAAAAGGAACCCGTTGGTTTATAGAACAACCATGAAACAATTTTTACTCTTTGCGGGGTGTTTGCTATTGGTATGCGGGCTGCGGGCACAGGATGGTGCAGGCTCGCAAAAAACGGTTGACTGGCAATTCAGTGCTACCCGGCTGCCGAACGGCCATTACCTGCTTTCTTTCCAGGCCGGCATAGAAAAAGGCTGGCGCTTGTTTTCCACGACCGCCACGGACGATGAACCCAACACGCGTATAAAACTGGACTCCGCATCGCTTTCTTTTTGTACCCCGGCAGGCAGCCTTGAAAAAGGCGAACTTATATCGGTCAAAGAACCATTGCTGGGAAACCTGCCCATCCATTTTTTTAAGAACAATCTTGTCATTGAACTAACGCTGGCGGTCAAAGAAAAAAAAGATATTACCGGTGTTGTTTCTTTTATGACCATGAAGGGCGATAGTGTTGCTGGTCCCGAAGACATTCCCTTCCGGTTTTCGCTGGATGCCAGTGGCAATATAAGCGTAAAAAAAGGTGGACTTATTGAATCTGCCTCGGCCGCCCAATCCTTAAAAAGAAGTTCCATTGATGTTCAGCATCCGGTCAATGACTGCGGCGGAACCGGAGGCGAGGACAGCAGTAAAAAAAGCCTTTGGGGTATATTTGTTTTAGGGTTTATTGGTGGACTGATTGGCCTGATCATGCCCTGCACCTTTCCTATGATCCCCCTAACGGTCTCTTTTTTTACCAAGAAATCGGGAAGTAAACAACAGGGTATCCGGAATGCCTTTCTCTATGGCTTTTTTATATTTATTATCTATGTACTGCTTAGTCTTCCTTTTTATTTTTTAGATGCCGGCAGCTCGGGCATACTCAATAATATTTCTACCAATGCCTGGCTTAATCTGGGTTTTGCCCTTGTTTTTATTGTATTTGCATTATCGTTTTTTGGCTATTATGAAATTGGGCTGCCCGGTGGTCTTTCCAATACGGTTGATACAAAATCAAATATTGGCAGCGTGGGCGGCATATTTTTTATGGCCTTAACCCTGGCCATTGTATCCTTCTCCTGCACCGGGCCTATACTGGGGTCTTTACTGGTGGGCGCTTTAAATCAAAATGGCGGGGCCTTCCAGTTAACGGTAGCCATGGCAGGTTTTGGCCTGGCGCTGGGTCTGCCCTTTGCATTGTTTGCCCTGTTCCCCAACTGGCTGGCGTCGCTCCCAAAATCGGGCGGATGGATGAATACCGTGAAAATTGTTTTTGGTTTTATTGAACTGGCCTTAGCATTGAAATTTTTATCCAACGCGGATCTGGTAAAACACTGGGGTCTTTTAAAAAGAGAAATATTTTTTGGGATCTGGATTATAATTGGATTGGCACTGGTATTTTATTTACTGGGCGTATTAAAATTTGCCTATGATCCGCCACCCAAAAAATTAAGCGCTGGGCGTATTGGCATTGCGCTGTTTTTCCTGGCCTTCACCATATACCTGGTTCCGGGTGTCACCAATACAAAATATGCCAACCGCTCGCTGGTGAGCGGGTTTCCGCCGCCGCTGAGCTATAGCATTTACGCTCATGATTCGGCAAAAAGAAAAGGGGTGGAAGCAGACCTTATAAACGACTATGAAAAGGCATTGCAACTGGCCAGGCAGGTGCATAAACCCATCCTTCTTGATTTTACGGGCTGGGCCTGTGTAAACTGTCGTAAGATGGAAGAGAATGTATGGCCTGATGAAAAAGTAAAAGCACTGATCGAAAAAAATTTCATCCTTGTTTCCCTGTATGTAGACGATAGAAAATCGTTGCCGGAAGACCAGCAGTTCCTGTTTACCAGTAGCGATGGATCAAAAAAACCCATCAAAACAATTGGAGATAAATTTGGCACCCTGCAATCAGAAAATTTTATCAATGCCTCCCAACCATTATACGTCATTATATCACCGGAGGAAAAAATATTAACCCGGCCCGTAGGCTATACCCCCGATGCGAATGACTATGCAGCCTGGCTGGCTTGCGGCCTGGATGCGTTTAATAAAATAAATAAATAAACAGTCGGAAGGGTGGACAAAACAAACCACAGATCAATGGGTCATCCGCAAAAAAAACCTCCGCAGTGCGGAGGCTTTTCAATTAGTCGTCATTCTGTTCCAACCTTCTCACGGCAAGCAGATCTAATCTTCAAAAGGTAAGATGGAGGGCCAGAATGACAATAGCTTTACGGTTTGTAAAATTAAGCATGAAGGAAATATAATTTTTAACTATCGCGTTAATAATTCCAGAAAAAACCAGGGTTGTTATAAACAAATTTGTTTTTCCAGCATCATTTTCCTGAGGTTAATCAGGCCATAGCGCATCCTGCCCAGCGCTGTATTGATGCTGCAATTGGTAAGTGCTGCAATTTCTTTGAAACTTAATTCTGCGTAGTGACGCAAAATGATGACTTCGCGCTGGTCTTCCGGCAACAGGTCAAGCATTCGGCGTACCCTGTCGTGGCTCTGGCGTTTCATCATTTTTGTTTCTGCGCTGTCTTCAGTAAAATTCAGCACTTCAAAAATGTCGCGGTCATCGCTGGTTTTAATAGCGGGTGTTCTTTTTACTTTACGGAAATGATCTACGCAGAGGTTATGTGCAATGCGCATGGCCCAGGGCAGAAATTTGCCTTCTTCTGTGTAGCGGCCGCCCCGAATGGTGTCAATGATTTTAATGAGTACGTCCTGGAAAATATCTTCAGCAAGATATTTGTCTTTAACCATAAATAATATGGAAGTGTACAATTTGTCCTTGTGTCGCACAACCAGCGTTTCAAGGGCATTCATGTCTCCATCCTTGAATGAATGGATCAATTCATGATCGGTGTTTTTGCAGAGTGATTTCATAAACTTCTACGGTTTTTAAAAAATTATTGGATATTGGTTACGATGTACTAGTTTGGGAAATTTCTAAGCGAAGTATAGATTTGCTATAGGCGGGCGTTTTTTAAAGGTTTAATCATAGTTTTTAATTGGTATTTCGAAAATAGTACTTTTTTCAAAAAGAAAAACTTTTCCAAAAGAAATATTGCAACAGAATTCATAATTGGGTGTTAATACGTGCAGAGATCGTAAATCTTCGATAATTTTATTTCGCTTTTTACTATTATGACAGTAATTCAAACAAGAAAAGAGGGCGCCGGAGCAAAAGATATCCACAATAAAAAGGAAGGCATCCTTATTAAGGGCGCCCGGGTACATAATTTAAAGAATATTACCGTTACTATCCCGCGCAACCAATTTATTGTGGTTACCGGTGTATCCGGTTCGGGTAAGTCTTCCCTTACCATTGATACCCTTTTTGCCGAAGGTCAACGCCGGTATGCGGAAAGCCTCAGCGCATATGCGCGCCAGTTTATGGCGCGGATGAATAAACCCGATGTTGATTATATTAAAGGGCTTTGCCCCGCTATTGCCATTGAGCAAAAGGTAATTACGCGTACGCCACGCTCAACCGTGGGCAGTATGACGGAACTGTACGATTACCTGCGACTTTTATATGCAAGGGCAGGTAAGACCATCTCGCCTGTTTCAGGCCGCGTGGTAAAAAAAGACGATGTGGCCGATGTAGTGAATGCCATCAGCCAGTTAAAAGAAGGTGATAAGGCACTAATACTGGTGCCCTTTAAACAGCATGCCCACCGCGATATAAAAGAGGAGTTGAATATTCTTTTGCAAAAAGGATTCGCACGCCTGTACAACGGCGAAGTAATACGGATAGAAGATATACTGGAAGACAATAAGTGGAAGCCTGCCGCCCGGAAAAAATTATATGTGTTGATAGACCGGCTGGTGGTAAGGCCCTTTGATGAAGATGATAAACACCGGATGGCCGATTCTGTAAACACCGCTTTTTATGAAGGAGAGGGTGATGTATACGTTGAAGTAAATGATGCGGAGCCCTTGCATTTTTCCAATCGTTTTGAACTGGACGGCATCAATTTTGAAGAACCTGTTCCCAATTTATTTTCTTTTAACAATCCTTTTGGCGCATGTTCAACCTGCGAAGGCTTCTCTCTGGTGCTGGGTATTGATGCTGACCTGGTGATACCCGACAAACGTTTGAGCGTGTATGAAGGGGCAGTTGCGCCCTGGAAGGGAGAGAAGCTGGGCTTATGGAAGGATGCGTTTATAAAAGCTTCCCGGAAATTCGATTTCCCCGTTCACAAACCCATTGCCGATCTTACAAAAAAAGAATACCAGGTATTGTGGAAGGGAAATGAATTTGTAAATGGCATCGATGATTTTTTTAAAGAAGTAGAACAGAATTTATATAAAGTGCAATACCGCGTTTTATTATCACGGTACCGAGGCAGAACCCTCTGCCCGGAATGCGGGGGCTACCGTTTGCGCAAAGAGGCCTTGTATGTAAAAATAGGAGGTCAGCATATAGGCGAACTCTGCGAAATGCCGGTAAAAGATTTGCAGCAATGGTTCCAGGAACTGGCGCTGGATCAAACCGACCGGCAAATTGCCAAAAGGATACTGGTGGAAATTCATCATCGTATCAAAACGCTGATGGATGTGGGTCTGGGTTATCTTACACTCAACCGTCTGGCCAATTCTTTAAGCGGTGGCGAAAGCCAGCGCATACAATTAACCCGCAGCCTGGGCAGCAATCTTACCAGCTCACTGTATATCCTGGATGAACCTTCTATTGGACTACATTCAAGAGATACCGAAAGACTGATTACTGTGTTAAAGGAATTGCGCGACCTGGGCAATACCGTAGTAGTGGTGGAGCACGATGAAATGATGATGCGTGAAGCTGATCATATCATCGATATGGGACCGCTGGCCAGTCACCTGGGGGGTGAAGTGGTTGCCTGTGGCAATTATGACGAACTGGTTGCCAATGAAAAAAGCCTTACGGGTCAGTACCTGAAAGGAAGTTTGTTTATTGCCCCGCCCAAACAACTGCGTTCCTGGAACCGGAAATTGACCATAGAAGGGGCAACGCAAAATAATCTTAAAAATATTGATGTTGAATTTCCGCTCAACCTGCTTTGCGTGGTAAGCGGGGTAAGCGGCAGCGGCAAAACCACGCTGGTAAAACAGATTCTCTACCCGGCTTTGCGAAAACTAAAAGGAGAGATGGCCGATAAAGCTGGTAGCTATAAAGCCATTGGCGGGGATATCGATTATATCAGCCAGGTAGAACTGGTTGACCAGAATCCCATTGGCAAATCATCGCGCAGCAACCCCGTAACCTATATAAAAGCCTTTGATGAAATTAGAGAATTGTTTTCCCGGCAGCCCCTGAGCAAAATGCGCGCGTTTCAGCCCAAACATTTTTCTTTTAACGTAGACGGCGGCCGCTGCGATACCTGTAAAGGAGAAGGCGAACAGGTGGTTGAAATGCAGTTCCTGGCCGATGTACACCTGACCTGTGATGTATGCGGCGGAAAGCGGTTTAAAGAAGAAGTGCTGGAGGTAAAGTACAACGACAAAAATATTTATGATGTGCTGGAATTAAGCGTGGATGATGCCATGTTGTTTTTTTCGACAGAAAAAGACGTGGTTGGCAAGATAAAAGCTTTGCAGGATGTGGGGCTTGGTTATATCAAACTGGGGCAGTCGTCCGACACGCTTTCTGGCGGTGAAGCCCAGCGGGTAAAGCTGGCGTCCTTTCTTGGTAAGGGTCGGGCGCAGGGGCATATACTTTTTATTTTTGATGAGCCCACAACGGGGCTTCATTTTCACGATATCAAAAAATTGCTGGCTTCATTCAACGCGCTTATAGAACAAGGCCATTCTATCCTGGTTATTGAACACAATACGGATGTTATAAAAAGCGCCGACTGGGTAATAGACCTTGGCCCGGAGGCCGGGGCCGATGGGGGGCATATTGTCTTTGCCGGAACCCCGACCAACCTGAAAAAATCCAAAAAAGGTCATACCGCCCGGTTTTTATGATGGCATTCAGCCGTAAACGACATGGACAAAAACAAAAAAGACTGCTTTTGCAAGCAGTCTTTTTTGTTGGTTTGCCTGGAGTTACAAGCGCACAAATTTTCTGTTAACTATTTCATTTGACAGCTGCACCTGTAAGAAATACGTGCCTGCCGCCAGGTGAGAGGTACTGGTTTTTATTGCGTTTGAGCCGGTAGTCAATCCGATGTTTTGCTGCACCAGTATTCTACCGTTTATGCTTACAATACGAATCACTGCTTTTTGATTCTGCGCCACATCAATATTTAATTCCAGCGCGTCCTTTGTAACAGGGTTAGATCTTACAGTTACTGCGCTAAGACCGCCTGGTCTTACACTTTTTACATCGCTTAACTGGAACTGACCGTCTTTGTCGACCCTCCTAACGCGGTAATAACGGGTACCTGCAGGAAGATTATCCTGGGCAAAAGTATAAACATGCTGACCAGCGCCATTATTGTTGGCTACAACGGTGCCGGCTGGTTTGAATACCGTGCCATCGGTTGAATATTCCACCACGTAATGATCCACATTTATTTCATCGCTGGTTTTCCATACCAGTGTTGCCTTGGCTTTTTGTAATGAAACCGCAAAACCCTCCCAAACTGCCGGCAAAACAAAGGCGGATGCCTGTGTGAGCACCGTAAATACGGCGTTATTGGCAAGGGTTATACCGGTAAAAATCAAACGATTGCCCGAAAACGAAGAAGGTATTGCATAGGTTACGGTACCGGTGGTATAATCACCATCGCCATCTCCGTCAATCATCAGGCGGTAATTGGAAGCCGTGGTGCCGCCGGTAACGCTTAGCCCTGATATATCAAAGCTCAGGTCAACCGTGCCAACTGTGCCGGTATTCTGTACTTTCCAGTTGCGCAAAACGCGTTGAGACCCTACTGCATCTGTGGGTGCTTCGCTCGGAACAATCAGGTGTTCAGCCAGGCTGCCCCCATCATTGCCAATAAGCAGAAATTGTTTATCGGCCAGCGCGCTGCCAACGGATAAAACCAGGTTACCGGAAATATTTTGCCCGGTTCCATCGCCACTGCCGGAATTCGTGCTGTTAGACTGAACCTGGCTAAGCGATGTGCCATTATCCGTTCCAATTCCAAACACATCATTTTGATAAGTGGATGAATTTGCCCAGTAAATGGTGCCGTCTGAGGCTGCATAATCTAAGGGGCTGCTGTTGGAGCCCAGGGTAAACCCGTATTTCAACGCGAGATAAGATTCCACCTGGTTGCGCTGAGCCGATGTCAGCGCAGTATTAAATAAAATTACTTCCGCAATATTCCCAGCCCATAGTTCCGCGGGGACCGTATTAATGGCGCCTATTACCGCATTGACAGATCCGGCTGTTAAGGTTGTTATATTTACCTGGCTGGTAAGAACGATACCCCGGTTATACAGGGTTTCGGTATTGCTGTTTATGGTAAATGTGGCCAGTGCTCCATTTGTATTGGTTACATTATCCCAATAGTTGGCTGAAATGATATCGGCCGGGCTTCCATAAAAGGCATTGGTTAAAGCTCCGCCAAAATTGCCTGTCTGGCAGGTGCCAGATGCACTGCCAACCGTTCCATAAGCAAGAATCCAGCGATAGCTGTTGGTTGCGCTTGCATTGGCAACCACAAATATAGACCGGTCGTTATTGCCCGTGGGGAAACCGGTGGGTGCGGGCTGATCCATAAAAGAACTGGTTCCGTTAAAACTCAGTGCTGGGTTGAAATTAAAAACATTGGTATTGACGGCCGGCTGATTGGCCGGGGTGGCCTGATGAAAATCATTTGCCATTCCTGAATAATCCGTCCAGGTAGCGGAACCAGCCCCGGTATTCGCTTTTAACCAAAGCACGGAACCCGAAACACCACCCGGTGTCTGCGCAGATAAAGAAACGGCAATGCACAATGCATAAAATAAGTAAAAAAATTTTTTCATGTGGTTTTTTTTTGTTGATAGATTGTTATAGCAACATAGGTTGTTTTCAGCAATCCTGATAGCACAAGAACTGCTTTTTACGGTTGGAATTAACAAAAGATAATGGCTTTAAAAAAAAGGAGTTATTAAAGATATGTATTTTACCCAGACAAGCGCAAATTTAAGATTTTTGGACTGCAGGCCGGTTTGGCCCGCAGGTACCGTCAATTGGTAATCCGGAGTCTGGGTCAGCCCCTCTACACCAACTCACCGGTGCTGCTGTCTTTGTTTTAACCTTCGAATAAGTGAAGTTTCCGTCCGTAGGGATAGATATGGCTATCTCAGCCTGTCCAGGCTTTTTACCAGTTTCCGGTCGCGGTTGATTCCCCTTGCCGCCAATATCAGAAAGACCGGTACCAGGAGCGCTAATAGCGCTGTGATGCCGTACCCGCTTTCCGCGGGCACAAATTTCTGGGCCTGAAGATAATATAAAACGATATTTATAATGGATAGAAAACAGGCAAACAAAGTGAGCCGGTTCTGCAATTTCCGATTTTTATACAGGAAGATGGCGATACCCGCAAGGGCGCCCGTTACAACAGTAATTGCCAGGATAAGCAGGTTGCCGGTTGCGGTAAGGTTCCGGAATATTTTGGGCTGACCCGGGTCAATGATATTACCGCTGAATACCGGGAATTGTAAGGTAAGAAAGGCGGCTACTGCGGCAAGTAGCAGCCAAACGGATTGTATGCGTTGAATCATAACAGGTATTTTAGTGCAAATCAATGACTTTGCCGGGCGCTGATCATACTACGTTCGTCTTGTTGCGGCGTTTCTTAACCCAGTTCAGGATACAGATCAAACTGCCTCATGAATTCATTTACCTGGTTACGTACCGCACCAATAACCTTTTCGTCTTCTGCATTTGTCAGCACGTTATCTATTACGTTTACGATAAACTGCATATGTTCCTCCTTCATGCCACGGGTGGTAACAGCAGGTGTGCCTACCCGTATGCCGGAAGTGACAAAGGCGCTTTTATCATCAAACGGAACCATATTCTTGTTAAGAGTAATATCCGCTTTTACCAGGGCCTGTTCCGCTTTTTTACCGCTGATGTTTTTATTGCGCAGGTCAATCAGCATTAAATGGTTGTCTGTGCCGTTGCTGATGAGCTGGTATCCCTTGTCTACAAATGCGCGGGCCATGGCCTGTGCGTTTTTTATCACCTGGCTGGCATAACTGGTAAATTCATCAGTCAGGATTTCTCCAAAGGAAATGGCCTTGGCTGCTATTACATGTTGCAGCGGCCCGCCCTGGATTCCCGGAAACACTGCCATATCCAGCAGGTTGCTCATGAGCTTTGTATTGCCTTTTGTGTCTTTCAAGCCAAAGGGGTTTTCAAAATCCTTTTTCATTAATATAATACCACCTCTTGGACCACGCAATGTTTTATGCGTGGTAGAGGTAACAAAATGACAATGTTCAAAGGGGCTGTTCAACAATTTTTTTGCAATCATGCCTGCGGGATGCGCCATATCGCACATGACAAACGCGCCAATTTCATCTGCCACTTTCCGGATACGGGCATAATCCCAGTCGCGGCTATACGCCGATGCGCCGCAAATGATCAGTTTCGGTTTTTCTTTTCTTGCCTGCGCTTCCAGCATTTCATAATCTACCAGGCCGGTTTCTTTTTTCACCCCATAAAAAAAAGGCTGGTATAATTTACCGCTAAAGTTTACCGGTGAACCATGTGTCAAATGACCGCCCATGCTGAGGTCGAGACCCAGCATTTTATCGCCTGCCTGCAAAACGGCCAGCAATACGGCCGCATTTGCCTGTGCGCCGCTATGTGGTTGCACATTGGCATAGTCGCAGGTGAATATTTGTTTAAGACGGTCAATGGCCAGTTGTTCTGTTTGGTCTACTATTTCACAACCGGCATAATAACGGCGGCCGGGATAGCCTTCGGCGTATTTATTGGTCATTACATTGCCCGTGGCCTGCATTACCTGCAAGGAGGTAAAGTTCTCAGAAGCAATGAGTTCTATACCATGGCGCTGTCGTTCCAGTTCTTTGCGGATTAAATCAAAAACTAAAGTATCTCTTTGCATGGCGCAAAAATAGGCCAAGTATCAATAAAAGAAACAGGCGGCCTTGTTTTGGTGAAAGAATTGTTAGAAAGATCCAGCTTATCCCGAATGGCCCGCGCTGTTATTTTTTGTTATCGAATGGGCTTGGTTAAGCCGCTGGTGCTTAACCGCTTCAGCAATAACCGCAATCCGGCTTTCGGTCCGGTTATAGGACGTTATGGCCTGGTCTTTAAAAAAGAGACGCCCGGCATCGAGCAGCATCTATAACGGTACTGCATAGCCGGTAAAAATAGACCGGTCTGTTGTCCAGGGTGTCTTATTTCAGGCGATGTTTGTTGATGACGGTTGTCTGACCCGGATCTCGCTTGCCTGGCAGTGAATGTGCTGGTCTTCAGGCACTGACGAAATAGCAGCTGGGTGGTCTTTTGAAGTGTTGGATAACAGGGTATTAATAAAAGCCCATTTAAATGAAGTAAGAAAACATAAAATAGGTTACTTTCATGCCGTTTTTGTAAAAAGAACGAGTGATAAATTTTGCAGGTTAAAGTTGAATGATAATGAATTAGCTGCCCCAGCGCCGTATGAGCCTGGCTAATACATACAAATATGAAAGCAATTATCCCTGTGGCTGGTGCCGGTACCAAGCTACGTCCGCATACCTATACGCAACCCAAAGCGCTGATACCCCTGGCCGGTAAAACCGTGCTCAGCATTATTGTTGAGCAGCTGGAGGAAGCGGGTCTGAAAGAATTCATTTTTATAATCGGTTACCTGGGCGATAAGATCCAGGACTATGTGCGGGAGAAATACCCCCACCTGCAAAGTCATTTTATACACCAGAATGAAAGACATGGCCTGGGACATGCCATCATGCTAACCAGAGATATTGTAGGCGATGATGAGGTGTTTATTGTGCTGGGCGATTCGATCTGCGAATATGCTGTGGAAGAGGTCTTAAAAAGCGAATATTCCATGGTGGGCGTAAAAAAAGTAGATGATCCCCGGGCTTTTGGTGTTGCGGAAATCAATGAAGACGGTTTTGTGAGCAAAGTGATTGAAAAACCGCAGATACCCAAGTCAAACATGGCGTTAGTAGGCATTTACCGGGTAAAGGAATCCGGTGCTTTATTCAGTTGCCTGGATAATAATATCAGGAACCAGGTAAAAAGCCGGGGCGGGGAATTTAATCTTACCGATGCGCTGGAGTGCATGATTCAAAACGGGGTAAAAATTCAGCCTTATAAAGTACAGAACTGGTTCGATTGTGGCCGGAAAGATTCTTTGCTGGAAAGCAATGCCACCCTGTTAAAAAAATTCGGGCAGTCAATTTCGGAGGACCACCAGTTTGAAAACAGCATTATTATTCCGCCGGTAAGCATTGCCGCCGGCTGTGATATTAGAAACTCTATCATAGGGCCCAATGTGGCCATTGGTGAAAAGGTGGCCATCAATTATTCTATTGTAAAAGATTCTATAATTGGCGCCTTTGCCAACCTGCTGGATATCGTGCTCACCCATTCTTTGATTGGCAGCGATACGGAATTGAAAGGCGAAAGTCGCAGCCTTAATATCGGCGATAATACAGAAATTGATTTGGGAAGAAGTTAGGTACTGTTTTTTAGTTTCGGGTTTGCCGCAGGGTGCTATGAACGCAGAACCTCCGATAATGATGCCGGGCTAACCAAATAAATTACTGCTGAGGTAACGATCGCCACGGTCGCAGACAATAAAAACAATAACACCCGTATCCAGTTCGGCAGCCAGTCGTATGGCCGCTGCTGCAGCGCCGCCACTGCTCATGCCGGCAAAAATACCTTCTTTCCTGGCCAGCCGGCGCGTGGTATCGGTGGCTTCCTGTTGAGAAATGTCCATGATGCGGTCTACTCTTTTTGGGTCATAGATTTTGGGCAGGTAGGCGGCCGGCCATCTCCTGATACCCGGTATGGATGCTTCTTCGGTTGGCTGGCAGCCAATGATCTGGACGAGGGGATTTCTTTCTTTTAAAAACATAGAACAGCCAATGATGGTGCCTGTTGTACCCATGGCACTTACAAAATGAGTAATCCCGTGTTGCGTATCATTCCATATTTCGGGTCCGGTGGATTTATAATGTGCCAGGTAATTATCGGGGTTGGCAAACTGGTTTAATAAAAAATAGCCGTTGCGAGTGCCTTTTTCCTCGGCATAATCACGGCAGGTTTCAATATTCTCCAGCAGGGTAACTTTTGCGCCAAAAGCTTCCATAGCCAGGGTTCTTTCGCGCGTGGAACTGGCGGGCATTACCAGTTCAATTTCCAGTCCGTACAAACTTGCAATCATGGCAAGCGCAATGCCTGTATTACCGCTGGTGGCTTCCACCAGTTTGGTATCTGTTTTTATATCACCACGTTCCAGAGCGCTTTTTATCATGTTCAGCGCGGGTCTGTCTTTTACGCTTCCGGCCGGGTTATTGCCTTCCAATTTTGCAAAAATGCGAACACCGGGATGGGGACTTAGTTTTTTTAATTCTGCCATGGGCGTATTGCCCACCAAATCCAGTATGCCTGCCATAGCTGTTGTTTAATGTGTTAATTTTCTTTCCGTGATTTCAATTTCTGCCTTGTGGTACACGGCCGAATAAGGCGCCACCGATTTTGTAAGCCATACATTGCCGCCAATGATACTATGGTGACCGATAACCGTGTCGCCACCCAATATGGTAGCGCCCGAATAGATAATTACATAGTCCTCCACCGTGGGATGCCGTTTGATATACGCCATGGTTTTATCCACACTCAATGCCCCCAGCGTTACCCCCTGGTAAAGTTTTACATGGTTACCTATCTTACAGGTTTCGCCGATTACCGTGCCGGTGCCATGGTCAATATAAAGATGTTCGCCAATCTCTGCGCCGGGATGTATATCTATACCGGTTTGTGAATGCGCGAATTCAGTCAGTATCCGTGGCAGGAGGGGGATATCCAGTTTTAATAAAGCATGTGCAATGCGGTAAAAGCAGATGGCAAAAAAACCTGGATAGGTCCTGATTACTTCAA
The DNA here is from genome assembly GCA_040007355.1 of Bacteroidota bacterium. GTDB lineage: Bacteria > Bacteroidota > Bacteroidia > Chitinophagales > Chitinophagaceae > JACMLD01. The sequence goes on along the minus strand of JBDTVE010000222.1, from coordinate 2,287 downwards.
ACTCACTTTTTGCCGCCGGGTCGCCCTGTACAATTGCTTTTATGTCGGCATTCAGCAAGCGGTATATTTCGGGTAGTTGTTTGAAGAATACGCCGGATTTTGCCCGGTTATCGCAATCCTGGCATCCCTTGGTACTTTCCAGAATATTCACCAGTTTGTTTTCCAGTTGCCCGAAAGCCACTTCAAACTGGCTGGGAGAGGAAAAAAATTGTTTTGATATTTCAGGATAAAGCAGGCGTACCAGCTGCATGGCCCAGTCTGTGATCACGCTGTTGGGCGGCACATCTTCGGTCTGCTCCTGTTTATCAAAAATGGCCTGGTAAAATGAGTTGCTCATACAAAGTGTTCAATTGGGATCAATTATAAACAATAAAGGGCGAAATTGTTTGTAAAATTGGGCTTTTTTTGATTCACCAATCGTACCGGGAAGATATTTATGATTGTGGGTCCGGAAATGGGTGGGCAAATGCAGGAGCAGCCGAATTCCAATATAGGGGGGCCACTGTATTTGGTGCTCCCGCTTCAGCCAAAAAATAGGTGCCCACATTAGATATGCCGGATATCCCTACTTTTGCTCACATTTAAAATGCGTATGAAAAAAATATTTTTTACAACAATTATCTTTACCGCGTGTGCCTTTTTTACTCATTTGGCTAAAGCACAGACGCTGCAACTGCCGGCGGGTTTTAACGTCACCATTGTTGCGGAAGGGCTGGGCGGTGTCCGGCATATTGCGTTCACAAAACAAGGCGGCTTATACGTTAAGCTTTCCAGGCTGAAAGACGGGAAAGGGATTATCTATTTAAAGGATATAAAGGGTGACGGCAAATTTGATATACAAACCGCTTTTGGCGATTATCCCGGTACCGGCATCTGCATAAAAGGAAATTACCTGTATGCATCTTCCAATAGCGAAGTCTTCCGTTATAAACTGAACAGTAAAGGAGAAGTAATCAACCCAGATAAACCCGAAAGAATCGTGAGCGGTCTGGTAGACCGCAAACGCGACAATTCAAAATCGTTTGTACTAGATAATAATAACCATATTTATGTAAATGCGGGCTCCTATACCAATGCCTGCCTGCTGGATCCCAAATCAAAAAAAGCACCCAATCCCTGTCCCCTGCTGGATTCTGTTGGCGGCATCTGGGAATTTAAAACAGATAAGTTGAACCAGCAATACAAAGATGGCATCCATTACGCCACCGGGTTTAAAAATGTTGTGGGGATGGACTGGAACAACCAGACCAATTCGTTGGTTATTATGCCGCACGGCCGGGGCGATTTGAACAATCTTTATCCTGAATTCTTTACCCCCGAACAGGATAATGTATTACCGGCCGAAACCATGTATGAAGTGCGGAAAGGCGCAGACGGTGGTTGGCCCTACGAATATTATGATCAGTTCCAGCACAAAAATATAATGTCACCTGAATACGGTGGTGATGGTAAAAAAGCAGGCACCCATAAGGCTATTAAGCCTTTGGTCGTTTTTCCGGCTCACCTGGCGCCCAACGCACTCCTGTTTTATACGGGCAGTACATTTCCCACCAAATATAAAAACGGTGCGTTCATTGCTTTCCATGGCAAATCGCCTGAGTTACAAAAGGGTTACTTGGTGGCTTTTGTTCCTTTTAAAAACGGCCACCCCTCGGGCAAGTGGCAGATTTTTGCAGACAATTTCTTGATCAATAAAGACCAGCACAAACCCTGCGGCCTAGCTCAGGCGCCAGACGGTTCGATGTATGTTTCCGACGATTTTACCGGGAGCATTTACCGGATACGCTATGGCAAATAAGGTGGTCACAACAACGGGCAATGGGTCATACTATCTGCTGACAGCGGGTGAGGGATTGAAAAGCATCAAAATAAATTATTTTTGATGCCTGCAGAAGTTTGTTGTTTGTGCCCCCGATGAAATCAGGCAGCTGTATACCATCGGTGGTTTAAAACCTATCTCCGTTCTTTTGTAATAGAGGAACTGGTGGGTGCAAATACATAATAACAAAAAACAATGTTTACCAGTGAACAAGCTGCAGCGGCGCATGCCAAAGTAAAAAGCGGGATGGATTTTCCCCGCTATGTTCGCGAACTGGTTGGCCTGGGGGGTACCCGTTATGAAACATTGGTATTTGAAGGACATCCTATTTATTACGGTACCGGTGGATACAACAACCGGACGGATGCAAAATATCCAGTATTGGAAAAAGCCGGTCAGCGCAATCCCGATCTGTTTCGGCATTAATTGAAAGCGCAACACACCTCCGGTGAATCATGTTTTTTGGAA
>JBDTVE010000221.1:0-25865 GCA_040007355.1 Bacteroidota bacterium | reverse complement strand
GAATACCTGCTATACCCTGAACATTGGCTCTTCAATCAGGCTATCCTGCCCAGCCCGCCCGGTCAAGGCTGCGATATTGGATGGCTTCGGCCAGGTGTTCAGGTAGAATGTCTTCGCTGGCGGCCAGGTCGGCAATGGTACGACTTACTTTCAGAATGCGGTCGTAGGCACGGGCCGAGAGATTGAGTTTGTTCATGGCGGTTTTTAGCAGGTGAGCACCCACGGGGTCTATTACGCAAATTGTTTTAAGCATTTTGGTGCTTACGTGGGCATTGGCATACACACCCGGGTTGTCTTTATACCGTTCCGCCTGTATATCCCTTGCCAGGATAACACGGTCACGGATAGCCGCAGAACCTTCCGATTCTTTTGTGGAAGAAAGTTCGCTGAAAGGAACGGGCGTTACTTCCACGTGCAGGTCAATCCTGTCAAGTAATGGCCCTGAGATTTTATTCAGGTATTTCTGTACGGCGCCGGGCGGACAGGTACAGTTTTTTTCCGGGTGGTTGTAGAAACCGCAGGGGCAGGGGTTCATAGAGGCGATCAGCATAAAGCTGGCGGGGAAATCGAGCGAAATTTTTGCCCTGCTGATGGTTACTTTCCTTTCTTCCATGGGTTGGCGCATGACTTCCAGCGCTGTTCTTTTGAACTCCGGCAACTCGTCTAAAAACAATACGCCGTTATGGGCCAGCGAGATCTCGCCGGGTTGTGGCAGGCCACCGCCGCCTACCAGGGCAGCATCACTCACGGTATGATGCGGGGATCGGAAAGGTCTTTTTGAGATCAGCGTGGCGTTCTCGGGCAATTTACCCGCTACGCTGTGGATCTTTGTGGTCTCCAGTGCTTCCTGTAGGGTAAGCGGCGGCAATATAGTGGGCAGGCGTTTTGCCAGCATGGTTTTGCCGGCACCCGGCGGTCCTATTAAAATGGCATTGTGCCCGCCCGCCGCGGCGATCTCCAGGGCGCGTTTAATATTCTCCTGTCCTTTAACATCATTAAAATCAAACTCAAAATCATATTGCGAATGAAAAAATTCAGTCCGGGTATTTACAATAGTGGGTTGCAGTGAGGAAGGTTCACGGAAGAACTCAATTACTTCGTTTAAATGCGCTACGCCATATACATCAAAATTGGATACCATGGCCGCTTCACGGGCATTCTGCCTGGGAACAATCAAACCCCTGAATCCTTCCTTGCGGCTGGTAATGGCAATGGGCAGGGCGCCTTTGATGGGCTGCACGGAACCATCCAGCCCCAGTTCGCCCATCATGACAAACTGGAGCAGTCTTTCTGGGTTGTCTAATTGTTCCGATGCACCCAGCACACCCATCGCCATGGGCAAATCGAATGCAGAACCGCTTTTCCTGATATCGGCCGGTGCAAGATTTACCACCAGCTTGGTGCGGGGCATATCATAGTTATTGGTTTTTAACGCGCTTTCCACCCGTTGCAGGCTTTCTTTTACGGCGCTGTCAGGCAGGCCTACAATAAAATAGTTGATGCCACTCAGTACATTTACCTCCACGGTGATGGTGATGGCTTCCACGCCATACACAGCGCTGCCGAATGTTTTTACTAACATACTATTAGCTCGCTTATCAAAACAAATGAAAAACCATTTGCTGATAAAAGCGAACCGGCAATCTATGTGATAAAACCAAAGCTTGATGCGGAAAAACCACGGAATATAATGAGGCTTTGAACCCGCCGGCTTAAAAATTTGCCGTTATATTTCTTACAATAGTGACAGGTATGTTTATGCCCCTGCTTGCAGGTAGTCCAGTAATTCTTTGAGTTTTGTTTCGGTTATACCCAATGTGCTGATATATTCCCAGGACTGCGGCGATTTATCCCAGTCGAGCCTTTTGCCGTTCAGGTGGCTTCGCAAGGCATCCAGCAATATCTTTACTGATTTTTCCTTTTCCTGTACTTTTTCTTTGATTGTCATTGGTAGAACCTTAAACCCCCGGTGATCGCCTGGCGGGCGCCGTAAATGTAGCAAATCATTCAATTGCTTGCCGGTGGCATTATTTACCCCCAATTTTTCGGCAGGGTTTTGGTAAATCATTCAGTTTATACAACAATCCCTTTCATGCCCCGCATAACCGCCAGACTAGTTTTTATTATATTGTTTTGCCTGGAGACTGCCGCAACCGTTGTTGCGCAGGATACCAGCTTTTATGCCCGGCATGCCGCCGTCCTGTTTCCCTATCCCATGTATCGCGATAAATGGCGTGCCGCCATCGGGCTCACCCTGCTCACCACCCCAGAAGCCATTACCGAGGAAACCAGGCTGCGCATACCCTGTGGTGATTTTCGTTTTTTAAGAAGGATCAACGATTATTTTTTTACAGACAACCACATCATGTTCCAGTTCCTGCAAAACCATCTCTCCACAGGACTGCATGTTGTGTTACCAATTAATAAAAATATTTATTTCTCCGCGGGCGATGATATCGGTTACTGGTTTGGCTATCTCAAGATCAGTGGGTTCAACAGCCAGGCTTCGGGCTGGTTCAACTATCCCAATTTATCCATTGGGTACAAAACAAAAAATAATCTGCTTATTTCCTTCAAAGCGCAGGTTGCCATTAACCTGTATTACAAAGCCGCCAACGGAGAAAATAAATTTAGTTCCGGCACCAGTTACTACAATGGCGAAACTTTCAGCATTGCGCTGGAACAGCCATTTTACAACAAACGACATTTAATCCTTTCCCTGGCTACCATCAACAATTATTTTTACTGGCAAACATGGTCGCTTTTTTATAAAACAGATCGAAAAGTATTTTATCCACAAATAACCGTTGCCCTGATCTTATGAGGAAAATAATGTTCATATCACTGTACGTCTGTACCCTGTTTTCCTGTAAAAAAACATACGAAGTGGTGATGCCCGACACCTCCCGGTGGGAATTGTTTAACGACCCGGCGGCGCTACCCCTCGCGGCAACGGCACGCAACGCGCTGGAAGGTGTGTACAGCCTCAGCCAGGGCAGTGATGTCTTTGGCGGGCTGGCAGCTATCAAATGGAGCTATATTATTGAAGGGGGAGACAGCCTTTTTCATCTGTCGGGATTTTTTGGCAAAGACATCGCCTATTTTGTATGCGAAGGAAGGATGCTAAACGGTTCCCTGCTGTTTAACGGCTACTGGCGCAAAATGGTCAGCACCGAAACGGGTATTGTGCACCTTGCCATTGCCGCCGGTGAAGGTGCGGCCCTGCTCCTGGGCGCCCATCCCGTGGTTACACCAGGCAGCATCATCCTGCGCGGTCAGTTTGGCCAGGGCCAGGCAGTGCCCAACCAGGATATAACGTTTTCCTATAACCGTAAACTAAACAGCAACCCCACGCCCTTCCAGGTGGCCGCACACCGCTCCGGCGGCCGTACCTCCGACCTGCTGCCGGTGAGCGAAAATTCAGTGGCCATGATCCTGAAAACACCTGAGTTTGGGTCTACCGGCATAGAGGTAGACGTACGCTATACAAAAGACGGGGTGCCCATTCTTTATCACGACAATACCCTTAACCTGCGTGAAGTACAGAAAAGCGGACTGGTGGGCCCGATAGAAAACTATACCTACGAACAGCTATCAACTTTTGTGCGGCTGGTGCATGGTGAAAAAATCCCAACCCTGCGGGAGGCGCTGGACGCAGTGGTTTACCAGACCTCTCTGTCATTTGTATGGCTGGATACCAAATATACCGGCTCCATTGCACCGGTGCATGCCATCCAGCAGGAATACATACAGAAAGCCGCCGCCCGGGGCCGGGTGCTGGATATCGTAATTGGCCTGCCCGGGGAGGACCAGTTCAATCAGTTTCTTGCCCTGCCCGGTTATGCCCAGGTTCCCTCCCTGTGCGAACTGGGCGTGGATGAAGCGGAAAAAATAAATGCAAAAATATGGGCTCCACGTTTCACGGAAGGCACGCAGAACGAATTGGTTGCCCGGGAACACGCGAATGGCAGGAAGGTATTTGTGTGGACGATAGACGAACCGGAATTTATTGCCCGTTTTATCAATGATGGTCATTTTGACGGCATGCTGTCAAATTTTCCCTCATGCGTAGCTTATAATTACTATGTACACCAGTAAAAAACACCTGTTCCTGTTGTTCTTAACGGCCATATTGGCTGTTAACAAATCTTTTGGGCAAACAAATGTTAAAATTGACAGTAACCGGGTGCGAAAATCCTTTGTGCTGCAACTGGGCGGGGGTTTTGGCAGTTATACCGCCGTGGTACATATTAAACCGCCCGCATTATCAGGTAGCATCCGCCGGTACAGCGCGGTGGGCACCATCAGGCTGATGTGGTATCCCAGCTACCGGCTGCGGTTTGGCTTTGAAACAGGCTATACTGATTTCTATTCATACAAAGTAAAAAACGGCAATACTACCGGCAGCCTGCACCTCAGTGCTGTTCCGCTCCTGTTTGTGTTTTCCATGCAAGTTGTTAAACGGGTAAACATCTATGCCGGCATAGGTGCTTATTCCGAGGCAACACACCTGAATTATGACGGCACCCTGGTTTCCAGGGCCCTTGTTTTAGGATCGAATATTGCATTATCCTATACCTGGCAATTGTCCGATAGACTGGGCATTATGGCCGAGGCGGAGTGGATGAATGCTTACGATACCCGCGACGCATCGCTGAACCTGCAGACAAAGCTGGCCTGGCGTTTTTTACAATGGAGATAGTGAACTGATATGAAAAAGCAAGTATGTTTTTTAATGGTGGGGATAATGTCCCATTTTGCGGTAACGGCGCAGCCGGTTGCAGGTGATACTTCGCAAGAACTGTATTTTGTAAGTGATACCCAGCAACCCATGTTTATTGAAAAATTGTTGCTGAAACCCGATCACAATAAAACCGCCACCAGCGACATTTTTGATGCCATTCTCAAAGACAGACCCGCCAGCGTGTATATGCTGGGCGATGTGGTAGCGCTTGGGTATGCCCGTCGTAAGTGGGAAAAAGTAGACCGCTTCCTGGATCGCTGCACCAAGGAAGGCGTTGGCGTTTGCGGTATCCTGGGTAACCATGAAGTAATGCTGAGAAAAAAAAGAGGCGAACGCAATTTCCAAAAAAGATTTGCCACCAGTGTTCCTACCGGTTATGTTTCTGTAACAGACTCCGTTGCGGTAGTATTGCTCAATTCCAATTTTAAAGCTCTTTCAGCGGCAGGTGAACAGCAGCAGCAGGATTGGTACAAGGCCGCCATGACCCGCCTGGATACAATGGATGCCATTAAAGCAATCATTGTTTGTTGTCATCATGCGCCTTATACCAACAGCAAAATTGTAAAAGGCTCGGTTAAGGTACAGCAGGAATTTGTGCCTGCCTTTGTACAATCAAAAAAAGCACAACTATTCATCACTGGTCATGCGCATACGTTTGAGCATTTTAAAATAAAGGGAAAGGATTTCCTGGTGATTGGGGGCGGTGGCGGGTTGAACCAGCCCATCCGCAACAGTGCAAACAACATGGTTGACCTGTCCGTGGATTACAAACCCCTGTTTCATTACCTGTCTGTAAGAAGAGTTGCCGACGGGCTGTCCATTAGCTCGCGCTATTTGAAAAATGATTTCTCCGGGTTCGAAACGGGCACTGTATTTAACACGGCCTTGCCACCGGCCGGTACCGCCCTGTTGCAATCTTCCGGGCCGGAAAAGGATAAGGGAGCAAAAATGTTTTGACCATCCGCTTACCAGGTTTTACAAAACAACTCAGCGGATCTAAAGCGTTTGATCGGCGGGCGCTTCTTCAAATACCAGGTTGGTCTCTGGATCCATTACTACATTAAAAGGTTTTGCAACGGCATCGATCTTCCATTCGGTTGTTTTGCCTTTTATCTCAATCGTTTTTATTTTTTTTTGTCTACGGATTCAACCTGCATCTGCAATGGGAACTGAAAAACAATTTCCTGTCGTTGTTCTATGGTAATAAGCAGGGATGGAACTTTATGTCAATGGCAGCTTCATCATTGTTTTGTGCACGCAGGTCTTTGCAGAATGGCGACTGGTTGAAATTACAGGTTCTCCAGCATCTCCACTACTTTTTCCTGTTTTAAGATAAGGTAGCCTATTCGGTCATTGCTAACGCCTTCTTTGATCTGGTAGCTGAATAAAAGCTGGTCTTCCTGTACTTCGGTTTCAAAATAACGGAATATGATATTGGGATACACATTCAATTCATCGGCGATCTCGTATAAATGGGTGGAGAGGATAAACAGGGAATTGGGTATTTTGATCAGGCCCTTGATGACCGTACTGGAACATTTCATGGCATCCTGAACATTGGTGCCTTTGAACAATTCATCTATCAGCACCAGCCATTTTTTATTGTCATTGATCTTCACAATGGTGTTTTTTATTCTTTGCACTTCGTTAAAAAAATAGCTTTCCCCCTTCACTATATTGTCTTCTACATTAATATTGCTTAGTATACCGTCGAACACGGTAAGTTTTAGCCGGGTTGCGGGCACGCCCATGCCAAGATGGGCCAGGTAGACGGCCGCACCCACTGATTTTATAAAAGTACTTTTGCCGGCCATATTAGCGCCGGTCAGGAACAGGAAATTTTTTTGTTGCTGCAGGGTTACGTCATAGGCCACGGGCGCCGGCAACAAAATATGGTAGAGCCCGGTTGCTTCCAGCGCAGGTTGCGGCGCATCCATAAAGGAGGGGTATGAAAGATTCAGTGTGGTTACCGCCTTGCTCATGGAATGCCAGGCATCCAGCCTTCCAAAAATATCTACCAGTTCAAGCGCTGCGTTTTTGAACTGGTAACGGATATAATTCCCAAAATAGATGGTTTGCAAAGGACTTAAAACAAGGCCTTTTTTTGTGGCGGCCAGTTCGATGATGGCTTCGTGGTTAACCAGGGAAGCGGCGCGTTGAATAAACCTGCGTAACAATGCGGGGCTTTGGTCGTTGTCAAATAAATCAACCAGTTCATAAATGCCCCGTACAAAATCGGCGAAATGTACGATGGTGTACCGCACCAGCGAATAATCCGGCGCGTGAAGCATTTTATAGGTCAGGCCATTGAGAAAGTTTGGGGTATCCGGGATGGGATCTACCGGTGATTCATAGAATTTCTCCATTACCATAATGGTTCCGTTGGTAATGGTAACCGGCCATTCCGCCACATGGGCGGCTATGCGTTGCAGGATATGCTGTACTTCCGTAATTTTTTTTATATCGTTTAATGGCTCGCTGAAAAAACGGGCCAGCCACTCACGGCCACCAATGGTTTGAGTAAAATTAAGTTTGTGAAAAACGGAAAACTCCTCTTCCCGGTGAAAGATGGATAGGTCGTTAAACGTGGTATTGTCTATCTGCATGCGTTCTTCATTTAAGTATAAGCCGGTTGTGGATCCCGGCGCTCACCGGTATGGATTGCCCTGAAAAACGGCTGTGAACAAAAGCAGACCGGTTATTTCCTGTCAAAACTGAGCCGCTGGCCCCTCTTAGATTCATCCCAGCTGCCATTTCCATAAACCAGGTGCCCGTTTATAAATGTATGTGTTATGGCCGCAGGAAATACAAATCCTTCCAGCGGGCTCCAGCCGCATTTGTACAGGATATTGCCTTTGCTTACGGTGGTTGAATTGTTTAAATCGGCGATTACCAGGTCGGCATAATATCCTTCGCGTATATATCCCCGTTCTGCCACCTGGAAGCATTCTGCCACCGCATGGCTCATTTTGGCGACTACTTTTTCAATGGATATCTTTCCCTGTTGTACATAATAAAGCATCAGGAGCAGGGAATGTTGCACCAGGGGCAGACCCGCGTGTGCTTTCTCGTATGATTCGTTTTTTTCTGCCCAGGTATGCGGTGCATGGTCGGTGGCAATTACATCCAGTCTGTCATCCAGCAAGGCATTCCACAGGGCATCGCGGTGATGGGGGGCTTTAATGGCGGGATTGCATTTGATCAGGTTTCCTTTGGTTTCATAATCGAGGGCGGTAAAATGCAGGTGGTGCACGCATACTTCGGCGGTAATGCGTTTATCCTTTAACGGTACAAGGTTGGTAAACAATTGCAGCTCTTTTTCGGTGCTGATGTGCAGGATATGCAACCGGCTGCCGTGTTTTTTTGCATACTGGATAGCATAAAACGAGCTTTCAAAACAATTTTCTTCATTGCGTATCAGGGGGTGGTCGGCTGCGGTGAGCACACCTTTTTCTTTTTTTAAACGCTCAAAATTGGCCCTGATGATTTTTTCATTTTCACAATGCGTGGAAATAAGCACTTCGCTTTCCGAGAAAAGCCTATCCAGGGTCAATGGGTTATCAACCAGCAAGCCGCCGGTAGATGAACCCATGAATATTTTGATGCCGCATACGGTATTCTTTTTCTCATTTGTTTTTAATGCCTGTTCGGCATTGTCGTTGGACGTGCCCATAAAAAAGGAATAATTGGCCAGCGAGTGATGGCGGGCAATCTCATATTTCTGTTCCAGCAGTTCCTGTGTAAAAACAGGCGGAATGGTATTGGGCATTTCCATAAAAGAGGTAACACCCCCTGCCACCGCGGCTTTTGACTCGGTATAAATGGTTGCTTTGTGCGTCAATCCCGGTTCGCGAAAATGTACCTGGTCGTCAATGGCGCCCGGTAAAAGATATTTTCCTTCGCCGTTTATTTCAATGGCCGCCTCCGGGTTATCTATTTGTGCGGCAATCTTTTCAATGCGGCCGTTTTTGATAAATACATCCCGGCCCATTATCTTATCTTCGTTAACGACCAGTATATTTTTAATCAGGTATTTTTGATTCATAATATTGCAGGGGCTTTGTCCGCTTAAAACAATTACTGATGCAATTTAAAAAAACCGCGCTAAGCTGGCTGATTTTTATTATCCCCGCATGGTCTTTTGCCCAATCTTCCACGCTTCCGCAGGGAGCCAAAGAAAACTGGTTGCTAAACAGGATAGATATTAAACAAACGGGTGATTCGCTGCTGGGATTTACGATTGCAAAGCCATATTTACGCAAAACCATGGTGCAGGGCATTGAGCAGGGGCTTTTGTCGCGCGGTTTATACCCCAACACAACACCGGGCGATCCGTTCTCATTATTTACTCCGGTGGATATATACAATATGCGGGATGCCCTGATGAACAGCAGTGAGTGGGTGGTGGGCGATCGCAATACCTTCCAGAGCAGGAAAACATTACTGGGAACTTTTTATAAAACAAAGGGTGATTTTTTCCAGGTGAATCAGAAAGATTTTTTCCTGGCCATCAATCCGGTGATCCAGCAGAACCAGTCGGCCGCTTCCGGCGACGCCGGTGGGCATGTTTTTTTAAACAGTAAAGGTGTTAGTTTCAGGGGCCTGATTGCAAAAAAAATAGGATTCGACCTGTTTGCGACCGATAACCAGGAGCGGCCTCCTTTTTTTGTGCAGCAATGGGAGAAAAAATTTAACGCGGTGCCCGGTGCCGGTTTTTATAAACCATTTAAGAAAACCGCTTACGATTATTTTGATGCCCGCGGGTCTATACACGTAAACGCTACCAAATACATCAATATCCAGTTTGGATACGATAAAAATTTTATCGGCGATGGCTACCGTAGTTTGTTTTTAAGCGATTTTGGCAATAGCTACCTGTTCCTGAAACTGAATACCCATATCTGGAAGATTAATTACCAGAACCTGTTCATGGAGCTTTCAAATGGTAGAAGCCAGGGCGATGAACTGCTACCCAAAAAATACGCCAGCATGCACCATCTCAGCCTGCAGGCTACTAGGTGGCTGAACATCGGCTTTTTTGAGTCGGTTATCTTTGGGCGCACCAACCATTACGAGTTCGGGTATTTAAACCCCATTATATTTTTGCGCTCCGCAGAACAGCAGAACGGCAGCCCCGATAACGCCAATGCCGGGTTTGATTTTAAAGCCAATATCGCCCATACGGTACAACTATACGGGCAGGTGATGCTGGATGAATTTGTGCTGAAAGAGATAAAATCCGGTAACGGCTGGTGGGGAAACAAACAGGGTATACAGGCGGGGTTCAAATACATAGACGCCTTTAAGATCAAAAATTTTGATCTGCAGGGAGAAATAAATTATGTACGGCCTTTTACCTATTCTCATTATGATTCAGTTGCCAGCTACAGCCATTATAACCAGCCGCTGGCACACCCGCTGGGAGCTAATTTTTTTGAGGCCATTGGCATTATACGCTTTCAGCCCGCACCCAAATGGAATGTACAGGCAAAACTGATCGTGTTCAGACAGGGTCTTGATACCGCCGCCAGTGATTATGGCAGCAATATTTTTATACTCAATGGGAACCGCGCTTCTGACTATGGCTATACAACCGGTAATGGCGTAAAAAGTACCGGTGCCAATGCTTCTTTATGGGTTGGTTACGAGGTATTGGAAAACCTGTTTATTGACGGCTCCGTGATGTTCCGCAAACTGAGCGTGCCGGCTGCCGCACCGTTGACGCAGAAATCCACCTTGTTTACCATTGGACTGCGTTTAAATATGTTCCGGCGGGAATATGATTATTAATTGGGATTACATTAGATATATCTAGGTGTCCATAAGGCTGCATGGATGAACTGTTGACCGGTAGGCTGGCAGCATACCGCAGCCAATAAAACGAAAACTCCGTATGAAAAAACTGATGGTTGCAATACTTTTGCTTGCGCCGGTTATCGGGTTTCCTCAGAATAACCAGGCGGCCGGCAAAAAAAAGCTTACGCTGGATGCTATCTGGGGTGGTAATTACCTGGAAGAACAAAAATTGCGTGTACACCTCACGCACCGGGGCGATTCACTGGCTTATATTTTTGCTGACAAGTCCACCAACAGCGAGATCATCATTACCCTTGATTTTGAAACAGGCCGGCTGGTGGATACCATTTTTTCCAACCAGGTAAAGACCAACCGGGATTCACTGCCGGTTACCTTTACTTTTTTTGAAGATTTTGAATTCTCACCGGACGATTCCAGGATCCTTATAAAAACACAAATTGAGCCGCTGTTCTATAATTCCACCAGGGAGTTCAATTTTATCTGGGACAGAACCAAAAGAACCCTGAAGCCGGTATCTGCAGACGGCAAGCAAAGCTATGTTAGCTTCTCACCTAACAGCAGGCAACTGGCTTTTATTCGAGATGGCAATTTGTATGTGCGGGATTTGGTGACCGACCAGGTTACGGCTATTACCGCGGATGGCGCGCCTGGCCGCCTGCTGAATGGCATGGCGGATGCTGTTTACGAAAAAGGCTTTCAATACAAAAAAGCCTATCAATGGAGCCCCGATGGGGAAAGTATTGCCTTTCTCCGGTTCAATGAAACCATTGTACAACAATACCCGATTACTCTCTATAACGGGCGAACGTACCCGGAAATAAACAGCCAGCGTTATCCCAAAGCCGGAGAAGCCATACCGGAAGCGGAAGTCTATATCTACAATCTTACAAACAAGGTGTTTACCAAGGCCGACCTGGGCGTAAACCCCAACCAGTATATCACGGGAATACAATGGCAACCAGATGGCAATGCACTGTGGGTACAAAGACTAAACCGGCCGCAGACAAGACTGGATCTGCTGAAAGTAAATACCCGCAACGGGAATACCGAAACCGTTTTCAGCGAAGAAAATAAGACCGCTGTTAAAGTTTATCCTGCCAATATTTTTTTCCTGCAGTCCCGAAATTCGTTTTTATGGCTGAGCGAACGGGATGGCTATACGCAATTGTATGAAGTACCCCTGAATTCTTACCAACCCAAACAACTGGGCTCCGGCAATTGGGAAATACTGGAAATTGAGGGCATCGACGAGGAAAATAGTGAGATCTATTTTTTAGCCAATGAATCTTCCGCCCGGGACCTCCAATTGTACAAATGCGGCCTGGATGGAAAAAACCTGCACCGGCTGACGGACAACAGCGGCGTGCACGATGTGCTGCTGACCGATGATTTCAAATATTTTTTTGATGGTTACTCTTCGCTTAACCAGCCCGCGCACTATCAATTGTATAGCAGCGCCGGCAAAGCGCTTCATGAAAAGCTGGTGCAAAATAAATTACTGCAACAGCGACTGGAAGAATTTGAACTTCCGGCAATTGAAAACATAGATTTTATTTCGGGTAACACCCGGCTGGACGGCTGGATAATAAAGCCATTGCCGGCAACCGGCAAAAAAGTACCCCTGCTTGTTTATGTGTACGGGGGCAATACCGGGCAGGAAACACGCAATGAATGGATGGGGAAAATGGGGCTGACCATGCGCTATTTTGCCAGCCAGGGTTTCCTGGTAGCCTGTGTAGATCCGCGGGGCACTCCCGGACGCGGACAAGCCTTTCGGAAAGCCAATTACCGGAAACCGGGCGATGCGGAAATGAATGACCTGGTTGCACTAAAGAAATTCATGGTGGATAATTATAGTGCTGATGCGGCTAATACGGCGGTTATGGGTTGGAGTTATGGTGGTTACCTGGCAGCCCTAGCCGCCACAAAATATGCGGGAACATTCAAGGCGGCAGTGGCCATTGCGCCGGTTACCAACTGGCGTTTTTATGATAATATCTACACCGAGCGGTTGTTACAACTGCCCGCCGAAAACCCCGAAGGATATAAAAACGCATCGCCGGTGAATTTTGTAAATAATTATACCGGTGGCCTGCTGCTGGTGCATGGCAGCGCGGATGATAATGTGCAGTTCCAGAATTCAATGGAACTAAGTCGGGAACTGATCAATGCCAATAAACAGTTTGACCAGTATTTTTTCCCCGATTATACCCATAATATCAGCAGTGACGGTGTTGCCAATATTGCACGGATCAATTTGTTTACAAAGGTCAATAATTTTTTAAAGAACCAGCTGCGGGTACCGGAAAGCGAACCCGAAATGCCGGGCGGGCGCAAGAAAAAATAATACTGTCTATGGGTATGCGAGTGCCGCCGTTTTTTGCCCTGCAGGTGCCCATGATGGTTCAACTGCTGAAGGGAGTGACACAACAATGCCGCATAGCATTCCAATGGTCGGTGAACATAAACGCAACCTGGCATTCGCTATTGACTACCCTTCAAAAATGAGTGAGAAAACAATCTGGCGCGACTGTATCTTATCAATGACATTGGAGAATTTGAGACTGGCATCGCGACTATGAACATTGCTGATGCCGTTGCTTATTTTTATTTCGGGCGAGAGGATGAAATAACGCATGTAAAAATTAAAGCCGATGCCTGCTTCTATCCCAAAATCGTTTGCTTTTAGTTTTACCAGCTCATCTGCGTTCTTGGCCCTTGCCTTGGAGGATAGATCTGTTTCAAATTTGGCGCCTGCCATCATGTATACGCGGAAATTGTTGATGCGGTCGCTTTTATATTTTACCTGTACCGGAATGCCCAACAAAATAGATTCTATGGTTTTACGGGTAACCGGGCTTTCCCCGCTTTCAGGATATTTTAGCTGGTAAGTAATGACCTTGTTGGCAAAAAGTAATTGAGGAAAAACCACTCTTGCATCCCAATGACTACTGATCTTAAACGTGTGCATACCGCCGATGCCAATACCACCGGTGTTCTCGGGGTACACAGACAGCACGGTATCTGTTTGCAGGAACTGGGGGTGGTGACTTATTTGGAAACGGCTGCTGACACCCATTACCACGATGCCGATATGATAGGCTTTATCGTCGTTGTCGGGCAGGTTGATATTGTCTCTTAACTGGGCAAAACAAGAAAATGAAGACGCCAGTAATAGAAAAACCGCTACAATGCTGCACTGCTGTTGTTTTTTGAACCGCAATAAATGGTACATATTCCTCCTGTAAGTTTTTTTAAATAGGTAGCAGTGTATCCAACATCATTCATTATGGTTAAAAAATCATTTCCCTCAGGAAATTTTTGTACCGAATCGTTTAAATATTTATAGGCGTGTTCGTTTTTTGAAACTAGTTTGCCAATACGGCTGGCAACAATGCGCATATAGAGGTTGTACAAACCTTTTAATATGGATTGTTTGGGCCTGGAAAATTCCAGCACCACCAGCTTTCCCCCGGGTACTAATACCCTTAACATTTCGGTCATTCCTGTCTGGAGGTTCTCGAAGTTCCGAACCCCAAAAGCCACGGTAATAGCATCAAACGTGCTGGTGGCAAAGTTTATTGCTTCGCTATCTCCCTGGTAAAGCGCTATCTGCTTATTTAACAGCAAGTTGGCTACTTTTTTTCGGCCCAATTGCAGCATCCCTTCAGAAATATCTATGCCAACAATTGTTTCAGGTTTCAGAAATTTATGGCTCATAATGGCCATATCGGCCGTTCCGGTAGCCACATCCAGCATTTTTTTGGGTTGCAGCTGTCTTAATTCCCCGATGGCCTTTTTTCGCCAGTATATATCAATGCCCCCGCTCAGTAAACGGTTTAAAAAATCGTACCGGAAAGCAATCTGGTCGAACATACCCGCAACCTGTTCTTTTTTGCGTTGCCCGGAATTTTTAAACGGCACAATACTATCGTGTGGCAGGGTTTTATTCATGTTGCAAAGGTAAGTTTAAAGAAATTCATAGTTCGGGTTCCCTGGTTCTTCACAATAAAGGAATATTGTAGAAATAAGGATTTTTTAGACAGAAGCTTGCAGGCAATGAGTTGGGAACTGGGAACTGTTCTAACTTCGCCGCTATGGAAATCAATACCGCGGAATATGTAATCAGCAGCCCGGACTATACAAAATGCCCGCCACCCGATAAACCGGAATATGCTTTTATTGGCCGCAGCAATGTGGGTAAGAGTTCTGTTATCAATATGCTTTGCAATAACCAAAAGCTGGCCAAAACATCGGGCACCCCGGGTAAAACCCAATTGATAAATCATTTTATCATTAACAGCCAATGGTATATTGTTGATCTGCCGGGTTATGGTTTTGCCAAAGTAAGCCAGCGCGACCGGAGAAGATGGGAACAGATGATTGAAAATTATCTGCGCAATCGTGAAAACCTGGTCAACATATTTGTACTGATCGATAGTCGGCATAGCCCACAGAAACTAGATCTGGATTTTGTGAACCAGTTGGGCAAATGGGAGATCCCCTTTGCATTAATTTTTACAAAAGCCGATAAAGAAACCCAGCGGGTGGTGGCTGCCAATACCAAGGCTTTTTTAAACGCCATGCGCCAGGAATGGGAGTTTTTGCCGGCGCATTTGGTTACCAGCGCTATAAAAAAACAGGGGCGGGATAAGTTGCTGAAGTTTATCGGTGATCTGAATGAGGGGTTTAAGGGTAATGCCGGTAAATAAGGTTGGATGATGTGTTTTTCTCTCAGGGTAACTATAATGGAAAATTCAATTGGGTGGATGCTTTTCCGAAAAGGATGACCCGACCTTTCTCAAAAACCGCCCGCCGTATTGAGCAAACGAAAAAACTGGTTTACCGATTACCCAATTAAAAAGGAATATGCCTGATGGATGGTTGAGAACGACACGTGTCATAGGTTTCCGTTAAGGGTGAACTGCCCCAGGCAAAAAGAGGTTTCCCTTTTGCAGTAAAAAACCCGCCGGCAGCCGGAGGGTCTAGTTAACTATTTTGTTGGCGCAGCTGCTGCTGGCAAAAGCTTCCGGCTTGGCTTTAAAGGCAAACCCCATACCGAGTATATACCCCATAGCTTCCTTGAGGGCATCGTTGCTTTTAAAATGCGGGTTGGTGTTGATGTCGGCGTGTACTTCCATGTCTACATCGTATTTGGTAAAAAGCGGACAAAGTTCATAAGCAATCTCAATACTTTTGGCCACTTCTACCAGCATCCGTTCTTTGATGCTGTACCGGGTCTTTGTTTTTTCGTTGTGAATGAACATAAAACCGCCGTGTCCTTCGCGCAGAAAAACAATTACCGTGGCAAACTCTGTGTCGCTACCTTTTACCTGGCTGTCGGTACCAATGCAAACCTTTAGGTGAAAGCCTTTATTGCTTTCGCGTTTGATGGTGTTTTCAACAGCCTGCCTGATGGGAAGATCAAGTGGGTCGCCGTTAAATTTTCTCCAGATCATATTAAAATGGGTTTTCCCAATTTACGGAAAAACCCATTAATTATGAAACGCCGGGAAAATTATTGTTTTATTATTTTTTCGCTAAAGGAAAGGTTTTCGTTGCTGCAATGCAGTATTAACAGTCCTTTTGCACCGGCTGTCCTTACCTGGTTTGAGCCGGCTATCAATTTGCCGCTGCTGACTAGTTGCCCACCCGTGGTAAACAGCTGGTAAATAAATTTCTCCTTACTGCTCACGGTGATTTTATCGTCGCCGGTATGAATGACCTGTATCCGGGGTGCAGAAATGCTGCCGCTAAGCCGGATAATATCAGAAGTATAGGTCTGCCCGTTGCCGGCGGTCATAATCTTTAACCGGTAGTACAGGGGTGCATTGCCCGTTGGTTGGTAAGAATATGTTTTTACGGCCGGGTTCAGGGAAGCCAGTACGGAAAAATGCTGTCCGTCCGGAGATGTTTCTATGATTGATTGTTTAAGGTTCTCGTTCCACTGAAAAGACCAGGATAAATGGTGTTTGTTGTTGTTAATGGTGCCGCTGAAATGCAAATCTTTTACAGGCAGCAGGGTAGCAAGGCTGCCAACCAGATTATACAGGCCAATGCTTCCTACATCATCGTGATAGATATTGCCAACGCCGTCTACCACCAGGTAATAAGTGCCGGCATTGAGGTTGGTATCAACGCCGGCATTAAGGAGGGTTAAGGGGTTATAGCTATTTATGGTGTCATTGCCGTACAGCAATGTTACTTTGATGTCTACGTTTGCCCCGTCATCACCACTGCCTACATTTTGCGGAATGGCGCTGAGCTGAAGCGTGGTGGGATGGGTGAGGTTCAGTTTAAAAACATCCAGGTCGGATGCGGTGTTGATTAAGCCACTGGCGGAAAAAGCATCGGCAAAAACATTGATGTCTGTTGCCGTTGCGTTGTTGTCTCCATGATCGTCTGCTCTTAGTCCGAAACCATTTTTTGTGCTGATGATGTCAAAATCATTTTGCAGGTTGCTGCAGTTTATCGTATTGGGACCGATATGCCAGGTGGTATGGTTCTGGTAATAACCTGCGCCCATGATCGGCGCCCAGCCAATTTCCCCGGTTCCCAGGCCGGTATTGTATTCGGCTGTTTTATTACAATTTGCATCGTAGCTGCTTTGGTGCTGGAGGCCAAGTGTATGACCCACTTCATGAGAAACGGCCTCCGCTACCCATTTGGGCTGGTTACCCAGCAGGGCCGAGAAAACCCAGGCTGGCGTATTATCGCCCCATATAAAAGAACCCACATAGGCCACTCCGGCGGCGGATGACCCGTACCATTGTGAACTGGGTGTAACTATCACGCGCATGCGTTTATTTCGGGGAGCCGACCAATAAACAGTAGAGTCGGTGGTAATATTAAGGTCGAACGGGCGGTAATCTTCACCTACCCGATTCATAATTTCCGTTATACTGGCATCGCTTAAACCGGAAGCGGTGGCATTGATATCTCCGTTGTAATTCCAGGCGGTGCCGCTTACAAACTGGCCGTCAAAGTCGATAAATACAGTGGCTTTTGCAGTTGCATAACTGTTTAATTTTGGTGTTTGGGCAAAAGCCGGCAGCCGTGCAATGGTTGCAATTAGCAGCAGGAAGCAGGAACTTGTTTTCATTTTTGTTAGAGATATGGGCCTACGTGATATCGTTATTCAACCATGGTTAGTAATTGTTTCTGCCTGATAAAGGCATATTGTCCATTTTCCTGCCATAGCAATAACACGTCGCCGTGGTGCGGGCTCACCATTCGGCCGATATAGCTGTAACTACCATCGGCTTCCGTGATACGGGAAATATTCAACAATGCATCCTGGTAATTGGTACAGCGTATATTAATGCTGAGTTGTTCGGGGGTAACAGCCACTTTGGCCAGTACAAGTCCTTCTATCTTCATGGAAGGCGCCACCCACACGGAAATATTGCCATTAACAGCAGCGGAAAAAATATTTTGAAAGGAACTGGGAGAACAGGAAATTTTTTCTGGTAACTGGCTAAAAAGCACCGCTTTTTCTGCGGGGCGCTGGTTGAGCGGGGGAGCAATCTGGCAGTTGGCATGCATTGCCAGGCATATGCACGCAAGAGTAGCCCAAAGGCATAGGAATTTCATGGACGTATTTTTAAAAGGATTTGGATATTCAGTTGGGAGGGTACGAACAAAGATGCTCCTGTATATACCGGGAACACGAAAATAAAACGGGGAGGGCGAAAAAAAATTGTGCTGCCGAACGTCAAAATTGGCCTGTGCTCAGCAAAACAAGGGTGCAGGCTTCCATGGTTTGTATATTATTTGCCCGGGCCAGTGATGCCAGTTCATCGTTTTCTGCGCCGGGGTTAAAAATGATGCGTTTGGGCTTAAGTGATAATATGTAGGGGTAGTATTCTATTTGGTTCCTGGCATTAAGGTATAGGGTTACCGTGTCAACAGCTTCCAGCGGTTTTTGGTCGGTGACCACATCTACATCTTCGACTTTGGCCGTTTTACGGCCGATGGCTATTACGGGATGGCCATTTTTACGCAGTTTACTGATGGCAAGAAAGCTGTAGCGTGAGGGGTTGCCCGAGGCGCCCAATACCAGTGTTTTCTTTTTTGGCTGTTCCATATCTGGTGTCTCTGGTTTATATAATTGTTTTGTTTTTCAATGGCGGGAGGGTTCACCAGGTATCTACTGTCTGCTTTATCAAAAGCACATACGGGGCTGTTCACCGTTTTTCAAGATTTCTAACAAAGAAAACGGGGTTTTGTTAGGATTGCAAAGGCAAATGCAAAGTTACTTAATATGTCCATGCAGAAAATGTCTTTGAGCACGTGCGTACGCCAGCGGTGGCAGCAATACCAGCCATACCGGTGTATACTTTCTCCTATGCAGGCTATTTTTGAATCTTTTTGAGTACCGAATTGCTATCGTTTAAACAGGCCGTGCGGGGGCGGACAAGCGCCGTTATTTAAAAAACTTCATCAGGCTACCAACAAACCAGTTTTCATCGGCCTTTATCATTACATCCAGCATTTTGTCGGCCTGCTGACCAAAATGTTTGATGCCATTTACGGTATCTACAAACTGTTTTACCTGTCTGTCTTTTTTATCGCCTTCCACTTCCTTTAGTTGTTCCAGTAATTTTAGCATAGGGTCCAGTTCACGCTTTTTTCTTTCTTTGATGATTAGCCTGACTACTTTCCAGATATCTTTTTCGGCCGTAAAATATTCTTTGCGTTGGCCGGGCAACAGTACCCGGTCTACCAGTCCCCAGTCTATCAACTCACGGATATTCATATTAACATTGCCACGGCTGATATTTAATTGTTCCATCAGGTTGTCCTGGTTAAGCGCGTCAGGGCTTACCATCAGCAGCGCGTGTACCTGAGCCATGGTGCGGTTAATGCCCCAGTGCGTGCCAAAGGCACCCCAGGAAGCAACAAACTGTAATTTGGCATCGGATAATTTCATAGAAGTTTATTTATCCTGAAATTAAATTAAATTACTGAAATTTCAAAAATTATTGAAAGTATAGTTTATTGGAAGCGGAAGCGGATGGGTTGTTTTTTGTATGACTTCAATTTTTCCCATCCTGCATGGCGGGTGCCAAGGAGGGTGATTTAACAATCAGTCTTACTGCCTCATGGTCGGCGGCGTATTCAAGTGATTGGGCAATTTCAGGTGAAAAAACATGGCCCTCCTTATCAACAATAAAAAGTATGACCACCTTGTACTGGATATTGTTTGTTAAAGCTCTTTCCGGATAAACCATATTGTTTGGTAAATAGGACACCCATTTTTGAACACCGTCGGGAAAGCTGGATTCAATAGCCACTATCTGCGGACGGTTTTTCATACTGTTTTCTATTTTTATCTTGCGTAAGTAACGGCAGGGCAAAAGCAAGGATAAATAAGTAAGTTGTAATTTTTTTCAAGGCGGTGAACGATTTGGTTAATGGCATGAAAGTATAATATTTCTGCACACTGAAAATAGATTGGGATCAAAAAGCAGGAAGCAGGCCACCGCGCAATGGCTTTGGTATCCAGGAAATAAAGGGAAGTCTTTACCAAATCGGTTTTGGGCAATTCAACCGTTTATCTGTTTTGCCACCGGGGCCTTTAAATGCGCGGATCACCAGCGCAATATAACCACCCCCGTTTTGCAACGATGTTTTTGAAAACAGGTTGGCCAGGTTATGAACGCCCAGTAAAAGCGGGCCGGCTTTTACGGCGCCCCCTACCCAGAACTGGTTCTGGTTATTGTACAGGATGGGCAGGTAAAAACCAAACCGTTTTGTTTCCCACCGTGGGGTAACCGTTAGCAGGTTCACTTCTTTTACCTGCAGGTAGGATTTTTTTAAAGAAGAGAGGGGCAGGTTAACAGACAGGTCTGCATTTATATAAAAATTGCCGGTGAGGTAATGGTCTACATTAATGACCAGCCGGGCAGGATTGAGTACTGTAAACCGGCCGTTGGGATAGGCGGTATTGGCGATGGTGCCAAGACTATCGTTAAACCGCGGGAACGAATTTACGGTAGAATCAAATTTCTGGTCGAGCATATTGCCATTGATGGCTGATTTTACACCGGCCAGGGAACGGCTTTCTAGTCCGTATCTGTACCGGTTGGCGCCAATATCCAGCAATGACACGCCAAATTTCCAATCGTAATCGTAATAATCATCTTCATCATAAAAACTGGTGGTTCCCTGAGGCTTTACCAGGTATTCAATACCAACGTCAATGGCAGCGCCCCCTTCAGTGGTACCCGTGAAATCGCGTATGTTTTGAGAACTGCTGTTGCTGTTTTTAATGCGGTCATAATTGGAAGAATAGCCATAGATGATATTAGCGGCGCTGATATCATAGGTGGTGGTGTTATTAACCGTGTTCGGGGAAAAGCCAATATTGGCAGCATTGACATAAGTGCCGGAAAGCCCCTTGCTCACCCTTAGGGTAAGCCCCCCATTCAACCGGCCAAATGAATTGTCCGACAGCGTATGTGCATAACTGATATATCCCTCAAACCAGGCGCTGCTGACCAATTTTCCGCTCAGGCTGCTGAGCCCCTGGTTTTCTTTAAAAAAATCGTTTGCGTTCTGCAGCGTGTCTATATAGTTGTACACCCCGGTACGCAGGTTGGCATAGCCCCGGATATTGGCGCCCAGTGCCAGGCTGCTTTTCCGGCCAAGGGCTATTCTCAGGTTCAGCAGGTTTGTATTAAAATCCAGGTTGGCCTTCCGACCATATTCTCCGCTTTCAATATGATAGCGTGAATTGGCCGGTGAAGAAAGCAGAGAATAATCATGAATGGTAAATGCATTGGTGCTACTAGTGAGCTGCACGCCCGCAACTACCACGTCCCAACCAAAAGGGGTGTTTACAATAGACGCCGGGTTATTGTGCACGCCTAGCGCTCCCGCATAAGATGATCCCTGGATTGCATGGTAATTCTGAGCATGTGCGCCAGTTGCCGCCAGGAGGCCAAACCATGCTATCAATAGTAAATGTTTCATGCGCTAAGCCTCATATGTTTGTTTTCAAAAGGGTTCTCCATGGGTTTGTCGTATCAAATATGACATAATTTCCGGAAACGGTTTCAATATACTGATAAATAAATTGGTGACCCAGGAGCGGCCAAACAAGCGTTGTATAAACCTGCCGGTGAGCAGGCGCCTGGCGAACAAGGCCTTCCATTGCCGGGTATAATCGGCTTCCATCTCTTGTCTTGAAATGGACTTCCGTAAAAAGGCGGATATTGAATCGGCCGCAAGCTTACTGCCATGCAGCGCCATGCTCATACCGTTGCCACAGAGGGGGGCTATCATGCCGGCCGCATCGCCTATCATAAGTACGTGGTCTTCTACCTGTTTCTTTTTTGTAAAGGATACCTGTGCTATGGTAATCGGCTCCTTGAATACAAAGGAGGCACCCAGGAATATGTTTTTAAGGAACGGGTTACGACAGAGAATATTTTGCTCCATGGTCGTGATACTGTTGCCCGATTTTTTCAGGTTACGCGCTGTGGTCAGATAACAAAGGCAATATTTATTGTCTTCCACCCGCGAGAGTCCGCAATAGCCATCGGGAAAATTATGCAGGGCGATGGTGTCTGCGGGGGCCGTTGTTTTTATATGATATTTTACCCCAATATAATTGTTGAATTTTCCCGGTCTCTGGATGGCAAAAGGTCTTTTCCATTTTACATCCAGGTTACTTCTTTTGCCAAAGGCCCCGGCTACAACGTTTGCCCGGATATGGAAAGAATTGCATTGCAGGGAAAAAAGGCTGCCGTTGAATACGACTTCGGTCACTCTTTCTTTTTCGCATACCACGACGCCGTTGTTTCTTGCTATCCGGGCCAGTTCGGCGTCTATCTTATACCGGCTGATGCCAAAACCGCCAAGGCTTAGTGTATGGGTTACCGTTTGACCGTTGGGCGCGGATACCAGCAGGTTCTTGATTAGGGGCAGGTCCATATCACTTAGTGCATAGCCGATGCTTTCCAGGAAATTCCAGCATTCAAAGCTGATGTATTCGCCACAAACACGGTGAAAAGGATAGGATTCTTTTTCGATCACAATTACATTAAAGTTTTCTTTTGCCAGCTGGATAGCCAGCGCCAGGCCTGCCAGGCCCCCGCCAATGATGGCCGCGTCGTATACCATCCCCGTTTGCGGGGGTGGCGTTATTGCGTTTGCTGAAAGGGAACTTTGGGTCATACAAAAACTTGGTTTACTCATGCAGGCCAACTACCAGCCAGCGGAAGGCCCATTTCCAGGTAACAGTACAGGAACGGATACCCGATTGCTCCAGTAAATCAGTCCATTCTTTTTTTATAAAACCACGTTCCACGGAAATGGGTGCATCATTCTTTACAAGATAGGATTTTGAAAAAATCTGCGTAAGTATTTTTATAGAATAAAATGCTAAAAAATGCCGGTGCAGGTCATTGATAAAAAAGCCCACCCTGGCATTGGCATTCATCCAGCCCAGCATATACCGCAATTCCTGATTGGAAAAATGATGACAGAAAAGGGACGAAAAAATGATATCCGGGCCGGCCTGTTCCCAGGAAGCTTTTTTATAGTCTGCCGTAATGAATTGTACCTGCGATGCCGGCAATCGGGTGCGTGCAATGGCAATGCAATCTTTGTTATGGTCGATGCCCGTGAGTTGTACCTCAACACTGTTTTTGCGACACCAGTTATAGATGGCCAGGAGATTGTCGCCGCCGCCGCAGCCAATTTCACAGACACTGATTTTTTTTCTCCCCTGTAAGATTTGCCGGAAGCCTTCAAGCGTAACCGCATGTCCGCCCAGGCGGGTATTGATAAAGTTTAGTTCCTGCATGTTTTGCCGGATGGCTTCAAACGGGATGTCTTGCCCGTCCAACAGTTCTTTTTTAGCTGAGCGTATGGAAAAGTTCAAATAAGGATGGTTTTCGTTTTATACGACTGGTACTGATTGAACTCAGTTCTGCGATAGTAAAAAAGTTTCCATACTAAGCCCCGGACCAAAGGCTGCTCCAAATATTTCCGCCCCAGATCTGCTCTCATATTGCTGCATGATTTTCTTTAACACAAAAAGAATGGTGGGCGAAGACATATTGCCGTAATTTCTCATTACGTCGTAACTGGGTGCCAGCGCAGCCTGGGGCAATTCCAGTGTTTTGGCAATTACATCCACTATTCTTTTGCCTCCGGGGTGTATGCACCAGTCTGTGATAGCTGTTTTTGTCTTTTTTGCATGCTGCAGGGCCCGGCCAACCAGTGCTTCAAAATCCTCTTCAATAAGATCCGGTACATAACCGCTCAGCGTCATCAAAAAACCGGTGCTGGAAAGTTCCCAGGCCATGTCCTTCCTGCCCTTTGTGATCACTTCGGAATAAAAATGATCAATATGCAGTCCGTGTTTGCTAAAGGAATCATGTGTGATCAGGATGGCAGCTGCCCCATCTGCAAACAACAGGCTGGAAGCAATATTGTCAATAGTGGATCCTTTCTGGAAATGAAGCGTGCACAGTTCCGTACAAACAATCATTACCCGGGCGCCGGTTTCATGTTTACAGATGGCATCGGCCATTTTCATAGCGTGTATGGCAGCATAACAGCCCATAAAATTGACGGAACTGCGGTAAATGTTTTTAGGCAAATCCATCAGTTCCATCACCTGCAGATCGAGGCCCGGCGCGCTCATGCCCGTACAGCTGACCGTTATAAGATGGGTGATATCCCTGGCAGGTATTTGCCCGTCCAGGCAGTTCCTGATGGCGTCTACGCTTAAAGCAGGAGCAAATTTATTGTACCAGATCATTCGCAACTCCAGCGACGGAAAAGGCTCCAGGTTTTCGGAATGGGGATAGAACTTCCATTCAGCGATACTTTTATTGTAGTCTGGCACAACGGAATAGCGGGTATCGATGCCGCTGTGCTGGTACAAAAACCGCAGTTTCCTGTTGTCTGCCTCATTCATGGCATATATGCGTTGCATAAAATGCATGATATCGTCCTGCCGGTGTTTGTGTGCGGGCAAAGCGGTGCCTATGGATATTATTTTACTCAATCACTGATTATTTTCCAGATAACAAGAATTAAAAACCCCAGGTTCGTGCATACGGATGCTATGGTGTTCATGCGCATAGTATTGCTAAAGCTGGCAGCCGAAACATCCTTCCACACTTTTCGTGCCCATATAAAGAAGTATACGGAAACGGGTAGCATGCAGGTTGCCAAAACAAAAAATTTATTCTTTTCCCTGGCAGAAAAAAAATGATATGCCAGTACGGTGAAGGCTGCCAGGTATACGATGGCGGTAAAAACAAAGGTGCCACGGTAACCCATCCGGCGGCTAATGCTGGTAACCCCGTCTTTTGCATCGGCGGCATGCTGGTAGACTTGGGTGAGCGGGTAAAAACCGCCCACAAGTAAACTGCTGGCCAGCATACCTGTTACCGGCACCCGAAAACGCAGGGGTTCACTACTGCCGTGGTAAACCAGCCAGAAACAAACTGCCCCTTGGAATATCATCACCGTAAGCCATCCTGCAAAAGGATATTTTTTTATCCGGATGCCCCGGTAACTATAAGCCCTGGACGCAAGTATGTAGAGCAATATCCCCACCGCAAACCAGGTGCTCACCAGCAGGGCCAGGCCGGTTGCCAGGGCATCCATCAGAACGGTTAGCCGATACAACTCAATACTGGGTGCCAACGGCTTCTCTATACCGCCGATGCTTGTTTCATCGCGGTCCATATAGCTGTTGTAACCATTACTGGCCGGGTATATCAGCAAATGAAGAATAAAAAAAATAAGCAGGGCGTGCCACCAGTTTACGCCAACTGTCTGGCTAAGCGCAAACAGGTAGACCGGCAGCAGGAAAAATGAAAAATGAAAACGTAGTAGCTGGATGGTAGATTTCTGCATGCGTATTCAAGATAACAAAATTTGAGTTACCACCCGCCTACCAAGAAAACGCCGGGATGCCGGCCACCCTCACCCGCATGGTTTGCAGCCTGGCAGGTGGGCGGCAAACGCCCTAAGGGTTAGGGTCTTGCTTTAGAATAATCGCAGGCAGGTGGCACGCGGGCGGAAAACCGCCCTGAACTACAACGAGCAGGAGGATACCGGCGTGCTTATTTATTTTATTTTAGAGAGAAGAAATAAGTTCCTATTAAAGCGTTTTTTAAAACTAAAATTTAAAAGGAGGTCTAAAATGACCTTGTTTATCTCTTACTCTCACGCAAACCAGACCTATTTTATTGCTTTAAAAAAGTATATCAATACTCGCAAGTGTGTCAAGCTGCCGGTATTATTACCAGCCAGCGGCAGTTTGTGCTGGATG
>JBDTVE010000220.1:0-7030 GCA_040007355.1 Bacteroidota bacterium | reverse complement strand
AAAGCGGTTGCCATCAGGAAAACCATTTTTTAACCCTGGTAAAAAAGCCAGCTTTTCTTTTATTTTCAGCTTCAAAATAACCCGCTCCATAACCATACCCATAGCTATACCCCTGGCTGCCATAACCGTAGTAACCTCCGTAACCGCCTTTTGCATTAATGTCATTAATGATAATGGCCATATGCGGCAGCTTTTTGTGTTTATATAATTCATCAATCATGCCTACCTGCTTTTTATAGGTATAATTATGCCTTACAATATAAATGGCGGCATTGGCATGGCTGCCCAGGGTAATAGCATCGCTTACCAGCCCTACCGGCGCCGTATCTACAATAACCGCATCAAACTGTTTTCTCAGCTCTGCAAACAAGAGCCCCACTTTTTCGTCGAGCAGCATTTCTGCCGGATTGGGCGGCACGGGTCCGCAGGGTACTACAAAAAGATTTTCTACTGTAGGTACCGGGTAAATAATTTCATTGATATTCAGGTTACCCACAATATAATTGGTCAGGCCGCGCCTTTCAGAAAGGCCCAGGCCGTGCAGCACCTTAGGTTTTCTTATATCAAATTCAAGAATTACGGTTCGCTTCCCTGAAATAGCCAGTACGGCGCCAAGGTTGGTACTTACAAATGATTTTCCTTCTCCGCTGAAGGAAGAGGTAACCATCATGACAGGTTTGTCTGTTTTGGGAAGTATATATTGGAGGTTAGAACGGAGAATACGGAATTGTTCAGCAATATATTGCCGGTTATTGGCCGTTACCACCAGGGCGCCGCCTTCTTCCGCATGGCCAATTTCGCCCAATACCGGTGTCTCGGTAAGTTTTTCAATATCCGCCTTTGTTTTTACCTTATCATTCAGATATTCCATTAAGGAGATAACACCCATGGGTACAATAAGGCCCAAAAACAAAAAGGTAATATAGGTTGATCTCCTGTTGGGGGCCATCGGTTCGCCGCCGGCCATGGCTGGTTCCAACACCTTAATATTAGAAATGGTAGAAGCGGATGAAATAGAAGTTTCCAATTTTTTTTGCAATAAAAAAGAATATAATTCTTCCAAAATCTTTTGTTGCCGGGTAACTTCCAGCAATTGCTTTTCTTTACCGGGTATGCTCATTACCTGGTTATCCATTTCTTTATTCTTAGACTTAATATTGGCTATAGATAACTGGTAGGTCTTGCGGATGTTCCGGAGATTTTCCAGGATGTCAACCCGTAATTTTTCAATACTGGTTTCCAGGCTTTTTATATAGGGGTTCTTTAAGGGCGTAGTTGTTATAACGTTTTCCCTTTCCACCTGGAGCTTATTATATTCAGTTACCTGTTGCAGGAGAGTAGGTTCTGTTATGCCAAGGGTAGATGTTACAGTGCGGTATGGATTTTCCTGGCTGGTAATATACCTGCTTAATAAATCCAGTACCGATACCTTTACTTCTTGCGCACTTAATTCTTTGTCAGACTCCGAGAGGTTATTAATAAACAATTGTGATTGAATTTCAGGGCTAATCACCCTGTTTTGTTCCCTGAAGCCCTGTAGGTTGTGCTCCACCGTACCCAGGTCGGATTTAACGCCCTTCATTTGTTCATCAATAAAAGAGAGCGTATTTACCAATATCTGCTTCTTATCTTCCAGCGTAAATTTCTGGTATTCTTCCATAAACTGGTCCACGATATCTATTCCCATCCTGGTATTTTCCGTCTGGTAAGAAATAATGAGAACGTTGGAAACAAAATCAGTTGATTGACCTACGCTGATAGAACTGCTTAAAGATGCGGCGGCAGACTCTAATGGCTGGTAACTGATAATAAATTCATTGCTGGCAAATAAGGCCAAACTTCTATTGGTAAGGCTAAGTTTTATTTTTCCAATCGGAAGATTTACATACTCGTTAAAATTGTGAAGCGTTTTTGACTCATCTAAATAAAACTGTGACTGACTTATAATGGTGACCAGCAGGCTGAATGCGCTTAATGAATCTTTCTGTTCCTGAATTTCAAAAGCAAAAGGCAAATCCTTCGGGTGTATTACAGAGGGCGTCTTTATTTTCCCCTTATTATAATACTGGGTCTGCAAACCCAGCGAACGGATAACCCGGGCTGCCATATAACGAGAACGGATAACCTCTATTTCGTCATTCAGGCTGCTACTGCTTCCCTGCATCATAAAAATATCATCAAACTTACTACCACTGCCTCCGCCTGATGAATAAGGATTACTGTTTTTCTTTACCAGCAGCTTACCGCTTATACTAAAAATATTGGTTGAATAACGCAATTTAATCCAGGCCAGTGTTAACATCAGGGCCAGGGAAATAATCACCCAGGGGATATAACGAATGTATTTAAAAACCACTTCCCTCGGGGTAATGCCAGCCTGTTTTTTTTGCGAATACTGAAAAAGATCGTCAGTCATAGATTATCTTCTAAAAATTGAATAGATAACAGCGAGGGTGGTAACGATACCTGTAATAACACTGATATTCCGGATTGTAATCTGATCACTTGAAGCAGCTTTGGTCTTGTTAAAATCTATATATATTATATCATTCTGATGCAATTGGTAAAATGGCGACTCAAAAATATCGGGCCGGCGCAGGTCAATTTCACCAAATGTCCTTTTGCCATCAACTTCACGGATGATACGTATATTATCCCTCCTGGCGGTAATATTGAGATCGCCCGCCATACCAATGGCTTCAAGAATATTCACGTTTTCTGCCGGAATAGAATAAATGGCAGGCTTTGCCACATCACCTATAATCGTAATTTTATAGTTTAAAAAACGGATATTATAATAAGGGTTGGTTAAAAGCGTGTCTTTTAATTTGGAATTCAGCAGCATTATCAACCCTGCTTTGTTAAGACCTTCAACATGCAGCTGGCCGATACCCTGGAAACGAATATTTCCTTCTTCATCTACCAGGTAACCAGGGGCCGTTACTGCGGGCAGTCCACTACTTTCGCCCACGCTGCTCACGGTTGCCATTGATGCTACCGATATGGACTGATTATACAACGCAGTAGCCTTGGGATTGTCGCTGAAGACCATGATGCCCAGCAAATCCCCTTTCTGAATGACTGGTACAGGAATAGAGTAGGATGACAATTGACTGGTATCAAAGCTTCCCTGCATATACTGCAGATTTTTTGTATTGACGCAGGATGACATGAATGCAATCATATATAATAAACATCCTGTATATAATAGCGATTTTATCATAGCTTGATTATTCTTTTTGAGAACGGTTGAGCAGCAAGTCGCTGCTTTTTTTCTGGTAAGATGCAGAAGAAATGTTATTTTTAACTACCAACAGATTTTTGCTTTCTACGTTTGCAACCAGCTTATACCCCAAACTTTCAATTTCCAATTCCACTTTATTACCCAGTTTGCGTAATACTTTTCCTTTTTTATCCATCAGTGCACCTGAAGTAATTATTACCGCATCATTAGTATTTATCGAAAGAGGCTCGGCCGACACATCAATATAGTCATTTAAAAACTTTTTGATTCGGTCTATTTCTCCCTGCCGGATCACCGCCGGCTTTCCCAGCCAATATACAAAATTGAGTACCCCGCTCACCTCTCTTACCTGTTGTTCTTCCTCCTGGTTCACATGCACAAAAACATAGGATTTAAACAGGGGTTCGTCTACCAGTTTTACCCGGTCGGTCCATTTGCGGCGCACTTTATTTAATGGGCAATAACTTTCCATACCGCCGTCCGTAAGCATCCGGTCAATTTTTTTCTCCCGGCGGGGTTTGGTATAGACTGCCAGCCATTTTTTTTTCTTCATAGCCATTCTAAACCGGGCACAGCTTCGCCACCTCAGTCACATGAATTTTTTGTAACTTACTGAAAACAAATAATTTATAAACTATTTTACCATAATCTATAAAACCGAAAAAGGTATAAGTGGTAATTTACTTACCGCTTATACCCTTTCCAAAAAAATATTATGCAAAGCCGGAACGTTGATTTTTTCACAGGTGTTTCTACGTTGTTTGAAGGGGCGTGCAGTCACTTACAATCATAGTAATTGTTTTTACCACACGGGCCCTGGTTTCACAAGCTGCAAATATAGGTGTAATGTCTGATTTTTGATTTCGGGATTTCGGGATTTTCGGGATTTTAGATTGCTGATTTTGAGATTTTGGGATCATTGCTGTCAGGATAAAAAATGATGAATTCTTTTAAACCTAGCTCAGGCCGCGTTTTTGGGAATACAACAAACAGGCGGCCTGCTTTACGAAGTCTGAACACCAGTACCTGCAGTGCCGCCTCTTTTTTTGTCAGCTTTGTACTAAAGTTGACTAAAGGAATGGCTGAAATACTTGTTACCGCTGAGTTATAGCCTCAAAGAAAAACGCAGCGGCGTTGCGGGTACGAGGCCCTGCCGGCTTGAGGCAGACCGCGAAAAAGCGTTAAGAAAAATTCTCCGGACAATGGTGATTGCGGGATTTATTGCAGTGGCTTATTTTTTTCTCTTTTCAAAGCTTCCCCAATTTACCTTATCTTAATACTGTGAACCAACGTTTTTATTCCCTCGATATTTTCCGCGGCGCCACCGTGGCGCTTATGATACTGGTAAACAATCCCGGCAGCTGGCTGCATATCTATTCCCCGCTGGAACACTCGCCCTGGCATGGCTGTACACCTACCGACATGGTGTTCCCGTTTTTTCTTTTTGCCGTGGGTAATGCCCTGGCTTTTGTAATGCCCAAAATGGAAGCCGCCGGTACCGCCTTTTTTTTAAGAAAAGTATTTAAACGGGCCCTCCTTATTTTCGCCATCGGGCTTTTTCTTAACTGGTCGCCTTTTGTAAGCTGGGATGGCGACCACCTGGTGTTTCGTTCCTGGGTCAGCTCCACTAACCCCGAAAATGGAATACGCATTTTGGGCGTGTTGCAGCGGATTGCGCTCTGCTACCTGTTCGCCTCCCTGCTGATCTATTTCTTAAAACCACGCGGCGCTTTTGTAGCCGCAACCTCCTTGTTGCTGGGCTACTGGCTGGTCTGCCTGCTGGGTAACCCCGCCGATCCCTATAGCGTACAAGGCTGGTTTGGCACCGGCATCGACAAAAAAATACTCGGCGTAGCCCATATGTACAAAGGCGAGGGCTTTGCTTTTGACCCCGAAGGGCTAATGAGCACCTTTCCGGCCATCGCGCAGGTTATTTTTGGCTGGCTGGTGGGCAGTTATATCATCCAGAAAGGAAAGACCTATGAAATGTGCACCGGTCTTTTTGTGGTTGCCGGCGTACTGATTTTCACCGGATTTTGCTGGCATATGGTCTTTCCCATCAACAAAAAGATCTGGACCAGCTCTTTTGTACTGTACACCACCGGGCTGGCTACTTTTATATTGTCCATCCTCATCTACCTGGTTGAACTTCGCGGCCAACGCGGCGCCATCGCAAGGTTCTTTGATGTTTTTGGAAAAAACCCCCTGTTTATTTTTTTCCTGAGCGGCTTCCTGCCCCGGATACTGGGTCTCCTGCGCTGGACCGACCATACCGGCCCCGATGGAAAACCGGTATATACCAGCCTGCTCCCCTGGTTGTACGAACATGTCTGTAAGAATATATCCATTAACCTCAATAACGGCTCCCTGCTATACGCCCTGCTAACGGTTTGTTTTTACTGGCTGATTGCTTACTGGCTTAGCCGCAAAAAGATCTATATCAAGGTATAGAAGAACATGCGATGATCGTTTACCGCGTAATAATTATATGCGATTCTTTTTTTACTAACCGACAAGCGTCAACGACATGTTCAAGAAATTTTTACAAAAATTACTAAGGGCGCCGGTAACCCGTCTGGCAAACAAGCTGTCTTCCGCCCCGGTAAAAAAAGATGTTTTTGCATCGCTCAATATCGTTTTGCAGGCAATCCGGAAAGGTGATACCACAGCAGGGATCATGCTTCCGTATGAACTGAATACCGGGCGTTTTATTATCTTTTCCGACCAGCACAAGGGCGCACGCGATAATGCAGACGATTTCTGCCTGGCGGAAAAAAATTATTCGGCGGCGCTCGACTACTACTACGACCATGAATTCACTTTTATAAACCTGGGCGATTGCGAAGAACTCTGGGAAAACACGCCCGAAGTGGTCATGAAAATCAATAAGGATATTCTGCTGTCGGAAGCCCGCTTCCTGCAACAAAACCGCTATTACCGGGTGTTCGGCAACCACGATCTTGAATGGAAATATCCTTTTCAGCAAAAGCTATATTTAAAAACAGTTTTTGGCGATGCCTTAAAGATATATGAAGGCGTTGTACTGCAAACGCAGCACAATAACAAGACCTATTCGCTGTTTCTTACCCATGGTCACCAGGGCGATAAAAGAAGCGATGGCAATCCTTTCAGTACCTGGATAGTGGCCGCCATCTGGACGCCTATACAGCGTTTCCTGGATATTAACATCAACACCATTTCGGATTCTTTTGAACTGGTAGATGCACACAATATTATGATGTACGAATGGAGCGCTACCCAACAGCAACTCATCTTTATCTCGGGGCATACGCATAAACCGGTATTTGCTTCGCTGGATCATATTGACCTGCTTACCCACCAGCTGCAGGCAGCAAAGCTAACCGGTAATAAAGCCCTTATCGGGAAGATTGAAAACGACCTGGCGGTTTATACCAAACAATACGAGGGGAAAAAATTTGTAAAAAGCATGGCTTCGCCTTCTTATTTCAATACCGGCTGTTGTTGTTATGATGATGGCGATATTTCAGGTATCGAGATAGAAGGCGGCAATATCCGTTTAATAAAATGGGAAACCAAAGAGGGGTTTGCCCCAGTGCGGATCGTTTGGCAGGAGTCGCCGCTCAGCTACCTGTTTGATCAATTGCCCTGAACTTACAGACGGGCGTATGTATTATTTATTCAACGCCTCCCTTTTTCCATCCACAGACTGCTTCATTTCATTTGCAATGACGAGTCACGCTGATGAGTCGGCACTTCATTATTTTGATCAGTTCGTAATTTCATTTGCAACAACAACGATCGGGT
>JBDTVE010000219.1:0-25699 GCA_040007355.1 Bacteroidota bacterium | reverse complement strand
AGGTTGCGGTTTTCACAAAAAACAGTAGGAATGAACAACCAGTAATTGGCGGTGCCCACGCGACCATCCTTTCGGCGGTAGCCATTAAACGTGCGCCCCGTAAAAGCCGATGTATCGGGTGGGTGCCAGCTATACTGAAAAGGACGGTAGGCAAAGGGGTACGATGCATGTTTGGTATTTTCAGCGGTCATTAAACCGCCCCGGGGTATCTCATGTTGCGCCTTGCCTACCATCACGCCATACATGATTATCTCGTCGCCGGCATGCATATCCGTTTCAAAAAACTTGTGTTTGGCGCCAATATTATTCTGCAACGTGTATTCTACCCCGTTATAGACAATCACCTGCCCTTTGGACAGGTTTTGCAGCGCCACCAGTACATTGTCTTTGGGATGAACTTTCAGAACATTTCTTTTCATAACTTATTGATTCTTTACAAGATCTGCCCGGCCTGCTGGAACAATTGCAGGGTCTGCACCATGCCTTTTTGCTTTATCATTTCAATGTTTTCCGCTACGGCTTTGCAAAAAGCCGGCAGGGTGTCCAGATTACTACCCCAAAGCCCTGTATCCTGTAGTACGTTTTGTGCAAAGTTATTGGTATTGGAGGTATGCCACAAGCTGTAAAGCGTGGCGGCCCGGTCGTCGTTGATAATATATGGTTTTCCGCCCGCGTGGCCGGTAAATACATTTTCCGTGGTTTTTTCAGACTTCATAAACAACAGGTAAGCGGCAAACCCCAGGGCCATACAACGGGGAACGGTATTTTTTTGCTCGTAGTACTGCAGCAGCACTGGTACATTCCGCAATTTCATTTTTGAGCTGTACTGCAGTGAAATGCTCAGCCAATGGTGTTCAATGAATGGATTTTTATAGCGTTCAAGTACGTCCGCTGAAAACTGCAGTCCGGCTGCTTCCGTAACTTTAGCACTTACAATGGCGGGCACAATTTCTTCCATCATGAGGGTGGTGATAAATCGGCGAAAGCATTCATCTTCCATGGCCTGTTTCACCGTGTCAAAACCCATTTGTACGGCCAGAGCGCAGGTAAACGTGTGCGAACCGTTGAGCAAACGCAGTTTCAGCTCGCGGAACCGGTTAATATCGGGCGCAATAACAACCCCTTTGTCCACTTTGCTAAACGACAAAATATCCCTGGTTTTTTCATTGGCCGTTTCAATTGCCCATAACCGGTAGACTTCCGACATGATCATCAGGTCATCGTTGTATCCCAGGCGGCTTTCCATGGCTGCCCGGTCATCTTCCGGCAGTTTACCCGGCACAATACGGTCTACCAGTGAATTACAAAAATCATTGGCGGTCTGTATCCAGGTGATAAAGGCCTCTTCCAACTTGTTTTGCCTGGACAGCTCAATTACAATGTCTCGAAGCTTTGCGCCATTGCCGATAATCAGCTCCGTGGGAATAATTACCAGCCCGCTTTCCGCACTGCCCTTAAAGTGTGTGTACCGTTTTAACAGGAGGGCCAATAATTTGCCGGGAAACGAAACGGGTGGTGTTGCCTGCACATCATCGTTATTGTGCAATACAATGCCCACTTCCGTTGTATTGGAAATAATGACCTGTAATTGCGGATTGGTTGCACAGGCCAGTATTTCCGGCCATTGCGTCGCCGCCGATAATACCCGGCTAATGGACGCATTGATGATAGCCTCCTCTACCTGTTTGCCATTTTCTATACCCCGTACGCACTGGGTATAAAGGTTATCCTGTTTTCCAAAAACAGCTGTATCGCCCTGACCCGTGGATTTTACCACCACTACCCTGCCATTGAAAATGCCTTGTTTGTTTGCTTTGTCAATAAAATAATCCGGTAAGCCACGCAATAATACCCCTGTTCCAAATTGAAGCACTTTTTCCGGCAAAGAAAATATTGCCGTTGGGGGAATGTCAAGCCATTCCATTTTTTTTACATTGCCTACGTTTTCTTTCGATAAAATCATAGCACTTTTTTTATGTTGCCGGGCGCCTGTTTTGCCAAACCCGGACTCATTAACAATAGAACCACCGATGCGTTCCGCCGTTCACGGTTGTCATCAAAATAATACCCGGGCTATAGAATTTGGCCGGGTGGTTTCTTTGTCGGTATCGGGGTCGGTAATAATACAAACCGATGCATCTTTTAACCAAGCAGCGGCAGGCGCCAGTCTAACCGTCTCTGTTTTTGCACCATATTGTCTGAATATGCTGCCAAACAGGGAAAAACTACTGTTTGCAGAATCCTCCCAGGTATAATGAAATCGTTTCTGTTGGCCGAACGCGTCTTTTTTATATTCGTTGTTAAAGTAATTGTTGAGCAGCACTTTTTTACTGCGGCCCATTGCCAGGGTGAGCAGCATTTCCATTTCATTGCCGGGCAGAATAAAAGCGCCGACGCCTTTTGGATCATTTATAATTACCGGTTCGTGCATATAATATTCAAAACCGCCATCGCGGTGAGGGCTGCCGCCCAGACCCGAAACTTTTACCGTGGCGCATAGATCCGTCTGACCATCTTCGACTTTTATAAATTGCTGTACAATACGCTGCCAGCTTTTCTTGGCAAACAGTCCTTCCCAGTTGCCCTCCACCAGTGGGCATTGGTTAGGATCGTCTGTAAGTTGCAGCAGCGCGTTTGCAGCCAGGCGCAGGTTTGTATAGGCTTTGATCACCAGCGGCCCGCTTAACCACAAACCCGGCAGTACCCAGACCGTACCTCCGTCGTTTATATTACAGGCATCAATAGCAGCGTTGATGGCTTTTTTACAAAGCGTGCTCCCGTCTGCCACGGACCCGAATTGTGTAATGCTGAAAGTGTCTTTTTTGAAGTAACCCGCCTGTATGGCTGGCAATGCCTGGGCCGTGAGCGACAGTTGCATCAACAATACAGCGATACTTACTGGTACTATAATGAAATACAATCGTTTCATGAAGCGGTTTCAAAAAATAAATATCCGTTGTTTTCCGCCAAAAACCATAATAATCAGTAGTGGAGCGTCTCCTTTTTTTACACAAACGTTCCCGGCAACCTTGTCTATTTTTACCATTTTTGAAAATCCGCGTATGTGATAAAACCTGCTGCCAGCCTTTCGCGCCGGTAAATCAAAGATGGCCGTGTTGTTACCGCATGGCTGAAAGACGATGAAATGTGGCCGTAAAGCGTTTAAAGAAAACGCGATTGTATGAAATTTAAGCTATTACCATAAAAGACTTTGCCAAAACACCGGGTCTTCCACTTCCACGGTAAGTCGTGCACGGCTAGGCAGCTATGAAATAAGCCCTGAAACAAAGCAAATGGTGCTGGAATATGC
Source organism: Bacteroidota bacterium (assembly GCA_040007355.1). Taxonomy (GTDB): domain Bacteria; phylum Bacteroidota; class Bacteroidia; order Chitinophagales; family Chitinophagaceae; genus JACMLD01. Next base: position 22,389 of record JBDTVE010000219.1, on the reverse strand, counting down.
CAAACAGATCCATTTACCGGCCCAACCCTATTGCACTCAGCCTCAAAGAAAGAAGAAGCCCTCCATCGGCGTAATCGCAAGTGAGGTGGCAAATAGTTTTTTTTCGCAGATCATCAATGGTATTGAATCCATTGGCTAACGCAAGGGTTACCATCTTATCATTTCCAAAAGCCATGGCGTTATGAATGTGAATTAATCAATTGGATTTTCTTTCTTCCCGTTCGGTTGATGGATTCCTGATTTCCGTATCTACCTATTGATACGCACAAGATGATTACCGATAATTTTAAAAGTGCTTATAATGCCACGATGTACCTGAAAAAAACAGCTGCCAATACATAGCCTATCTGGCCAATTCTGAACACTTGTCTATTACCCGGCAAAGGATGGCGGGTTACCAGCAGGCATTGAACGATGCAAAAATGGATTTCAATAAATCGTTGTAAAATATTGTTTGCATGGGGGTATGATCTATGACGAGTTAGACAACGCCATGAATGAATTAATGAGCCAGAAAAAGAAACTGGATGCGTTGTTTACTTCAGCCGATAAACTCACTACCAACTGTATGCGCTATTTCCGTTTCAGGGGCATCGGCATACCCGGCAACCTGGCCATAGTGGGTTTCCGCAACCTGCCTTTAACGGATCAATGGACGCCCTCACGCTCCATAGTGCGGCAATTAACTTTTGAAATGGGCGAGCTGTCTGCTGAACTGCGGATAAAAACCATTGAGCACCTATAGGAAGTAACCGATTTTGAAACAAGGGTCTTTCCCGCAAAATTTTTTATCTGGAATGCTTCCTCGAAGAAGACGAAAAAATAAGGCTGTCCTTCCGGCAACGGCTACCATCGCGGACCGGCATACGGCAGCATGGCCGCCTTTGTAAGCAAATCAAAACGAAATTTTAGCTTTTTCAGCCAGCCGGGTAAACCGCCACCAGAATGCCGGGTGGCATTACTCAAAGCAAGCTTTCCTGCCGCACCGGAACTATTAGAAGTGGTGCCACTGGCCGCGGCCACCCTTGTATAACCCAGTAACCATTCATACAGGTTGGGTCGGGCTTTAAAAAGACTGCCGTCTTTTATTTTAACTGTAATATGCCCCGTATCATACGCGTTTATCCATGCGCGTTGGTGGCCTCCCGACAAATAATAAGTAATCTTAAGGGCAGGCGACAGCTTACAGATATTGCCCAGTATCTCTCCGTGTTGCGTGGCTGCTACGTTTACGGTCTTATCGTCCATGGCATGAAAAGCCCATACCGGCAAATGAGTTGCGCCAACCGTGCGGCAAAAATTAGCATCATTCATTTCCTGGGTGCCGCAGACCGGCGCCGCTGCTGCAATAAGATCGGTTAAAGAATCCGATTCGGTAATGGCAGCCCACACGCCGCCACCGCCCAGGCTAAGACCGGAAACATATACCCGGTTGCTGTCTATTTGCAGGTTTTGTTTTGCATACCGGATCATCTCTTTTACATAAAAGACCGGCCATACCCCGTATTGGGTACTTAGTTGCGGAGACAAAACCACGAAAGAAGACGTTTGACCGCCGACCGTAAACTTCATTGAAGCGCCATTGGCGCAATAACGTGGTATCCCGTGCGTGGTTACTAGGTTAAGCTGTGAACGGCCATTTCCTCTTTCATCGCTGCCATGCAGGAATATGATGAGCGGGTGGCGCTGGCTGCCATAATCCGTTGGCCGGAATTCAAGGAACCCAATTAAACCACCGGGAGCGGCAGGGTACGCTATTTCCCTTGCCGACTGTTGCGAATGTACGGGCAGGTTTACAAGAAAGAGGGCGAAAAAAACAGCCCAGAAACAGGCTTTTTCGTGCATACATTACTGTTTTACAGCAATCACTTTTTTTTCCCGGTTGCTTTCATAGGCTGCCTCAATAACGCGAATGATGTTCAGCGCCTGTTCAGCCGTTACGGGAAGCGGGCCGTTTTCACGAATTGCTGTATATAGAACGTCGTAATAGTCGCCGTAATTGCCTTTCAGCGAAGGAACATATTCCCGGATAATTTTGCCATCTTTTTCGGTATGCAACAAGCCTTTTTCTGTTTCGGGTTCCACGCCCCAATTGGAGCCGCCGGGCACGATACCGGCCTGCAGCATGACTTCCTGTACATCTGTTCTTGCTTTTATAAATGAACCCCTGGTGCCATGAAAAACATAGGACGGCAGTGCTTCCCGCACCACATAACTGGATTTAACCCGCACCCGTAGCTCAGGGTAATATAAAAGCAATTCCATATAGTCGTCTACTTTAGACAATTTGCGCATAATGGCGATGTCAGCAAATATGGCTTCGGGCATCCCAAAGAACTGCAGCGCCTGGTCTATTAGGTGAGTGCCCAGATCGTACAACAGACCTGTGCCGGGGCCGGGGGTTTCTTTGTGCAGTTTGGGCCCCGGTTCTTCTTTGTAACGGTCATAGCGTATTTCGGCTTCCACCACCCGGCCCAGCCAGCCCTCGTCCACTATTTTTTTTACGGTCCGGTAATCACTGTCGAAACGCCTGTTCTGGTAAACACTCATGATCCGTTTGCATTTTTTTGCCAGTACAATGAGTTCTTCCGCTTCGGCCACGGTAACGGTAAAAGGTTTTTCCACCACTACATGTTTGCCTGCCAGCAATGCCTTTTTTGTATATTCATAGTGCGTGGTATTGGGGGTATTGATTACGATTAGTTCGATGCGCTCGTCTTCCAGCAAAGCTTCCAGCGTGCGAACGGTTTTTACACCGGGATAGGCAGCCTGGGCGAGGTTTTTTGTACGCTCCCAGACGGCGTATAATTCAAAACCAGGATTAATAGCAATAAATGGTGCATGAAATACCCAGCCGCTCATTCCAAATGAACAAAGGGCTGTTCTGATAGGTTGTTTTGTTGAAGCCATGTGTAAAATTAAATGAGCATGGCGGAATTTCCCGAAATGACGCCGACAAAGCAGCAGAATTGTTAAACCGGTATTAAATGCCTGGAACGCCGGTGTGGATCATTGAATACAGGTGTTTTGCATGAACCAACGCCTGGTATGCCGGCCGGCTTTGAAGCCGATCCATTAAAAGAAATTACCGCGGCAGGACGACCCTGCTACCGTAGGGGGTGACAAATGTTTGGGTCTTGATACTAACCCGCTTTTTGGGGGACCATTTTCATTTTACTGATACCGTTGAAGTGAACTTCGGCCTTCACCCGCGGATTTTTGCGTCTTTTTAGCAGCAGCCATTGAGGCAGGTATTTCCCGTATTTAGGGTGGCATTCATTTTATGAACGCTATTGATAAGGGCCGTACACAGGGCCTGGAGGGTGGGAAATTGGGTGCTTTACCGGTTTGATTAGAAAAAATAAGGTTGGCCAGGTTTTGGTAGAATGGTTTTGAACGCAAATAATATATATGTCAACCAGCCTGCAAATGATATGGCTTTTTATACTACCCTTGCCGATTGCCTGTATTGCCTGGACGGTAACACACGAGGAAATATTCAGGGAGCCGCATGATTACTGCGCCAGGAAAAGCAAAGACGGAAAGAACTGGGCCGCCCGGAAATTTTTTTATGTGTTTACCTGCGAGTATTGTTTCAGCCATTATGTGACCATTTTATTTCTTTTTTTAACTGGCTATAAATTATTGCTGCCTGACTGGCGGGGCTATATTATTGCCGGATTTTCATTGGTATGGATTGCAAATCTTTATATGAGCGTATTCGGGCTTCTCCGGATGGATATAAAAAAAGAGCGGAAGGAGATAAAAGAGATCGAGGAAAAAAAAGACAACCCGGAATAAATGCATCACTATAATATGCGGCCCCGCCTAATTGTGCGTGGGGGGCTTTTAAAACAAGAAAAGACGGCCAGGCCGTCTTTTCTTGTTACTATGTCAATTATTTATATCAATCTTTCCCTGCTTAGGAATGTACTTTCTCGGTGTTCATCAGTTTGTCTGTGTACAAGTTAGATTTTTCCTTGTTACCCTTGTTATCATAGATGGCCGATAACAGGTCATACGCATCTTTAAGGGCCCTTTTGTCTTCTCCTCTTAATTTTCCTTTTGAACCCACCAATTCATCTATTTTTTCAAAATAAGGAACGGCTTCATCGAATTTCTTTCCGGCCGCATCCCGCAGGTCATTCTTTTTCTTTAATTCGTCTGGTTTTAATTTCACCGTTCCCTGGGGACGTATCTTTTTAGATTCATTCAAAATATCGTTTCCCTGGTTAAATATCACTTTCCCCAGCACCAGGTAGCCATTCACAAAATCCGGTTTTAATTCTATCACTTTTTTCATATTAGTTTCCACCTTGGCAATGGTTTCCTGGGAGTTGGGCGGCCGCTTGGCAAGACTGGTATCGTATGCCGTCTGGTACAATTCCACTGAATAATTAAAGAGGGTCAGGTAATCGGAAGGATTTTTTGTAAGCATGTTCTCATACTTATCAAACAATGCTTTTTTATCGCCGCTCTCCCTTATCATCTGCATTTCATATTCGTCCCAGGTGGAATCTCTTTTCGGATAGACCTCCCGGGCCAGGTTCAGGAATTTCATGGCGTTGGCATTATCCTTTTTTTCAGCATAAAACCCTGCTAGCCAGCCATAGATTTGGTCATTGTTCTCCCCGTTTACTTTTGCTTCCGCCAGTCTTGCATAATAAGTAGCGGCCTCGTCTTTTTTTCCGGCTTTCTCTGCAGAGATACCTGTATACAAAATAACCGTAGTGTCCAATTTGATATTCGTCCAGCCTTTGCTGCTCATATAATCGCTGACGGCCAGGCAATTTTTAAACGTGTTATAGGCGTCCGCATGTTTATCTGCTTTAAATTGTGCGGCACCGGTAGTAAAATAATACTGGTACAAGTCTATGATGGGCTTATAATTTTCCAGTATCAGCAATATATTTTTATCATCCAGTTCAACATATTTTTTGAACGCGTCAAAAGCCTGCTCCCGTGCATCGGGGGTTTGCGCACCCAGAGCATTATCTGCTGCAACAGCACTGTAAATTTTCCCTTTATAAAACCAAGCTTCCCCATTCTTCGCGTTTTTTGCATCGGCCATTACGCCATCAATTTCCGCTTTGGCTTCCGCCAGTTTATTTTTCAACAAAAGATCTTTTGCTTTATCAACTTTTTGAGCCATCATGCCTAAACAAGCTACGGCAAGAAATGTAGTTAGAAGAACCTTTTTCATACGTATATTTTATTTATTTTTTTAACTGGAATACATCGCTCTTGCTTGTCTTTATGCGTTGAACGATTCATTAAATTATCCTGTTATTAAAAAATTTATTCTGATGCCGTTCCCTCTCCATTCCCGGATGGAATTTGGGGTTCTTCGCCCGGGCCTGTTGCATCTTCCGGCGCCTGATTACCGTTTGTAGCTACAGGCTGCCCGTTTGATTCCAATTCATCCAGTTTGGTAATGGCTGCAATTTCGTCTCCCTCATCCACGCGTATCAGTTTTACACCCTGTGTGGCCCTGCCCTGTTCGCTGATACTATTTGCCGGCATCCGGATGGTTACGCCGCTCTTGCAAGTTATCATCAGATCTTCCTTATCATGCACATCCAGGATACCTACCAGGGAGCCGGTTTTTTCGGTCACGTTTATGGTCTTTACGCCTTTTCCGCCGCGGTTGGTAACCCGGTATTCTTCTACGAGGGTGCGTTTGCCAAACCCTTTTTCGCTCACTACCAGCACTGTTTTTGATACATCTCCTTTACTTACACAGATCATACCAACTACTTCATCTTGCATGTTCTCCACTTCTATGCCCGCCACCCCAATGGCACCGCGGCCGGTTGGTCTTACCTTATCTTCCGGGAACCGAATGGCCCTGCCGCTTTTTACCGCCATCATGATTTCACAGTTACCATCGGTTAGTCTGGCTTCCAGTAATTGGTCGCCTTCTACAATATTAATAGCATTTACACCCGATTGCCGCGGACGGCTGAAATCTTCCAGCTGGGTTTTTTTAATGATCCCCTTTCTTGTGCAAAGCACGATGGTATGACTGCTTACAAATGCTTCGTTCTTCAAATCATTTACATCAATGATGGCGCGTACTTTATCATCTGGCGGAATTTGTATCAGGTTTTGAATAGCCCTTCCCTTACTGGTTTTTTCGCCTTCGGGTATTTCGTATACGTTGAGCCAGTAGCATCTTCCCTTTTCCGTAAAAAACAACATGGTATGATGGGTGGATGCTACAAACAAATGTTCAATATAATCCTCGTCCCTTGTCTTACCGCCAATAACTCCCCTGCCGCCACGGCGCTGGGCACGGTATTCGGTAGCCGATGTTCTTTTAATATATCCCAGGTGCGAAATTGTAATGACTACATCTTCTTCCTTTATCAGATCCTTTATTCTTACTTCATCATCAAGATAGGTAATTTCTGTTTTCCGTTCGTCACCAAATTTGGTTTTAACTTCTTCCAGTTCATTTACAATGAGCTCAAAACGGAGAGATTCGCTGCCCAGTAGTTCCCGCAAAGAAGCAATCAGCTTTTGCAGTTCTTCATACTCAGCTTTTATCTTGTCTCTTTCCATACCCGTAAGCCGTTGCAGCCGCAATTCCAGGATGGCCCGCGCCTGTATCTCATCCAGTCCCCAGCCTGCATTTAATAAGGCTTCCCGGGCATTGTCTGGTGTGGAGGAAGCGCGTATCAGGGAAATTACTTCGTCCAGGTGGTCAAGTGCAATAAGATAACCCTGCAATACATGGGCTTTTTTCTGTGCTTCCCTTAGTTCGTGGTTGGCGCGGCGTATCACCACTTCCATGCGGAATTCCACAAACTCACTAACCATATCTTTCAGGTTTAGTGTTTTTGGACGCCCTTTTACCAGTGCCACGTTGTTGATACCATAGGAAGTCTGCAGTTCTGAATACTTATACAACTGGTTGATCACCACGTTGGCAATGGCATCACGTTTGAGATCAATTACAATGCGGGTACCCTCTTTATTATTTGACTCGTTGTTTACATGCGCAACGCCTTCAATCACCTTTTCATTCACCAGTTGCCCGATGCGATCGCAAAGCGCATCGCGGTTAACCTGGTAAGGCACTTCGGTAATGATAATACTATCCCTGCCGCTGGCCTTGGTATCAACATGCAATTTTCCGCGCAGTACTACCCTGCCTCGGCCAAAATGCATACCCGCGCGGATGCCTTCCATGCCGTAAATGATGCCACCGGTTGGAAAATCAGGTGCTTTTACAAAGTGCATCAGCTCGTCTATCGTGATATCTTTATTGGCAATATATGCGATACATCCATCCACCACTTCCGTGAGGTTATGGGGCATCATATTGGTAGCCATGCCCACGGCAATACCAGACGCGCCGTTTAAAAGCAGGTGCGGCAGGCGGGTGGGCAAAACGGTCGGTTCTTTTAAGGAATCGTCAAAATTGAGTTGAAAATCCACTGTTTCCTTATCGATATCTTCCAGCATGGCCTCTCCCATCCGGTGCAATCTTGCTTCGGTATAACGCATGGCCGCGGGAAAGTCCCCATCCTGCGATCCAAAGTTACCCTGGCCGTCTACCAGGGTGTACCGCATATTCCATTCCTGCGCCAGCCGCACCATGGTATCATAAATGGATTTGTCTCCATGCGGGTGGTATTTACCCATTACCTCGCCCACAATACGAGCCGATTTTTTATAGGGCTTATTGCTGTTATTACCCAGTTCATTCATGGCATATAAAACCCGCCGGTGAACGGGTTTAAGGCCATCGCGCACGTCCGGAAGCGCCCTGCCTATGATGACGCTCATGGAGTAGTCAATATAGGCAGTCTTCATCTGCTCTTCGATATTTACGGGTATAATCCGATTATTGTCCTGTGTTTCCTGTGGTACTTTGCTTTCGTCCATAGTGATATGCTCCTTCTTTTAAAACTGATTTTACGGGGATGTTTCAATGCTCAAACACGGTGATTTAAAAGGTTTGCAAATCTATCTTATTTGAAGCGTATAACCGCCTAAATAATAGTGTTTTTGGGCTTGATTTTTCCACTTTTGTGGACAGTTAAAACAGGCCACCAAAAGCCTTTACAAAGTAGTGAAGGCTGTACCGTTTCCCAACCCGGCCGCGAGCACTAACAAGAGCCCGGCGGCTGCCAAACGCGGCAAAAAAACGGCTTCCAAAGCTTAACTTATTATTTATAACTTTTTGTTCACCAGTTTTGGTGCGGAATTGGCTTATAACTAACTTTGAAATACCACATTCCCCCTAAGAACCATCCATGCTACCCTTTAGGACAAATACCATTGTCGCAATGTTTTTTGTCATTTATTAATATGCCTTTTTTTTATGATTAATTACCGCCTGCTGAGAAACAACAAAGAAACGGGCCCTTACTCTGAAGAGGAACTGATATCCAACGGATTCAAGCCCTATGATTTGTTATGGGCAGAAGGGCGGAGCGCAGGCTGGCAATATCCAAGCGAGATAAGTGCTTTTAAAAAATATGCTCCTATTGTTGAAGAGCAGCCCTACGACCGGTTTTATAAAAAACAACCTGCGCAAAAACTGGCTGCTGTCAGCGAAATAAATACAACGCTTTCTTATCATTCCCAGCAGGTGAAGGCAAGCGATAGCTATCAACCGCAACCACAACAGCCGGCTCCAAGGCCCGTTTACCAATTTAATGTACAGGATTTGCCTGCCCGGCATATCCATGTTACGCTGCCTTCCGGCAACACCATTAATTTAACCACCCTGGTAACAAAAAAAGAAACGTCCGAAAATTCCAGGCATTCCACCCTTGATAATAACACGGTGATTGAAAAAAAACAGGCAGGCGCTGAAGTTCCACTTCCCGCACCACCTGCAAAGGAAACAACACCTGTTGCCACTTCTGTGCGAGTGGCTGCCAACGATTTCTTAACCCGTACTATCACCCAGGCGAGTGTTTCGCAACCGGTGTACCAGACCACGAACGCAGGTTTTTCCTGGTCTATGATATTGGGTGCGGTGATTGGTATTGCAACCATGGTGGGATTGGGCATTATGATTGGTCTGTCCATCAGCCGTGAAAACAGCAATGCGACTTTCAATAAGGCGCTGCTGGAAAAATCGAATCAATATACGGTTGCCCGCAGCATGGTAAAACCGGAACCCAACGCTGTCATTGATGCAAGTTCCAAACCTGAGAACGAACCCATTGTTCAGCATGGATCTCCCGCACCAAAAAATCGCGAACCTATTCAGCACGCGGCAGTAAAGCCTCCCCTGGCACCTACAGGAGCTGTAAAAGAAATCAAAATTATAACCGGAACAGAAAAAGCAGAAGCAGCAAAAACTACGCCCGTTCAGCAAACCCAGGCACCCGTTGCTTATATAAAACCTTCCGTACAAAATACGGTAGCCGCCATTGAAAAAAATCTACAGCTGAGCGCGAATGATTTTAAAACCGGTGCTTTTGGTGGCATCTCTGGTTTAAAATACACCTTGCACAATGGCTCTGTGGTAGCACTGTTGTCTGTTGAGGTGGAGGTTGATTATATACAGGCCAATAATAAAATATATAAAACAGAAAGACTTTTATTTAAAGATATTTCCGCTGGTTCGCAGTCAACCATCGATGCACCTGCCAGTTCACGTGGTATAAAGGTGCTAAGCCACATTAAAAAGATAAATCTCCGGGATACGGCTTTGTCGAACATCACTGCAAAATCGTAAGCAAACTGCTTATTAATGTTTTTTTAATTTCCTCCCGGTTCCATTTTTTTGATTGGCATGGTAGTTGAAATTTCAAACCGGCAATTATATTTCTTATTCCCGTATCCTTTTTTATAAAGGAGTGTCATTTTTTCGCAGACAGTCGTATTTATTTTATACATCTCTGCCGGCATACCGGCAGAGATGTATAAAATATGGTTCAGTTAGGGTAAAACAAAAAAGCTTCCGCGTGAAGCTTTTTTGTTTATTCAGCTGGCAAAAGCTTCCCCACTTGCCACTGTTCGGTATGACCAGGGTAGATAGTTCACTATAAGGCAACAAGACAAAAGCCACCCCGTATAGAGATGGCTTTGTTTGTGGATACTAATACTATTGATTACATGCCCAGTTTCCAGCCTTCCCGGTATTCGCGTTTTACATATTGGTTGGCTTCATCGTAATTGGTAATTTTCATATTTTCGGCATCCCACAGTAATTTCTTTCTGCCTGGGAATCCTTTACCATCGGGCCCCTTGGTAATATAGCTTCTCAGGGCCAGGTTACCCATCAGGATGGTTTCCGTAAGCGGTCCGGCATAATCAAAATGAGAACTGGTTTCAGCATTTCCGAACCCAGCGATGCAAGCATTCACCCATTGTACATAATGGCCTTCGGGCACACGGGGCAGGGTTTGCGGTACATTTATTTCCTTGGTTTTTGACGTAGGCAAAAGCTGTGGGTTGGCGCCATAGCATTCACACATCATTTTTCCCTTGGTACCGGTAATGATTACGCCACCGTCATCGCCACCCATTCTTTCATCGGGACCCAGTTCATCGGGTCGTTCGGGTTTGATACCGCCGTCCATCCAGTATAATTTTACATCGGGTTTGCCATTCTTACCCGGGAATTTCAATTTTACGGAAGATGAAATAGGACAGCTTTCGGGATAATAAGACGCATTCCACATTTTTTCAAAAACAGCACCTTCACTGCATTCTACTTCCGAAGAATAGCCAAGACCTACGGTTTTAAAGGCAGGATCTATCAGGTGACACCCCATATCACCCAATGCGCCGGTACCAAAAGCCCAGTAGCCACGCCAGTTAAATGGCACGAATTCCTTGTGGTATTCCTCAAATTTCGCGGGCCCCAGCCATACGTCCCAGTTGAGTTCTTTTGGTATTTCGTCTTTGCCTTTGGGATTGCCCATCCCCTGCGGCCAAACAGGACGGTTGGTCCATACATGGATTTCCGTTGCGTCGCCGATCAGCCCGGCATTATACCATTCCTGCATAAACCGCACGCCATCGCCTGAAGCGCCCTGGTTGCCCATTTGCGTAACTACTTTATATTTTCGGGCCGCCTTTGTAAGCGTGCGGGCTTCGTAAATGTCGTGCGTCATGGGTTTCTGCACATACACGTGTTTTCCGCGCTGCATGGCTGACAAGGCAACAATGGCGTGGTTATTATCCGGTATGGAAACCGAAACGGCATCTATGTTTTTAGATTCCTTATCAAACAGCTCGCGCCAGTCTTTATAACGTTTTGCCTTGGGAAAACGTTTTACTGAATCGGTGATCTGGCGATCATCTACATCGCATAAAAAAGCGATATTGGCCTTCGGGCTTTTAGAAAATTCCCTTAGATCGCTGTTCCCCTTACCACCGGCCCCAACGCCGGCAATCGTAAGCTGGTCGCTGGGTGCAATAAAACCACGGCCCAGCACATGGCGGGGCACAATGAAAAAGCTACCGGCCGCCAGCGAAGTGTTACGGATAAACTTTCTTCTTGAAAGATCCTGTTTGTTTTTTTTTGTTTGGTTCATTGTAGTATGTAAATTTTAGTATGTAGTATTTAGACCTTTGTGTTTAATTTTTGAGGTTGACATCATCTTATGCCAGCTTTGCCTCCAGGCTGATGCTTGTATTAAGAAGTTTGCTGACAGGGCAATTTGCCTTGGCATCATCGGCGCATTCCTTAAATTTGGCCGCGTCAATACCCGGTACTTTTGCCGTCACAACAATGTTTGAAGAGGTTATCGTGCCATCGTCGAGCGATACGGTGGCCGTAGCTTCCAGCGATTCCGGTGTAAAACCGGCAGCGCCCAATACAAAACTTAATTTCATGGCAAAACAACCAGCGTGCGCGGCTGCAACAAGTTCTTCGGGGTTGGTGCCCACCCCCTGCTCAAATCTTGATTTAAAAGAATACTGTGTTTTGTTAAGTGATGTGCTTTGCGTTGTCAAATTTCCGCTGCCGTCTTTTCCCGAACCGTTCCACACGGCTGTTGCTGTTCGTTTCATTTGTTAGCTAATTTATTGTTGAAAAAAAATGTGTATGCATATCATTGCCTGGGCCGATTTTGAAAAACTTGATATCAGAACCGGAACCATAACGGAAGTTACTGATTTTCCAAAAGCCATAAACTCTTCTTATCAATTAAAAATTGATTTTGCGAACTGGGTATAAAAAAATCCGCCGCCCAACTGTTAGACCGTATAAAAAAGAAGATTTACCCCGCATACAGACTATCGCCGTAGTAAATTTTGCCCCTAAACAAATGGACCATTTTGTTAGCGAATGCCTGGTGCTGGGTATATATACAGCAGAAAAACAAGTAATTTTATTGCTACCGCAACAAGCCGGAGGGAACGGTCTCAAAATTGGCTAATAATGTTAAAAAAATATCATACTTTTTTTGCATCGCCCCTGGGCACCGTACAGGTCAGTTGTAACAACGACTGTATTACCCGGGTGCATTTCCTGCAGGAAGCTGACCGGCCCTCGGCTCCGGATGATCTGCAAACCGGTGCACCGCCGGTGTTGCAACTGTGCGTGTATGAGCTGAAGGCCTATTTCCAGGGTCAGGGAAGAAAATTTGAAGTGCCGATATGCCAGGAGGGCACCGTTTTTCAGCAGCGCGTATGGAATGAACTACTAAATATCCCTTATGGTAAAACGATTTCATATTTAACCCTTTCAAAAAGACTGGGCGATCCCGCAGCTATCCGGGCGGCAGCCGCTACCAATGGAAAAAACGATATCGCCGTCATTGTTCCCTGTCACCGCGTCATTGGCTCCAACAACGACCTGGTAGGGTATGCCGGCGGACTCTGGCGCAAAAAATGGCTACTGGAACTGGAAGCGAAAATCACCTGGGGCGTGCAGACCTTGTTTTAAAAAAGACTGAACGCGAGCCATGGCTGGTATAAACCAAGGCCGCCGGTATGATACATTGCCTATTTATTAGCGTAAATCACTGGCAGTAAAAGACAGCGGCAATAACATACTGGCTTTTTCAATGATCACCACCTTGCCCTCCAGTCCGCCCAATATCAGCCTAATGGGATTGTTCACCCTTTGCTCATATTCCTGCAGGCTCTGCCGGCAGATACCACAGGGTGTAATAGGATGATTGCTTTTGATGGTATCGCTCCGGTAGCTGATGGCAATAGAAACGATGGGAACCTGCGGGTGCAAGGTTGCCGCAGCCGAAAGTAAAACCCTTTCGGCGCATATTCCTGCAGGGTAGGCTGCATTCTCCTGGTTGGTTCCTTTTACAATTTCACCGTTTAACAGGCGTGCCGCCGCTCCCACCCTGAATTTGGAATAAGGTGCATAGGCGCTATTAGAAATTTCCTTTGCATGTTGTAATAACCAGGCGTCTTCTTTGTTCAAATCGTCTACGGAGCTGTATACCTCATAAGCAAAAGAGTAAGCTGATCTATTCATAACTGATTATTGAAGCTGTTAGCTATTAATACGGGAGCAGTATTGCCCCTAATCCCCAGCCGACAACCATTTAGTGTATTCGTTTAAACAAGCGGTTCCAGCGTACACCATGATCCCAGCTCATCCAGATAAGCCATGCTTCGCCCACCACATGGTCTTCCGGTACAAAACCCCAGAAACGACTGTCCTGCGAGCCGTGACGGTTATCGCCCATCATCCAGTAATAATTCATTTTAAAAGTATAGTTGTTGGTGGCGGTATCGTTGATGTACAATTTGCCGGCTCTCCAGTCGGACTTATTGTGTTCGTATACATTGATGATCCGGCTGTAGATAGCGTAATTGTTGGGCGTTATGGTAATGGTGGCGCCTTTTTTAGGAACCCATACCGGCCCGTAATTATCTACTGACCACGCGGTATGAATGGTATCATACGGAAAATCGGTACGGTCTTTTTTCATATAAAGGGAGATACTATCGGCAAACCCGTTTTTGACCATTTTCTGTTTTGCATCCGCGGTGAGCAACATTATATAACTGTTCTTTCCTTTGTCTGTGCGCGGTATCAGTTCGTTTTTATCTCCGTCCATATCAATATCATATTCCTCTTTCATCGTGGTGGGGTCAAGAACCTGACCCTTTGTCTCCACATCATAATACATTTCTGATTTTGGTGGAAAGGGCACGGCTGCCCCGTTGATAAACAAAGTACCGTCTTTTACCTGCAGGCTATCACCCGAAATGGCCACACAGCGTTTTACATAGTTCTCTCTTTTATCAACCGGTCTTACCACCAGCGGGTAATCATCGGGGTTGGATAAAATCACCTGGCGACCCGCATCTATATTGCCGTTGCCCAGCTGTATACAAACCTGGTAATAGGGAATAGCCGATAAATATTCTTCCTTATTGATCATGGTATCGCCGGCGGGAAAATTAAATACAACAATATCATTCCGTTTAACAGGACTGGGAAACCAGCGGGTATAAGGTATTTTTATCCATTCCAGGTACGAGCTTTTGAGGCTCCCGGGCAGGGTGGCATGAACAAAAGGAACCGATAGCGGTGTATTGGGTATGCGCGGGCCATAGCTCAGCTTGCTGACAAAAAGAAAATCATTGATAAGCAATGTCTTTTCCATGGACCCGGTGGGTATGGTATAAGCTTCAAATACAAAGGTGCGGATAAGTGTGGCCGCCACTACTGCAAAAACGCCGGCGTCAATCCATTCGCGGGCAGCGGATTTTTTATAATTTTTCTTCACGGCCTCCGGCCCGATAAACCGCGTGTCTTTATTGGACGCGATATAAGGAAAATAGAACATGGGCAAAAAAGCGGAAAGCGTATGGGCACCCAGCGAAAACCGGCCAAATAATTTTACCCATTCAATAAATATTCCCATAGTGATAAACCAGCCCGCGATGGGTATCAATTGCAATACAGCCCAGTATCGGGGCCTTTTGGCAGTTTCCTGCATTATCCAGGTATTGTAAAACGGCACAAAAGCCTTCCAGCCGGGCAAACCGGCCTTTATAAAGAGCTTGTAGAGGCCATAAGAGGGAAGCATTACTAACAGCAAGCCAATCAGGTATACAACAAATAAATCGTGTGCGGGCATTGGTTTAAATTTAAATTCCGGCAAAAATACCATTCTCCGTTTAATGACGCTAATATAATAATCGGCGCATACCGGCTAACTATGAACCATTAGTCGGCAACCCAGAATAAATATTACAATCGACCGGAAAAATATATTTTTGGCTATTCTATTAACAATTTCTTTACATGCATCATTTTACCATCCGTGATGTTGAAAACCTGAGCGGGATTAAAGCCCATACCCTGCGGATGTGGGAACAACGTTACGGGCTCTGTGTATGCCAACGAAAGGTAAGTCTTCACCGTTATTACGACAGCGAAGACCTGAAACATATCCTGCGCATCGCCTATCTCTACCACCATGGTCACAAAATATCGCGCATAGCCGGTTTTTCAACCGAGGAAATCATACAGATGGCCTCCCAAAAATATAAAAACGATGAGTACCAGGTGATGGTAAACCAACTGCTGGAAGCAGGCCTGGACTACGACCAGGAAAGGTTTGAAAATGCATTCAATAATGCCATCCGGACTATGGGACTGGAAAAAAGCATGGAGCTGGTGGCATATCCGTTCCTGGACAAAATAGGATTACTGTGGATGACCGGGCATATGCAGCCTGCACAGGAACATTTTTGCAGTCATATTATTCAAAAAACAATTATAGCAGCCATCAATGCCCTGCCGGAAGCAACTACTGACCTCCACCGGATACTTTTATTTACACCCGAAGGGGAAAACCATGAACTGCCCCTGCTTTTTATTCAATACCTGATCAAGAAAAAAGGAATTAAAACCCTCCTGCTGGGGAAGAATATTTCCCTGGATATAGTAGCCCAGTATTGCGCACATCAGCCGGTCTCACATTTGTATTTTCACCTTATCACCAATTTCACTCATTGTGAACCGGGGCAATACCTCCGAAAACTATCAGCGCGGTTTGCAGCCAAACAAATAATTGCTTCCGGACCCGCGCTAAAAGGGATAGACGAACTGCCGCCAAATATCACCATAGTGCATTCATTGAAGGATCTGATGGCCATTGAGAAGTTTATTGCTCCTCACCCATAATTTCTCCGTGCAGCCGGTAGCTCGGGAAAAAAACAACAAAAATCAATCAGCGTTTGGGCATTACATTGCTAATAATATCCTCCCTGGTAATGGTTTTGCCGCTCAGGATCACCAGGCGCTCCACCACATTTCTCAGTTCGCGGATATTGCCGGTCCAGTTATACTCTTTCAATTCGTCCAGGGCAACGCTGTCGATTCCCTTTTTGGCAATTCCATATTCCATACAGATATCTTCCAGGAATTTATCGGTTAGCAGCGGAATATCGTCTTTGCGTTCATTCAGCGAAGGCACATGTATAAGAATAACGCTCAGGCGATGATACAGATCAAGCCTGAAATTTTTTTCATCCACTTCTTTCAGCAAGTCTTTATTGGTAGCTGCAACTACCCGCACATCCACGGTAATGTCTTTGTCGGCCCCTACCCGTATAATCTTTGCTTCCTGCAGCGCGCGCAACACTTTGGCCTGGGCGCTCAGGCTCATATCGCCAATTTCATCCAGGAAAAGTGTGCCCCCGTTGGCCTGCTCAAACTTTCCGATACGTTGTTTAATGGCGGAAGTGAAAGAGCCTTTCTCATGACCAAACAATTCGCTTTCTATTAGTTCGCTGGGGATGGCGGCACAGTTTACTTCTACCAGCGGTCCGGCTGCCCGGCTGCTTTTTTCGTGCAGCCAGCGGGCCACCAGTTCCTTGCCCACCCCGTTTTCGCCAGTTATCAATACCCGGGCTTCGGTGGGCGCTACTTTTTCAATGGTATCTTTTATTTTTTTGATCGGAGCCGATTCGCCAATCATTTCCTGTACCCGTGCCGCCTTGCGTTTTAACACCTTGGTTTCAGTGACCAGGTTGGTTTTATCCATTGCGTTGCGAATGGTAATCAACAGGCGGTTTAGGTCCGGGGGTTTTGAAATATAATCATAGGCGCCTTTTTTCACCGCTTCCACGGCGGTTTCTATGGTACCATGACCCGAGATCATAATGATGGGTATATCAGGATTGGTTTCCCGGGCCCTTTCCAGGAATTCAATGCCATCCATTTTGGGCATCTTGATATCACAAAGCACCACATCGTAGGCTTTTTCCTTAAAACGCTTCAATGCCTCTTCCCCATCGCCGGCCTCATCCATTTTATACCCTTCATAAGAGAGAATTTCACCGAGGGTTTTCCGGATTGCCTTTTCGTCATCTACAATAAGAATGTTTGACATGCCATTTTTTGTTATGGGGGCAAAAGTAGGAAATAAAGAAGGAAGTTAATAGCACCCTCAACCGGGTGGAATCCCCCGGGCCCGGGTGGACCCGCCAATATCCCGCCCGAATAATGAGGTTGACAGGCCAGCCCAGGGCCGGCTTTTTGGATGTCTACTTTTTTTAACAGGCATTTCCTGTGCTTTTTACCTGGCATAGCATCTGGCTAAAGTAAATACCTGTTTATGCCTCTTTTTTATTTGTTCCTGCTGGCTAAGCTCACTTTCTGTCACGATAAAAAGCCATCTGTTCCCGCATCCACCTTCTTTCAGCGCGGCACGCTTGAGCGTAACCCCTATACTAGGATCGGGGCCATCACGGTGCCTGCCGGTTTTACCCGGGTAGCCGGCGGCAGCCGTTCTTATGCTGCCTGGTTGCGTGGTTTGCCCCTGAAAAAAGATAAAACGGTCTATCTCTACAAAGGTTTTAAAAAAAACAACCAGGCCGTACAATTTGCAGTCCTGGACATTTCCGTTGGAAGAAAAGATTTACAACAATGCGCTGATGCCGTGATGCGGCTGAGGGCGGAATACCTGTATGCACAGCAAAGATTTGGAGAAATTGATTTTACTGATAACAATCGTACCCATTACCGGTTGGCGGCGCATGCTGGCCGAAAGGCCTTTGATCAGTACCTGGAAAAAAATTTTTCCTATTGCGGTACGGCTTCGCTTTCGAACCAACTGTTAGCAGTAACCGATTTTAGGCAGGTTGCCGCGGGTGATGTACTGGTAAAAGGTGGTTCGCCGGGCCATTCTGTGCAGGTAATGGATGTTGCCGTAAACAAAGAAGGAAAAAAGATTTATTTGCTGGCGCAGGATATATGCCGGCGCAGGATATCCATGTGGTGCTGAACCCGGTTAGCCCGCAATGGAGCCCCTGGTATGAAGTAAGCGATAACCCGCTGATTGAAACACCGGAATGGGTATTCCGGCAGGAGCATCTAAAAAAATGGCCGGAATAAGATATTAATCCTGGATTGGTGTCTCCCTGGCATCCTTATCCATTGTAATGGTAATGGTCGGTGAAGGACACCCGACCATGGTTGGGAGATGCTCTCTCCCCCGGTCGGTATACCCGACCCGGAACGCCCCGCGTATAAGTATTTACCCCTAGCCAAACCCATCTTTTTTACTACATTCTTTTTTAGTTATCTATGACTCAAAAGAGCAAGGAACTGCTATCTTTTTGCAGCTGCAAGTATTGTTACTTTGCATCAGTAATCAAGAAACGAATTATAGACAAACGCAACCAAACCCTAAACGCAGCCCTTTCCTTTTTAACCCAGAACCAACCAAACCGTCCCTGTGAAAAATTGTCCATCCCTTTGAACGTTATCCTGGTTAAAGCTTTACTGGGGCCCCCGATGGAGGCCCTTTTTTTTATTTAATCATGAACCTCTAACGGGCGAGTTATTGCACCATTCTGCCCTTTTTTTCGCGCAGGTAACTGCCCGCCATGGATGCAAACCCCGCTACCCCCGCGCCAACCAACATCGTTACCAGTATCATTAAAAAAACAGACCCGCCAAACGGCAGTACAGCAGACAATTTATGAGAGAGCACATGCTCATTTTTAAGGTCGATCCACCAGGACAAACCACCCCAGAGTAAAAACAGGGCTGTAAACCCGGTCAAAAAAGAATGCAATGGTTTCTGGTGAATCAAAACGGATACAACAAAAGCGGCAATGGCAATGGCCCACCAGTCCATGTACAGACAGGCTACAAAAGCCAGGAGGGCGGTGAGCAGGACAGAAGTTATGAATTTCATTTGTTTTATTTAAAGACCAGCTGCGGAATGGCAAACAACCACTACCGGAAGTTTATTTATTAAACAGTAGTTTGTATTTCACGCGGCTATCATCCTGCTCTGTTTTTTTCATTGCCCACAATGGATAGTATTTGCCGTTGGCCCAGGTATCTATAAAATTATCATAGTACCGGCTGCCCGGATTTCCGTTTTGTCCGCCTGGATAAACGCCATAGGCTTGTGTTTCCGGTGTTAAAGAAACCACCATCCTCCAGCTTGGGCCATGGTCTGCCTTTGCGGCATTGATAACATGATTGCCCCCGCCGATGGGCAGGTGCAGGCGACTCAAGGCAGGCAATTTGATAAGATGATTTATATGCGTATCTTTTAACTGCGCCCAGGTAGTATCACCCTCCTGCACGGCACCTTGCAGAAACACAACGGTTTTTTTGAAAGCCACCAGCAAATCATCCGACAGGGTTTCTTTTGCGGGTGTGTTAATATTGTCAACGTATTTAAATGCAGTATCCCTTAGCAGTCCCTCCAGCAAACTGGTTCCAGCCGGAACAAAATCGGGTTTTATTTGTGCCAGTTCATCGCTCCAGACCTGTTTTTCCAGGTTATTCCATAGCACGGTAAATACCATCGGTCCTGTTTCGCCGGCATCATTACGCAGGTTCCAATCCCTTAAGATCTCCAGGTATTTTTTTTCCGCGGGGCTTAGCAGGGTTTCGTTAATATGTTGCAATAAAAGAGGTCGCGCCATTTCCGCAAATACATTATAATTATCCGTTTGCAGGTCCATCATATCCTGCGGCGTAATATCAGCCATGCCCGTCAGCCGTTTGTTTATTATCCAGCCGCGGTAGTTGGGGAAGCTGCCACCGATATAATAAGGATAGGAGCTGTCTACCGGAAATTGGTTGGCACTGCTGATAAAACCGCGCTCGGGATTAACAAGATGAGGATTCTCTGATTGTGGTATCATGCCCTGCCAGGAATAACTACTATCCGTACCTGGCATAACAAAATCGCCCTGTCGCCGCCATTTAGCCGGGAACTCACCCTGACACCAAATGGCAATATCGCCGTTTTTTGCAGCAAAGGCACAATTCTGCCCGGGAGTATGCAGGTTTTTTATGGCTTCCAGGTAATCATTATAATTCTTTGACCTGTCAAGCAGGTAAAACATTTTCATTTCGTTGCTGGGGTCATGCGCCTTCCATCTTACCGCATAATTTTTGCCATCATTGTTGCGGCCGGCGTAGCTGTTATCAAAAATAACAGGCCCAAACACCGTATAAGCAACTGTATCAATAAAATCGGGTTTGTCTTTTATTTTTATCCGTTCGTACCGCAGTTCGGTAGGCCGCCACTCGCCATTGTACCAGTACGATGTGCGTGCGGCGTCCCGGAATTGAATGGTATAATAATCCCTTACATCTCTCCCGGCATTGGTTACCCCAAAAGCACAGCTGTCGTTAAACCCGATGATAATGCCCGGGGCCGACGGGAATGATACGCCGTAAGCATTATAATCAGGCGTATGGATCTGCATCTCATACCACAATGAGGGGAGGTTTAGTCCGAGGTGCGGGTCATTGCACAAAATGGGATAACCGCTTCTTGTTTTTTTACCGCTTACCGCCCAGTTATTGCTGCCATTGTCTTTATCCGGTTTTTGCGGCAGACCCGGCAGCGTGGCTGTATCTTTCCGGAAGGTAAAATAAAGCGAATCTGCGCTGGCCGGCGCGTGTACCATTATCCCCGGTTTATCAAACGGCGTACCCCGGGGAATGATAGGGTCCAGTGAATCTGGCCGCAATGGATTGAGGGTTTCAAATTCTATTTCGGACAGGGCATTCCTGGCGGCCGTCCATTCAAAATCACTTTCCGCACCGGCCAGGTCATAGGCCATGTATTTAATAAACAAAGCCGTTTTTAAATTCGTCCAGGCCTCCGGTTTATATCCAAGCAGTTTGTATTCCAATGGTAGCTGGCTGGTGGTGAGGGATTGTATATAAGCGTTTACACCTGCGGTATAGGAATCACACATCATCCTGGTAGCCGTATCCGCTTCCATCAGTTGTAGTGATTTTTCAGCGGCTGAAACCATACCCAGTCGGCGGAAATAACGATCAGCCTTATTCAGGATATCCAGCTTGCCCAATTTATCTCCGAGTATTTCACAGAGGCGCCCACTCGCCGCATAGGCCTGAAATTCCATCTGCCATAAACGGAATTTTGCATGCAGGTAGCCCTGTATAAAAAAAGCATCGGCATCATTTTCTGCAAACACATGCGGTACCAGCCGGTCATCAAAATACACTTCCGCCTTTGCCCTGAGTTGCGGAAAATTTAGTTCCTCCCCATAATCGATATCCGCCGGTTCCGCATTTTGCCAGACCCCATGCTGCGGGCTTAACAAAACCGCCAGCGGCGCTGACAGGAAAACTTTTGTTCCCAGCAATACAATGAGCGCAAGCGTAGTAAACGCCGAGCATATAAAAGGGATGATCTTCATACGTTAAATAATCATTAAACGATACCCCGAAAATAGAGTTTTTTATTTACGCTTCCTTTTAAATGGCGCCAATTGAATGATTTATAAAAATCTTGGCAAATCCGTCTTTCTCACCATACAAAAAGGATTGCCCGCCGCCGGTACTTTCAGCGCCATGGGGCCATACTAACACTCTTTGGTAATACCACAAAATTGTATTGTTCCAGAATGTAACCTGTAAGAACTTGGAGTGGTCTTATTTAATAACTAATTATTAAAATCCGGCCTCATTTTTAAACGGATTGGTGAAAACGAAGTCAAACAATAAGAATCAGCAATCATGATAACAAGATTAAACTTTACGCACAAATCAGTGAAACTTGTATTGGCAGGTTTATTTATCATGTTGATTGTTCTCAGCCTAGTCTGATAACTCAGGCAATAAATTACTGTTAAAGTTAATACGGAAAATAATCTTCCTGGGTAACTGTTCAATACTACAAAAGATAATACCCCTTAATTGTATGGTATCAAATAAAATAATTGCGCAATTCTATTTTTATAACAACGGCGAATACTGTTAAAAATACCAGTTTTAGAAGTTGTTAATCCGGTCATAAACCCCCGCCGGCTTTAAAAAAGGCCGGTCTTTTTTTGCCTTTCCAGCAGGGTTGACAATTATTCTATACTGCGGCCCCGGTATGGTTGGCCGTTGAATTCAATAATGCGGTAAGTCCTGCCAATTCCTCTCCTGTATTAAAAGCATGCAATACAATCCGCAATCGTTCGGTTCCTTTT
>JBDTVE010000218.1:0-11849 GCA_040007355.1 Bacteroidota bacterium | reverse complement strand
GGCTTATAAAACACCTGGTTGATACCAACACTATTGCGTGGCCGCACACGGAAAACAAATACACCCTGATTATTTCCACCTTTCAGCAACTACAGGAATACCTGTAGGAACGGATTCCCGTGACGGCCGTAATTTTAAGGATCGGCCGGTCTAATCAGCCTGTTTTAAATTACATTTACGCCCGGGCATTTTAACCCGGTAAATAGTATGACCAAAGAAGCATTGCTGGCACAGCTAAAAAACGAAACCTATATCATGTTAAAACCTTCGGGCATTCATGGTATTGGTGTTTTTGCCATCAGGCCTATACCCCGGGGCAGCAGAGATATGTTTTCAAAAGGACAGGGAGAATGGATCAAACTCCCCATCGCCGATGTGGAACAATTGCCGTACCATGCAAAGGAACTCGTAGAGACCTATTGCCTGTTTGATGAAACGCATTATTACGTGCCCGATTATGGTTTTAAACTGATGGACCTGGTCAATTATCTCAACCATTCACTGCAGCCCAATATTATTTCCATTGACGATGGCGAAGTTTTTGAGGCCCTGCGGGATATTGCGCCGGGAGAAGAATTGCTGGTAAACTACGGCCATCTGGTGGAGGGCATGGAAGCCTACGAATAACACCCTCCATTTTAGTTAAAGGACGGTGGCAAACAAGACAACACAAAAGCTTCGGCCGGCCGGATGGAGGTTTAAAGCCGGCCCCGCAAATATTAAAAAATTGGCAACTGACAGCACTACCATATGAAAACAGCCGGCATCAGCGAAATAAAAAATGAGTTGGGCAACCTTCCACCCGAACGCCTGGCTGCCCTATGCCTGCAACTAGCCAAATATAAAAAAGACAATAAGGAACTGCTCTCCTACCTGTTGTTTGAAGAAACCGATCCCGCCGCCTATATTGAAACCGTAAAAATAGAAATAGACCAGCAGTTTACAGAGATCAATGCAAGCCATTTGTATTTTGCAAAAAAAACACTTCGCAAAATTTTGCGGCTTACCGGCAAACATATCCGTTATATAAACAGCAAACAGGCGGAAGTAGAATTGCTTATTTATTTCTGCCTTAAAATGAAGGATTCAGGCATCGGTTTTGAAAACAGTACGGTACTCAATAATCTTTACCAGGCCCAGTTAAAAAAAATCAATGCCGCCATCGCCGGTTTCCATGAAGATTTGCAGTACGACTATCAAAAAGAAGTAAAAAAATTGGGCTGATACCGGTTTTACGCCATTCATATAATTTATACCCCGGTTTTAATTTTGTTTTTATCTTTCTTTGAAAAAATGATCAAGCGATATGAGTAGACCACTGTTTACCTTCATCCTGCTGGTAGCCGGTATTGGCGGCGCCCGCGCCCAGTCTTTGTATATGCCGCGCAATATCGCGCAAGCCTATCAAAAAGGTACCCGATCGGCCGATGGAATGCCATCCGCCAAATACTGGCAGAATTACGGACGCTACAATATCACGGTAACGGCCATGCCGCCCAGTCGCATTATTACCGGAACAGAAGACATTGTCTATATTAACAATAGCCCGGACACACTTCGCAACCTGGTGATAAAACTGATCCTGAATATTCACAAACCCAACGCCGTGCGTTATACCGAAGCAAGCGACGGGTATCTTACCAGCGGCACCCAGGTAGACGGTGTAACCATTAATGATAAACCAGCCATGTGGACCGAACCCGGTAGCCACTATACCTGGCAGGGGCTGCACCTGCCCGAAGCCCTGCTGCCGCATGATTCAGTAAAACTTTCGTTTAACTGGCATTACGAAATCTCCCTCCAGAGTAACCGCGAAGGCATGATTGATTCTAGCACTTTTTTCCTGGCCTATTTCTATCCGCGGGTGGCAGTGTACGATGATTATAATGGTTGGGACAGGCTTGATTTTACGGATCAGCAGGAATTCTACAATGATTTTAACGATTATACGCTGACGGTGAAAGTACCCGATAACTATATCGTATGGGCAACCGGCACCCTTCAGAACCAGGATGAGGTACTGCAACCCTCGTTCGCCAAAAAATTAAAAGCCTCCATGAAGTCGGATGCTATCATGCATATTGCCACCGCACAGGAGATGGCGCAAAAAGCTGTAACCGTCCACCATGCTACCAATACCTGGAAATGGACGGCCACCGATATTACGGATATCACCCTGGCACTTAGCGATCATTTTGCGTGGGATGCTTCCAGTGTGGTGGTAGACGATGCAAGCCTCCGCCGGGCCAGCGTACAGGCAGCCTATAATGATACGGCAAAAGATTTTCACCAGATGGTGGCATTTGCCCGTCACGCGCTGGACTGGTTATCGCATAACTGGCCGGGTGTACCCTATCCCTATCCGAAAACAACCATATTTCAGGGCTATGCAGACATGGAATACCCTATGATGGTAAATGATGGCACACAGGAAGATTTGAATTTTTCCAGGTTTGTGGTTGAACACGAGATTGCACATACCTGGTTCCCATTCTACATGGGCACCAACGAGGCCCGTTATGCTTTTATGGACGAGGGATGGGCTACTACTTTTGAATTCCTGATTGGGCGCGATGACCTGGGCGCCGACAGGGCGGAACGCTTTTACCGACGTTTCAGGGTAGCGCAATGGATACAGGACCCGACCGACGAGGAAGACTTGCCGATTATTACACCTGCTAACGTATTAAGAAACGCTGCTTACGGAAATAACGCTTATGGCAAACCCTCGCTTGGTTACCTGGCGCTAAAAGACCTGCTGGGAGACGAATTGTTTAAGAAATGCCTGCATGCCTATATTGCGCAATGGCATGGTAAGCACCCTATTCCCTGGGACTTTTTTTATTCCTTTAATAACAGTTCCGGGAAAGACCTTAACTGGTTCTGGACAAGCTGGTTTTTTAGCAATTATTATATTGATCTGGCTGTACAATCACTGACGGCATCGGGCTCTGGTTATGCGCTTCAAATTAAAAATATTGGCGGGTACCCGGTACCGGTAAACGTGGTGGTTGACTATATGGATGGCAGCCGGGAAACCTTTCATCAAACCCCGGCCATCTGGGTCGGGAAGACGGGCAAAACAACCGTACAGCTTCTGACAAAAAAGAAAATCAGGTTGCTCCGGCTGGAAGGCGGCATTTTTATGGATGCCGACGAATCCAACAATACATGGGGTAATTAAAAACGATAACCCGTATCAATTTTACCAATGCTGTGATACGGGAGTCGTCCGGGACCACCAGCCCGCTATCAGGTTGCTGGGCCTTGGTATTATTTTATAGCGGGCACCATGGTTTGTGGTAACCATTACCAGCAATACAGACTGGCTAAAGGTTACGGTTGCCGCAAAACGGTTTGTATTGACTTACGGCTAACGGTACCCCCAGGCATGCATAACCCCCAGGTCTTGTTTTGCGCAGTCTACCGGTGACAGGCCCTGGTATGATTCCTGTTCAATAATAAACATGCTGGTACCCCCCTGCTTTTTGCCAAGATCAATGATCTCTTTCACCGGCAGAATGCCCTTGCCCAGTACCGTACTTTCATAAGGCTCGCGCTGATCGGTGCTTTTTATTTCGTCCTTTACATGCATGGAGATAAACCGGCCGGGGTATTTGTTTACGATATCCAGCGCTTTGGCGCCTGCATTGAACATATTGCCGATGTCAAGCTGCTGCATCACCAGCGAAGGGTCGGTATGGTTGAGTATAATATCATAGACCGTGGTATCATTCAGTTTTACGCTAAACTCAAAATCGTGGTTATGATATCCGAATCTCATGCCTGATTTTTTACAGAGCTCCCCGCATTTATTAAACACTTCGAGGTAACGCACCAGGTCATCGAAGTTTTTTCGTAAGCTATCATCCAACCAGGGGCTGATGACGTATTGCTGCCCCATCGCCGCCGCGTCATCCACCGTTTTTTTCCAGTTGTCTGTAAAATCTTTTTTTGCACTGTCCCAATGTTCTGCGTTCATCCGGGTATGGCCGCTGGGCATTTTTAATCCAAGTCCGTCCAATAATTTTTTAAATTCCGGTTGGGTGTATCCGTAAAATTTGTGATTAATATAATTAGCGTGTTCTACATACTGATAGCCCATATCGGCCAGCTTTTTTAGCGTGCCGGCCGGGTCTTTCTGCATGTCATTTCTTACGGAATACAACTGCAGCCCCAGAATTCTCCTGGCAGGTGCGGCGGCAAAAAGCAGATCGGGCAAAACACTGGCGGCAGTCAATGCAAAAGCGGACTGTCTGATAAAATTTCTTCTGGTCTGGCGCATATGGTAAGTATTAAACTTTTAAAAAACCGGTCGTTTACAGCAAATAGTTTACTAATTTAATTTCTTTTTCGCATCCCCCGGCAAAATGACAAAATAAATATGTTTTACCGGTCCCGCCCACGATAACCCAGCCGCTGCCTTATGGAATGATTCAAACCGGCATCTCAGGTTTTTATCAGCCAATAAAAATAACCGTTTGCCTGCTATGCGATTTCTTCTTTTTATAGCTTTTCCCTTTTGGCTGAGCCTCCAACCGGGTTGTGCACAGTCCGGCAATGTTGCAGATGGCAGTGCACCCGCCTGCCTGCAAAAGGCCAACCAGCTGCTGGACGAAGCGTTAACCGGGCTTTCCGCAAAACGTTGATGCTTCAATGGCCATTGTTTGCCCAACCCATCTTACAACAAAAACAGGTGCCACGTTTGCGCGCAACACCTATTTTATTCTATACCTACTAATGCTTTATATCCTATTTCTGTGAACCGGTACTGTCTTTTTTCATTTTACTCTTCATCTTGTGGTGCGTTGAATCTGACTGCATTTTTTTATGCTGCATTTTATGGTGTTTTGTTGTGTCTTGCTGGAAAGGTGAAGCTGCATGCACCGTGGCTGCACCAGCCAGCAGGAAAATCGCTAAAATTAACTTTTTCATTTTTTTAGTTTTAATTGATTTTTTAAAACACGTTTATAAGCCGGTTAAAAATTACTGGTTGATTTTTTTACCTGTTCCGCCATCATCAGTTGATGTTCAAGGGTAGGAATATTGCTTTTGGCCCAGGTACTTAGTGGCGATCCTTTTTCTGTTTCCTTTTTACATTCTTTGATATCTTCCTTATAATCTCTTACCATTAAGTCTGAGTAAGCTTTTTCAGAATCCGTTCCTTTTTTTTGTATGCTTTTCTACGTTCTTTAGGAGCTGTAGTCAGTAATACAAACGCTTCCAAACAAAAGAAGGAATTCTTCAAAATTATTCCTGGGAGTAGCGAAACAACAATGATGCCTGTTAACTGGATCAGCATTTCAAGCTCCGTTGCGTTGGTGTTTGGGGAAGTGATGCCTCAATAATAAAAAGTGAAGGAAAAAATGGACGGGCACGTGTCTTCAAAGCGTCAACTCATTAACGATTCATTAATCAAATACCTGACTACTAGACGCTGCTGTCTCAAAAACAGCGTGTGTAAACCGCGATTTCCCCGGGTTCGTGCACGATGGTATTTATTACCTGCCGCTGACCTGTATTTGCTCTTTTAGTTCCTGGTTGAATTCTTTTTCTTTTAACAGATGTTCCAGGCAAATGTCCATGCGGTATTTCCAGTAATGCCGGGGGTCGGAAGGTATATTAATTCTTTCCTCTGCCGGATGGGGTCTGCGGAGGGTATCGCTCATGCCCAACAGGTCCTGTAAAAGGAAGATCGTCCACATGGCAGGTGAGTGCAGGTGCTGTATAATAATGGCGCGACTTATCCAGGGTTCGCAAAATGCCGGAGCGGTACCCCACTGGCCCAGCTCATAGTTAAAAAAGTGCTGGATCTTATTCTTGTCTTCCTGCCACCAACCCCGGATGGTGCTCATATCGTGTGTGGAAGGTGTTATCACGGAGAGATAGGGCGCGTCATTGGGATGAAAGAATTCCCGTTGAAGCCGTTTTGGCATCCGCTGAATTTCCAGGCTTAGGATAGCCAGTTGATGCATAACTTCCGGTACGCAACCGGGTACCATGCCCAGGTCTTCACCGCAAACCAGCATATTGGTGGATGCTTTTAGCACGGGTAGTTTTTTCATCGCCTCTTTTTTCCAAAACGCATCCTGCCGGTGATAATAGTAATTGATGTACAGATCTTTTAACTGTTTCTGGGTAGACCATTCCAGGTTACGGAACGAAGATGTAGTATCCATTGCAAACCGGAAATGAAATTCGGTTCCATTGCTACCGTCCTTTTCAAAAAGGATTACATTGGAGATAAGATCAAACAAACCTTGTTTTGTTTTTTCCTCCTGATCGGCGATCCCCTGTTCCAAAAAATATTTTTCAACCTTACGTTGCGTGTCAAACGCTTCTTTTAAACGGTACTGACAGGTATTGTAGGGTTCAAGAAAACGTTCTTTTATGGTGGCGGCTTCTTCGCCAAAAACATCTTGTAAAATGGCATCGGTTATAAAAGGCCGGGTATACCGCTGCGGCACAAACCAGATATGGCGTTCATTAAATTCGTTTACATGTACCGGAACCGCGGGCACAAAATGCCCCATGATACCTTCAACGGAATCGATGGGAATAGACCATATTCGAAAAAATCCCAGGATATGGTCAAGCCTGAACGCATCAAAATATTTGCTCATTGCATCAAACCGCCGTTTCCACCAGCTATATCCATCCCCGGCCATTTGCTGCCAGTTATACGTGGGGAAACCCCAGTTCTGGCCTTTTACAGCAAAATCATCGGGCGGCGCACCGGCTTGCAGGTGCATATTGTATAAGGAAGGGTCTACCCAGGCATCGCAGCTATGCCGCCCAATACCGATGGGAATATCGCCTTTTACAATGACGCCGTTTTTACGCGCATAATCCGTAGCGCTTTTTAACTGCAGGTGAAGATGATACTGGATAAAATATTGAAGGGCTATTTCATCATAATGTCTTGCTTTTGGCGAAACGTATTTTTCAATAGCCGATTTA
Organism: Bacteroidota bacterium; assembly: GCA_040007355.1. GTDB lineage: Bacteria > Bacteroidota > Bacteroidia > Chitinophagales > Chitinophagaceae > JACMLD01. The sequence continues at coordinate 4,889 of JBDTVE010000218.1, read as the reverse complement.
TTATAGCTACTGTAAATTTTCCACTTACTGAAATCACTTGAGGCGTTCTTGTTCCTCAGGTAACAAAAAGCCGCATAGGGCACCAACCAGTCTTTATTGCTTTCAAAAAAATCCTGGAAGTCCGTGTCGGCCAGGAAGGATTCTTTTTGTGCGGAATACAATTCCCGGAGTGCCAACAACTTACATTGTATGGTCTGCGCATAGTCAAGGTCGGGCAATTCGTTTAATTGCTTTTGTTTTTTCCGGAGTGCCTTTACAATAGCTGCATCTTTTTTACCCGCCACTTCATCAAGATTAATATAAAGCGGATGGAGCGCAAAGGCGGAGATGGCGGAATAAGGATATGAATCGGCGTTGGTATATGTACTGCTGGTATCGTTTACCGGCAAGATCTGAATCAGTTTAAGCCTTGTTTTCCGGGCCCAGTCGGCTAGCAGTTTCAGGTCATTAAATTCCCCGGTACCAAAGCTGTTCTTACTGCGCAGGCTAAAAACCGGGATCATCACCCCGGTACCCCGCCAGGTATAATTTGGCAAATGAACAAATCCATCGTGCAGAACGGTTATTTTATTAACCGCATCCCCAAACAGGAATCGGTTCTCCCCTTCCTCAAAACGAACAAAAGATTTCTCTTTGATATTATAGACGCCGTATTTATAAAAAAGCGGGAATGATTCCTTTGGGATATTAACCTTTGTGATATGCCAGTTGCCTTCTTTACCCAATAAGACCGCGTTGTTGGAATCCCAGTCGCCCAGGGCAGGGTTGCTGCCGCATAAACATACCACTTCGTTTTTTTGCAGCAGGGGCGCTTTTACCTTAAAAATATGGGTGAACGATTTAGGTGATTTTGGTTTGAATTTGGCTTCATTTTCTTTTAACAGGGTTTCCTGGAAAGGAGCTGTAAAAAAAATGTTTTCGTATTCGCCGGAATAGTTCCAGGTGTCTACCAACTGTATTTCCTCCACACCGGTTTTTGAGATATCTATCTCTTTATCGTTGCCCCATTCGGTAACCCTGAACCCGTCATCGTACCGGAGAATATATTTATAATGGAGCTTAACCAGTTTGGAAATATCTGCATCAATGCTAACTTGCCAAAAATCGTGGTTAAGCCAGGTCATTGGCAAGGCCTCTTCCGGGTCATCGTTGCCTAATTCTGTTATATTGCCCGATAAAGTAAGTATCTGGCCAAACTCAGTATGAAAACGCACATAAAAATGTAGCTTCATTTAGCTTGTGTTTTGTGTTTCTACGAAGACGAAAATAGGATAAAAACATGGTTGGTGTATTTATTACACAATCAGTGTAATAGTTTTACCGGGATGTATGAAATTTTAGCGTTTTACCTTATTTTCGCATAAAATTTATTGAATGGAAACTCAGAAAAAGAATACAGGCTTTTGGTGGTTATTATTTTTTGCTTCATCTGTAGCAATGTTTGCCGCTATCTACCTGCGCTGGGAATGGCTTACGCTTATTTTACCATTTCTGTGCACTTCCTTTGTAAAGGGAATGGACATTATGTAACAACCTGATTATTAATCATTTCCTTATAAAAAACCCCTGCTCCGCCAATGCGGATAAGGGGTTTTTTCTTGGATAACCGGCCCACCCCAATAAAATAATCAAATTGGAAGCGTTTGGGCGCCGAATCGGCTTCATTCATCTAAGTGTTTTCTTTTCGGTCAATACATATATTATTTTAGCTCTTAGAAAACATATTATTTTCCACTCCTACTACCCATGCGAAAACGTTTTCTTCTATATAAAATAAATCAGGTGCCGGCTGGCGGAGAGGCCATCAGTTATTTTAAGGCGGTCAAATTTGGAAAGCCCTGTTTTACCACGCTTAAAAGTGAGGCCAAGCGACTTTCTCTGGCAAAGGTTCTTTACTATGGGATCCGTTATTCTCTATCCATCGTGCCAGAACGGCTTGCTTAGGACTGTGCTGTTCAACTTCCTTCAATTTTTTTAGGTAACTATTGGCAGTCGGCGATTCCCTGCATCCGGAGAATAAGCATATTCCGGAATGGAATACCTCCCTAACTAAAATAGGGGGCAAAGCTAGTTAGTCTTTGCCTCCCTCTCATATAACTGTATGTTCTTACGTGTAAGACGGTTGCTCTGGTTCAGCCATTTACAATGCTGTAATACGAACCGTGAAAAACGTATTATTTCACTATTTTAATCAAATTACCCTGTTTTTGGTTTATGGTCAAAATTCCTCCTTTGTCGAGGGGCTGCCATTGCCACCCTTCGCCCTTCATTTTTTCTTTAAGCAACTTGCCGTTCACCGTAATTTTTGATGGTTTGTCTATAAGCCTAAAAATTTCCTGAGACGCTTTATCAAAAATTTTATACGAAATCGCTTCATGACCATAAGAAATAGACTGAACAACAGAAGAAGTTTTTACCATATGATCAGCATCTGAAGGGGCAAGCGCTGGAATAGCGGCCATCGCCCAAAGATAGTGACGCACATAATCGCCATAACCATCCGTCAGCCAGACTTCGTTATTCGGATAACAGTTCTTGCCATCGGTATCAACCATATACGTTGCCCAATTCAATTGGCGAATGGCAGAATCCCTATTTGCCATATCGCCGGTTGTTCCACAATACAGCAATTCTGCCGCAGCCTGCCGGGCTGTATGGCTGTTACCAGGCGAATTATAAACCGTTTGCTCGCCAATTACTGTAACGCCGTATTTTATCCACTTGTCATGCCGGAATGATTTCGTAGCCCAATCCAGGATATGTCGTGCGTCTGCACGCCAAGTTGAGCCCCACTTCTCCTTTTGCAGCAAAATGTACCGCGCAAGAGTACCAGCATTGATTTGAGTATTTGACCACATGGGAATGTCTTCAAAAAACGGACCGTACAAATCGTACTTAACCACTATATTTTTCAGAAAGTCAATGAATACGTCACGAGCTTTGGAATAAGAAGCGGTATTGCCTCTTTTTAATGCAATCAGTTCGTCAAAGAGCATAATTGTCGCTGTCCAGTTAGACGTGTAGGTTGAAGTAACATAGTCTGTTTGCGGGTAAATGTTTCCAGTTTTAGCCTGAACCCGGAAGGGCAGTGGGCTGTTTTCTTTATTGCCCGGCTTTGTAAATTTTGCCAGTGTATTGGCTATTTTAGCGGCCGCATTTAAATATTTCTCGCTACCGGTGATTTTGAATAGCATTACCATTTCATATGCAAAGGAGCCTGCTTTATCGGGCTGCATGTAACCATCACCTTTTTCCATCAATTCTTTATGGGCTGCTTTTTCTGCTTTTGATTTGTACAACGCAAAATCCACTACCCAGTCGCCCTGGTATCGTATGTTGTGGTCCCTACCGGGATTGCATACAAAAGGCATTTCGGGCCATTTATAATCAGCAGGGGACAAGCCATTTTTAAGATAATGGTCGGCCATGTAGACCATGTCTTTAATTAAAGCGGTATCTCCGGTGTACGCATAATAGTTTCGCCACGAAGACATCGCCATGGCAATCTGGTCTCCACCAATGCCATCGTCGTGGCCACCTTTCGGGATAAAATTGGAATTAGAAACAATCACCTGCCGGTGCATCAGGTACCACTTTATTCCCGGCAGGCATTCGGGCATGTTTTGCCAATATTGCCAAACCAGTTTTAAGATATGATCATACGCTCGTCCCGGTTCTGCATCATACCACGGAATAATCATACCGTTTTTATCGGTTTGAACAGGATGATACATTAGCGTATCTGGCTTTTGCTGGGCAGACAGATCATTGGAAAGTGAAAGAAACAACGAAAAGACAAGTAAAGAGAAGTAGGTTTTTTTCATGTTTTTTTATTTACAAGCGCTCTTATTAATAATTTTTCAACCTGTGTATGCTGCGCTTTTCAAGAGAAAGCCATGGCTTGCAGTAAACATTCAGCTTTCAACACCCGCTGCTGTGCATCACAGGCTTGTTTAGCCGCCATAATATATAACTATAGTAGCGAACAGGATTTTTTAGCTAATCGATGTTGAAATTTTTAAAAAAGGCTGGTTACCTAAGCAACCAGCCCGGAGATGAACATTGTGATTAATTGTAGCCGGGATTTTGAACCAACATACTATTTTTATTCAGCTCATTCCTCGTAATCGGGAAGAAATAAGCTTGGTCCAACCAATTACAATCCTGTACTACATACGGTGTAATCTCTGGTATAGTAGATGTCGTATGATCCGGCTTTAATCTGTATACTATTTTAACGCCGCTAAACTGCTGATACGCTTTAGGTCCGATAACCCAGCGTCTTACATCATAAAAACGATTTTCTTCGCCAAAAAGCTCTATTCGCCTTTCGTGACGATACCGATCGCGTAAAGCTGTACCAGATTCTGTAACATTAGGCATACCTGCCCTTGTACGAATCATATTAATGTAGGTACGCGCTTCCGCATCCTGACCAAGTTGTATACATGCTTCTGCATAATCTAACAACACTTCAGCATAGCGCAGGTAACGCCAGGGTGTTCCATTAGTATTAAATTGTCCATCCACTGCGGGATCAATAAACTTCCTTAAATAATAGCCTGTATAACCGGCATTAAAACCTTCGACCGGGCTTTCGCGGGTATCTAATCCAAATTGCTCATACATGGAACTCGTACTATTGTTCCATTTTTCCCATTTACCTGCCTGGAGCACGCCTACTGGATCAAGGGGTTGAATATCGATGGGACGTGGTCTGAACTTAACCCCCTCATATAGGATTGAAGCATAAAAACGGGGCTCCCTGTTTTTATAAGGTTCCGTAGCTTTCGTTGGATCTGCCCAGCTGAAGGAGGATCCATCGCTCATTTCGTAGTCATCTACCAGTTCGCCAACAGGGGTATCTTCACCATATAAATGCCATCCGT
>JBDTVE010000217.1:0-7659 GCA_040007355.1 Bacteroidota bacterium | reverse complement strand
GACTGCCTGAACGTTATTTGAAAATTGGAGGTGAGCCATAAAGTAACCTCTTATAGAAGCGGCTGTCCGGGATTTTTTTGCCTTCACCTAGTTATTGTTTTTGTGTGGTAACTCAAACATAACTATTCTGGGCGGTTCTTCGGAGCTGACCCTTTCTTTGCTTCATTTTAGCCCTATTTTAGTCGGGCAATAGTGGGCTTTTATATTTATTTATCCGCTTTTAATAAAGGACCCCGGTTAAATTAATCTTCTTTGATAAAAACACCCTTTTCATCGAAGATCAGATCTTTACCTTTTATCTCCGCTTCAAACATATGCTTACCAGCTGCATCCGTCACTTTTCCTGCCTCCTTAATTTTGCTACCTTTGTAATGCTGGCTGATATAGGTTGCTACACCCGCAGGTAATTGTCCCACTGGGATTGCTACGACTATTTCTACAAAACTTGCAGCGGGCGTAAACACGGCCGAATTATCCTCCCCTGATTTGCCACCCCAGTTGGCTTCATAATTTCCTTTTTCCTTTTCCCAGCTAACTTTTTTGGCCATTGGGTACTTACCGACAAAAGTTGCCTTAACGGATGCGGGCACGTCTTTTTCTTTCAAGTCCTGGGCCATAATCATGGAATTAATACTTACTGTCAGGAGAATAGCTAAGGATAGTTGCTTTTTCATACTAAATTATTTTAATAATAGGCTGTAAGTTATAGTTCAATTCTGTTGACATTCTGATGAATTCCAGTTTGATTTTGTTAAATATAGCGGCTGAGGTTTTTTCAACTGTATGCATCCTTGTCGCCTGACTATTCTTCGGGTTGCCTTATAAAAGATAGCCGGCCCCCGGTAACAGGAAAAGATATCTTGAAACCGTTCTTCTCCGTTAGAAAATTCTCCGACGTCTAAGGCTTCGCCGAATTTGTGGGAGAAAAATTATCTTGTACAACTATTTGAATAGCTTTACACAAGGCATACCACTAAATAAACACGCATGGAAGCTCCTTTTATAAATATTATTGAAAATTATCTGCAGGTTTTTAAAACAAAATGCTACGATCTCAAATCGGTCACCAATATAGAAAAGTTATCCCTGGAAGAATCCTATCAAATTCAGCATGAAATTATTAATGCACGAGTAAAAGAAGGAGAAAAAATTATTGGGTATAAGGTGGGATGTACTAGCAAATCTATCCAGAAGCAATTTGGATTGGTGTATCCTATAAAAGGCTTTATCACCGAGCCATTTGTTTATAATGATAAAGTAAAGCTGGATGCTTCTAACTATGAAAACCTTTCTATTGAACCTGAGTTTGTAATTAAGATTGGCCGGGATATTACTAAGGAATTTTTAGCATATCATGAAATAGACGAGGCCATTGAATCTGTGGCTGCCGGAATAGAATTGCACAATTATAAATTTTGCTTTGCGCCAACTTCTCAGGAATTAATTATTCTAAATGGGATTCACGCAGGGTTGGTTATTGGTGAACAAAAAAGTTTTACCAAAAGATTTGATCTTAGTTTAGAAGGAGTAGGCGTATTTGTTAACGGGGCTTTAGTTGCCTCCGCCATTGGAGCAGAGATCATGATGAAAGGGCCACTTACCTCATTAAAATGGCTTGCGGAAGAACTATTCCACGAGGGCAGGTTCCTCAAAAAAGGCGAGATTGTTATTCCAGGATCGCCAGTACAACTCATTCCACTGGCATCAGGAGATAGTGTAAAAGTTAGTATTACTAATTGGGGCATGGTTGAGACATTTATAAATTAAGTATTGTTCCGTTTAGTGCGAAGAGTACTCATATCTGAACCTTGTATATGTTACTGCTGTTGTGTCCTTCTTCACAATGTAGGAGCACGCATTGTCGAAAGAGTACAGATAATCTTATACTGGCCACCAGGCAATAGTTTTGTCGAAAAAATTACAATTCAACACACTAGATGTTTTGCGCCAATTGAAGCGCTAAAGAACTTGTGCTTTGTTAAAATTGCATTAACTTGTGTAAAGCAAATAATTTGAAGGAAAAAGAAAGACTATCATGCTAAAGTATATTTTGTTGATCCCGGTTTTTTGCACTTATTGGTATACCGGTTTTTCTCAGCCAAGCACCCTGCAGACTGCCATTGGCAAAGGAAATGCCCGTGCCCTGGCAATGGCAAAGAGGTCGCCATTAATACAGTCTAATTTTTCATTGCTTAAGGCCAATGTATTGAAGATAAAAGGTGAAGACTTACGAAACACTACAATAGATGCCATCAATAACCTCCACGCCTGCCTTCGGCACAGGGCCAATTTATCACATGCAGAAAAGGAAAAAATAGTAGCGGAATTGATCAGGAACAATTTAGTAGATACGGCAGATGAAAGGATATTTCCAGGTGGTTTATTAGCGGGAATTTTTCCACCGTTGCTTAACGATGAAAGCGCTTGCCCTGAAGTGCCACAGGCTTTTGAAGCGGCGCCCGGGAGCATTTGGGGTGATCATCATTCTTACCCGGGCGGGTTAGTAATGCATGAAAGCCTTACACAAATAGCAGCCATCAATTTAGGTCAGAATTATAGGCAGGTTTACGGTTCGACAAACGACGATGGCTTGCCGGTTTATAAGAGCATTGGTGACGCGTCAGGCTTAATCAATATGGATTTATTGATAGCAGCTTCTGTTTGGCACGACTGGGCAAAGATTTTTGTATCGCAATGGAAGGAAGATGGAACTGTGTTTGAAGAATTGAATTTTGGCGGCAATGGTAGAACCGATAAATACGGAAGGCGTGGAGACTCGAAAACGCAAGGCCATCATATATTAAGCATTGCAGAAATGATGAGCAGGAATATTGATGCAGATGTCATTATAGCTGTTGCTGCCTGTCATGGCGTGCCAACAGCTTACAACGAATATATGGTAGTGAACTGGCTTAGAACGGCTGCTATTATAAGCCGTATAGATCCCGTGCAAAAAGGGTTTCTATACATTGATTCCTTTCATCATTACCGCATTAAGCCAGTAAGGTTTGCCGGCAACGTGCTCAGTACTGGCAGTTTGCTTAACCATAGCCAGATGCTTGCTGAATATGCGCTGCAGCAATTAGCTGATGGCGATTGGATGTTCACCAATCCTGCTGCCCACGAAACCGATCTTTTGCTACAAAAGCTCGCTCCTGAATATGGCTATGCCATTGCCCCTGCAACCGCTTATAACTGGAAGTTCAGGAATCCGGTGCTTTGTTATCTATCCAGCGAACGCCTCTCTATCATCTATGGAAATAAGGGAATTAATGGCCTAAGGGCAGAGCTGAATAAGTTGCGGAAGAAGAAAATAATTTAACTTGGATACGAATGTTTAAACGATATTATTTGAAAAAAAAGTTTATTGAAACGAATTTCAATAAACTTTAGTTAAACCCACGACAGTGGGCCTTTTCAACCGTTTTTACCAACTATTTTTGGCATCTATATCATTTACTATGCAGCCAAACAACTGGAAATATTCTTTAAACTAAATGGTGGGTAGCTTCCAGTTATTGTGATAATTTGCCTTAGTTAATTTGTCTGCCTCGGGATCATTGATAATAGCATTCTTTGTTTTATCCCATTCAATGCGCCTGCCCAGGCGAAAAGCAATATTGCCGATCTGTGCATTGAGGGCAACATTTCTTCCGGTTATTATATCGCAATTCAATTTTTCCGTTCCTTTTATGGCAGCTATAAAATTTTTTGCATGTTCATAGCGGTCATCGGTGGTGGCAGGTCGAAATGCAATTGGTTCTGTTTTGTAGGGTGCAGCAGCATTTGCGTTACCATTTTTTTCGGGTACCACTTCCCAGCCGTTCCTATTCGCAATCAATACGCCATTTTCGCCATAAAAGGCAATGCCATGATCTTTGCCGTAAGGTCCCAGCGAAGTGCCGATGGTATGCTCCCAGGTCAGTAAAAAATCACCAAAATCATAAGTAGCTATTTGTGTGTCGGGGGTCTGGCGGGCATCGGTGGGATAAGCTATTTTTCCACCGGATGACATTACAGCGTTCGGCCCAGTTACATTCATGGCCCATAAAGCAATGTCTAATAAATGCACGCCCCAATCGGTCATATACCCACCTGCATAGTCCCAAAAGAAACGCCAGGAAGCGTGAAATCGCACTTTATTGAAGGGACGCTTTGGGGCAGGCCCTAACCACATATTATAGTCTACTCCGGCTGGCGCATTACCATCCGGCACCGGGGGTATTTCACCTCTCCAACCCACATTTACCCAACTTTTTATGGTACGCATCTTTCCTAATTTCCCTGATTGCACATACTTCACTGCCTGTTGCCAGTGTGCTCCACTGCGCTGTTGCTGGCCTACCTGAACTATCCGTTTATAGTTGTTTGCTGCTTTCACCATTGCATCACATTCATCAAAAGTGCAGGCAATAGGCTTTTCTACATATACGTCTTTACCAGCTTTGCAGGCATTGGTCATTAACATCGCATGCCAGTGATCCGGCGTGGCAATAATCACGGCATCAATGTCCTTCTGATCGTACAGTTTTCGGAAATCAGTAAATAGTGCCGGTGCTTTGCCTGTCAATTTTTTCACCTCTCCGGCACGGCTTTTCAATATATTTTCATCTATATCGCAAAGCGCCACGCATTCCACATCCGGTAGCTTTAAGTGCGATGTCAGATCATCGAAGCCTACGCCATTAACGCCAATTAGCGCTAGGCGAACCCGGTCGCTGGCTGCTACTTTCGATAGGAGATTGGTACCGTGGGCCCTGGTGCTAAATGGCAGGGCAGACGCCACTGTAGCGCCGGAAATAAGCTCAATAAATTTTCTTCTAGATTGTGACATAAAATTTTGATTAAATTTTAAGTTTTAGTTTTTGTGTCAGGTAGTGACATCTTTCAAAAATTGAATATGGTCCTCGTTCCAGGTTATGGAGGCATAGCCTAATTTAATGCCGGAGCCGGCTGCAAGGGTTTCTAACATCCGGGCAAAAGGATTTGTTGCCACCAGCCCGGCGCCTGATAAGATTGAAGCATGCTTTATAAATTTCCTGCGTGTGGCTTTTTGCATCGTGAATTTATCTATTTGCAGTAGTGGAAGATTTTGTTTCTATTAAATGGGCGCTGACAGCTGTAAGCTTTGGATTGAATTTATGAATAATTACTAAAGCAACTAGGTAAGCCAGCGAGCCATACAGGAAAAGAGGCGCGGGCCCAAATTTTTGATATATCACTCCGCTCAAGGCAGAAATAATAACACCTCCGATAGCGCCAAATGTGCCGCCAATACCCACCACCGAAGCTACCGCCTGTTTGGGAAAGGTATCGGAAACTAATGTAAAAAGATTAGCAGAAAACCCGGCATGCGCTGCCGTTGCCAATCCAATAATAGGAATGGCTATCCAAAGATCGGCAGTAACAGAGGCAAAATAGGCAGGCAGGGCACATAAGGCACAAATAAAGAAGGTGGTCTTGCGGGCGTTATTCAAATTCCACCCGTTTTTTAAAAAGCTGGATGAAAGCCAGCCTCCGCCAATGCTGCCAAATGCGGATATGAGATAAATCACCATCATGGGCACAACCATTGCTTTGAGCGCTATATTATGTTCTTCCTTAAAAAATGTTGGCAGCCAGATCAAGTATAAAAACCAGGCCGGGTCCGTAAAAAATTTCCCTAAGGCAAATGCCCAGGTCTGGCGCAATTTAAAAAGCTGAAGCCAGGATATTTTTACCACCGGCTCAGCGGGATCAGCTTGTATAACGGCTAATTCAGCCCTGTTTACTTTCGAATGCTCTTCTGGTTTGCGATACATATTCCACCAAAAAATAAGCCAGATCAATCCTAACGAACCCGCTGCGAATAAAGCTACTCTCCAAGAAAAATAGGTCATAAAAAAAACCATGAAGAACGGAGCGATCATAATACCTGCATTTGAGCCGGTATTAAATATGCCGGTTGCCAATGATCGTTCTTTTCGTGGAAACCACTCGGCCACCGTTTTAATGGAGGCAGGAAAATTGCCGGCTTCGCCAATACCCATTACAAACCGTGTAATGCTGAACCCAATAAACGAGCCTGCTATCGCTTGTCCCATACCACCCAGGCTCCAGGTAAAAATAGCAAGAGAAAACCCTTTTCTTGTGCCTATGCGGTCTAGAAAGTTTCCCATGAGCAGAAAGCCAATCATGAATGCTATTTTGAAAGAAGCGTCTAAAAATCCAAACAATTCTTTATTCAGCCTGCCATCTTTTCCCATTAATCCGGTATCCCGTAAAAAGCCATCATCTACAACTGCCTGCGACAAGGCCTGCCTGTCAATATAATGAATCACCACAGAAAAAAACAGCAAAGCGCAGATACGCCAGCGATACCTGGTTGCTTTTTCAACAGGTATAATTGTTTTAATATGAGCTATTTGTTCATGCATGATCAGGCTTGCAAGTGTGCTGTAGTTAAGGGCGTAACCGGTTCATTAACAGGAATGCGGTTTTGATGAACAGGCATGGAAATATTAGGAAGAAAGGGCAATACATATTTTGCAAAATAAGCGCATTCTTCGAGGTGCGGATAACCGGATAAAATAAACGAACGGAAACCCATATCCATATAACGGTTCATTTTTTTAAGTACCTGATCCGGATCGCCTACAATAGCAGCGCCACAACCCGAACGGGCCCTGCCGATGCCTGTCCACAACATTGGTTCAATAAAATCATCAGCGTCGGCCAGATTTGCACGGTTCTCATCCTGCCGTAATACGCCCAGTGATTTTGAATCGAGGCTTCTGTGCTTTAAATCCATGGCTGTCTTTGCGTCAAACTTTGACATCAGTTTTTTTGCATAGGCTTTTGCTTCGGCTTCTGTTTCCCGTACTATAACGTGGATGCGTAGACCAAAATCTATTTTTCTGTTATATTTTGCTGCACGGCTGCTCAAGTCCTGCATGGTAGCAGCCATGTCATTTTCAGGTTCGGGCCACATCAAAAATACATCGCAGTGTTTGGCACATAATTCTCTTGCTTCGTTGGAAATGCCACCGAAATAAAGCAAGGGGCCACCGTTTTGCTGGTAGGGTTTCGATGGCGCAGCAGGCAGATCAAATTCGTAGAGCTCACCTTTAAATTGTATGCGTTCCTGCGTCCAGGCCTGTTTTAAGATTTCAATCACTTCCTCGCTGCGTTGGTAGCGAAGCTCACCCGATTCTTTTAAGCCCGGCAAATCAGAACTAATAATATTAATGGTGAGCCGTCCTTTTAATATATGATCTAATGTAGCTATGGTGCGGGCCAGCATAGGCGGGTGTAATTCGCCGCAGCGGACTGCTGCTAAGAGGTTTATTTGTTTTATCTGCGGTGCAATGGCTGCTGCAAAAGAAAGCGTATCCTGTCCGGTAATATAAGAGGAGGGGAGTAAGATGTTTTTATAACCAAGCTTATCGGCCGTTTTTACAATGCGGCTGCAATGGGCAAAGCTGCTTCTTCTTTTTTCATCTACATATCCTATATAGGCCGTATCATCGCCGCATAAGGCGCTGAACCATGCTATTTCTGCCAGTCTTTTTTCTGTTCTTATAGTGGGGTGCTGCATTTTTATTATTATTTAAAAGGCATGCTTCTTTTTATCTTATTCGTCATTTAAAACGGCAAGCCCATATTTTTATAAATTTTATT
>JBDTVE010000216.1:0-5126 GCA_040007355.1 Bacteroidota bacterium | reverse complement strand
ATTATAAAAGACAGCTCCGTACAAAAAAACTGGAGCTTGCACCTACAGGCAACGGTTATCCCGCAATACCATTTTAATTTTACGGCCGGTTATACCGGCGCCAACAGCCTGCAACCTTCAGAAAATACTAAGATATCCTTTACCAATACGTATTATATTGGCAGAAGGCTTTGGCACAATGCCGCTGTATATGTTAACCCAGAAATAGCGGGGGGTGAAGGCCTCAGCAAGGCAACCGGTATTGCCGGTTTCCCCAATGGCGAAACCTTTCGGATCGGCAGCGCTAAACCCCAATTGTATATTGCCCGTGCATATATAGAACAGAAAATTGCATTGGGGAGCGCTACCCACCGCGTAGAAGATGGTCAAAACCAGCTCCGGTCAAATACACCCTTGGCCTGGTTCTCAGTGAGCATCGGCAAATTCAGCCTGGCAGATTTTTTCGACGAGAATGACTATAGCCATGACCCGCGGACCGATTTTATGAACTGGAGTCTAATGAGCGCCGGCGCCTGGGATTACCCGGCCAATACCAGGGGATATACCAATGGCATTGTACTGGAGTTTGCTGAACCTTTAGGGGCTTTGCGCACTGCGTTGGTTCAGGTACCCGAATACGCCAACGGACCCAAATTAGACAAAAATATTGGAAAGGCCTTTGGTGCCGTACTGGAAGCAGAAAAAAAATTCATCCTGCGGCAATCCGTCAACATTGTTTTAAAGCTGGGTGGTTTTTATAATAAAGCCAGGATGGGTAATTATAACCAGGCCATACAGGAAGGGCTTGCACAATCAATGCCGCCCGATATTGTTGCAACACGTCAATACAACCGCAGTAAAACAGGCTTTTATATCAATGCCGAAAATAAATTTACCAATGGTGGCGGTTTTTTTCGCTATAGCTGGAACGATGGCAGCAATGAAACCTGGGCCTTTACGGAAATAGACCGGAGTTTTTCAACCGGTCTTTCTTTTAACGGAATGGCATGGAAAAGAGAGGAAGATAAATGGGGACTGTCTTATGTCGCCAACGGCATTTCGGTACCCCACCGCAGCTATTTAAAAAATGGCGGTTATGGTTTTATTATTGGCGATGGCAAACTTCGCTACGGAACAGAAAATATCATAGAATTTTTTTATAGTTATTATATTGTATGGATGCACCTGTTTATAAGCCCCGATTACCAGTTGATAATACACCCGGCTTATAATAAAGAACGGGGGCCGGTAAACATAGTTGCCCTACGCCTGCATTTTGAGTTATAGACTGCTCTGCAATTGGCGATATTAACAGGCGCGCATGCGATATGATCTTATATTACATCATAAACCGGTTACCCATGACTGATTTTTTAAGACAATCCGGTATAAGGCTAAAGGAGCTCAGGTCGCGGATCCTCAAAGGAGATTTTACGGGCCTGCTGGGGCTTTCCAAAGACAAACACTATGTTCACCCTTCGGAACTGTCCACGCTTTTTACCAGCATTCCCGCGGAAAAAGCCATTCCCGCCTTCCGGTCCTTTGCTGCCATTAAACAGGTGCAGGTCTTTCCTTATATAGACATCCTGCTGCAAAAACAGATAATCAGTACGATTCCAAGGGAACAGGCGTCGTATATTTTAAATGAATTAAGTTCCGATGACCGCATCAATTTCTATTCTTCCCTGAAAGGCGTTGAATTATCCGCCGCTCTTGATCTACTGACCGGCATCAACAAAAACACAACCTACGACCTTCTGGGCTACCCAGAAAAAAGCGTGGCCAGGATCATCAATACCGATTTTGCCACAATTGAACGAGGCATGACGATAGCCGAAGCCAATGCACATCTGAGAAAATTTCATAAAGACACGGAAGCGGCCAATGTCATTTATGTAGTTGATAAAAAAGGGTACCTGATCGACGATATCCCCGTCAGGAGATTTGTACTCACCGATCCGTCCAAAACAATAGAAGACATACTGGATGGCTTTTGCATCGCCCTAAAAATGACAGACAGCAAGGAAGAAGCCGTTTCTAAATTCAAGGCATACGACCGCACCGTGTTGCCGGTTACCAATGATAATAATATATTGCTGGGTGTTATAACTGTAGATGATGTGCTGGATGTGGCGGAACAAAAAGACACCGCAGCCATCCAGAAATTTGGTGGCCTGGAAGAACTGGATTACCCGTATGTAAAAACACCCTTCTTTTCATTGCTGCGCAAACGCGCCGGCTGGCTGATCCTCCTGTTTCTGGGAGAAATGTTTACGGCTACCGCCATGGGTTATTTTGATAGGGAATTGTCCAAGGCCATTGTGCTTGCCTTGTTTGTACCCCTAATCATTTCAAGCGGCGGAAATAGCGGTTCCCAGGCCGCTACCCTAATTATACGGGCCATGTCCTTAAAAGAACTGACCCTAAAAGACTGGTGGTATGTAATGCGACGCGAGATCCTGTCGGGGCTCTCGCTGGGCATACTACTGGGCACTATCGGATTTCTGCGCATCACTATCTGGCAGAATTTTCATTTGTATGATTACGGCATTCACTGGGTATTGCTGGCCCTTACCATTTTCTTTTCCCTGATCGGCATTGTTATGTGGGGCACTTTAAGCGGTTCCATGATACCCATTGTGCTAAAACGTTTCCGGATAGACCCAGCCACCTCGTCGGCACCCCTGGTGGCCACCATAGTAGATGTTACCGGGCTGGTCATTTATTTTAGTATCGCGGCCGTCATTTTAAAAGGCAGTTTGTTATAAGCCACCGGAAACGCGAACCCTGTTTCTCTTTTAACCTCTTGGTGTCCAATTGCCGTTTTTGCCTTAATTTCGGCATTCAAATCTTAAGAATATTATGGCTGAAGTGATTCTTATGCCCCGTTTAAGTGACACCATGACCGAGGGCGTGATTGCCGCCTGGCATAAAAAAGTGGGCGATACGGTTAAGAAAGGCGATCTACTGGCAGAAGTAGAAACAGACAAGGCCACCATGGAGCTGGAGAGTTATAAGGATGGTACCCTCCTGCATATTGGCAGCGAAAAAGGCGGCAAACTACAGGTAAATGATCTACTGGCAATAATAGGCGCTCCTGGAGAAGATATCTCCAGCCTTCTTAAGGGCGCCAATGGAGCAGCCAAGCCGCCCGCCGATGCAAAAAAACAAGCACCCGAAGCAAAAAAACAAACCCCGCCCGCTAAAGAAGAAAGCAAGGCCGAACAAAAAAAAGAAACCGCAGCGCCGTCCGGAGATGACGGAGCATTGGATCTTACCAAAATAGAGGAAGTAATATTAATGCCCCGACTTAGCGATACCATGACGGAAGGTGTAATAGCCGCCTGGCACAAAAAAGTAGGCGATAGCGTTAAAAAAGGCGATTTACTGGCCGATGTGGAAACGGATAAGGCCACCATGGAGCTGGAAAGCTATAAAAATGGCAAGCTTTTGTACATCGGCGCCGAAAAAGGCGACAAAGTTCCGGTAAATGCCTTGCTCTGCATTATCGGGGAAGAAGGAAAAGTTGATGTAGACAAAATTGTTGCAGCCGCAAAAGGCGGGGTAGCAGCTGCCCCAACATCAACCGAAGCGCCGACAGACCAACAGGGAGGTGCAACCGCCAGCAATGCCGCACCGGCAAAAGAAGCAGCTCCCGTTGCTGCACCAGTGGAAAATGAAAACAACGGCAGGGTAAAAGCCTCCCCCCTCGCAAAAAAACTGGCCGCAGAAAAGGGAATCAATATTGCCCAGGTACGCGGAAGCGGCGATGGCGGAAGAATTACCAAGTCTGATATTGATAACTATAAACCGGCTGCCGCAGCAGAAACAAAACAGGCCGCTACCGGCACCGGCAGCACAGCAACCGGGCAGGTGAGTTTTGATGAGATACCGGTATCGCAAATGCGAAAAGCCATTGCCAAAAGCCTGGCGGGAAGTAAATTCAGCGCCCCGCATTTTTACGTTACCATGTCCATTGATATGGATAAAGCAGTTGAAAGCCGCGCCAAACTCAACGAGGTAAGCAAGGTAAAAATATCATTTAATGACTTGGTGCTAAAAGCATGCGCTGTTGCGTTAAAACAACATCCTTCCATAAACAGCAGCTGGCTGGGCGATAAAATCAGGATCAACCATCACGTTAATATTGGTGTGGCCGTAGCCGTACCCGATGGGTTACTGGTTCCGGTTGTGCGTTTTGCCGACACCAAATCATTGAGCCAGATTGGCACCGAGGTAAAAGAATTTGCACAAAAAGCAAAAGATAAAAAATTACAGCCGGCCGATTGGGAAGGCAGTACGTTTACCATTTCTAACCTGGGCATGTTTGGCGTGGATGAATTTACCGCCATCATAAACCCGCCGGATGCCTGTATACTGGCCGTAGGCGGCATAATACAGGTTCCCGTGGTAAAAGACGGGCAGGTGAAACCGGGGAATGTAATGAAAGTAACCCTGAGCTGTGACCACCGCGTGGTAGATGGCGCCAGCGGAGCCGCCTTCCTGTTAACGCTGAAAAGCCTGCTGGAAGAACCACTGCGCATGCTTATTTAAGCAATACCGGATACCATAAATAGATAACAAGATAAAGGTGGGCCAGTGCCCGCCTTTTTTTACAAGACAAGAGTGCTGCCGGACTCATAAGTATTTTACTAACCCAGTCTTGCTGTATATCAGTGTCTGCCCTCCTCCAGCATTTTTTGATCCACATGGCATCTAGCACAAATTGCCGCTGGCTGGTAATAATACCGGCAGCATAACACACTTGCGAGTATTGATATACTTTTTTTAAAGTAATAAAATGGGACTGGTTTTCGTGAGAGTAAAAGATAAACAAGGTTATTTTAGACCTCCTTTTAAATTTTAGTTTTAAAAAAACGCTTTAATAGGAACTTATTTCTTCTCTCTAAAAATAAAATAAATAAGCACGCCGGTATCCTCCTGCTCATTGTATTTCAGGGCGGTTTTCCGCCCGCGTGCCACCTGCCTGCGATTATTCTAAAGCAAGGCCTACCCTTAGGGCGTTTGCCGCCCACCTGCCAGGCTGCAAAACCGTGCGGGTGAGGCTGGCCGGCATCCCGGCGTTTACTTGATAGGCGGGTGGTAACTCAAATTTTGTTATCTTGAATACGCATGCAGAAATCTAC
>JBDTVE010000215.1:0-11577 GCA_040007355.1 Bacteroidota bacterium | reverse complement strand
GTAGTACCTGATTGTGCGCGAATCATCGCAGAAGCATTGCAGATACCTGAAGTTACCGGGTATTTTCGCCCCGGTCAGGCTTTTTGCTCCGTTTGGCCTTAAACCGGCTAGCATTTAGTCGTGGCAACGGGCTTGTTAACAAATTAGGCCAAACCCTGGTATTATGTAATCATTATTTATATTTTTGCAGAAATTGCTAGGTATGCTATTGTATAAGGAACAGCCAGACACATTGATGGAGGAAGCGGTGGCGCTGGATACTTCACTTGAAAAATCCTGCCAGCTCATTGTCTGGAACGATGAAGTAAACACTTTTGAATGGGTAATTGAAACCCTGGTAGATATCTGCGGTCATAGTCCGGAGCAGGCGGAGCAATGCGCGTTAATTATACACAGCCAGGGGAAATACGCCGTTAAATATGGTAACTACGAAGCCCTCAAACCGCTGTGCGATGCCATTACCGACCGGGGCATCAACGCCACGGTTGAGGTAACTGCCTAGCAATTCCAATGCTTGTCGGGATACTGTTCATAAACGGATGGGCTCGCAACCTGTTAGCACAACATTTTTAGCACGCCTTATCCCTTGCCCCATTTTTTATGCCACTATTCGCCCTGGGTAAAGAACTTGTTTTTCCACCGGTAGACCTGGCCGAGCCAGACGGTTTACTTGCTATGGGTGGTGATCTCTCCACCGAACGCCTGATCCTGGCCTATCGCAGCGGTATCTTTCCCTGGTTTGATGGCGATACTCCCCTTTGGTGGTGCCCCGATCCGCGGTTCGTATTGTACCCGCCGGAACTAAAAATAAGTAAGAGCATGAAACAGGTCATCAACCGGCAAGCCTTTAGTTTTAGCATCAACCAGGCATTTGAGACTGTTATCAGCCATTGCAAGACCAGCCCGCGTAGAGACCAGCAGGGCACCTGGATCACAAATGAAGTAAGGGCGGCCTATATCAACCTGCATCGCCTGGGGTTTGCGCACAGCGCAGAAACTTGGCTTAACGGTGAACTGGTGGGCGGTTGTTATGGGGTGCGGCTTGGACATGTTTTTTTTGGAGAAAGCATGTTCAGCAAAGAGGCCAATGCCAGCAAGTTTGCCTTTATTAATTATGTTCAGGCATTACAGGCAGATAATGTTCAATTGATAGATTGCCAGGTATACACGCCGCATTTAGAAAGCCTGGGCGCCCGGATGATAGAAAGATCCTCCTTTATCAGCCAGCTGGATGTGTTGATACAACCCTAGCCGGACTAACGCTTCCATGCTTATCCATTTCACCAGGCGCTTCCACTATTCTTTTGTTAGCAGGTTATTAACCGTTCTCCATATCCCCAGGGGATTTTCATTTTTCAGTTCATCGGGCAGCAGTGAATCGCCCCAGTTCTGAAAAGCCACGGGCCGGGCAAAGCGCTTGATACCATCGGCCCCCACAGATGTAAACCGGGAATCCGTGGTTGCGGGGAATGGACCGCCATGCTGCATGCTGAGACAGACTTCCACGCCGGTTGGAACATTATTTAAAATAAAGCGGCCGCAAATATTTTTTACTTCTTCCACCAATTCCGGGTTGCCGGTAATATCCTTGTCGGTTGCCATTAAAGTTGCAGTTAATTGTCCTTCCAGCCGTTTTACCACTTCAATCATTTCCGGCATGCCTGCACAACGAATTACCAGTGAATAGGGACCAAATACTTCCTGGTGCAATACAGGATTGGCAAGAAAAGCCTTTCCACTGGCCGATGCAACAATGGGTGCACCCTCGTTTTCTTTGGCAGTCACCCCGGAACTTGCAATGGTGGTTACTTCTGCCTGCGCCAGCGCAGCGGCCTTTTTCTCCCTGAATGCTTTTGCAATGCCGGGGTGCAGCATGGTAGCTGGCGTTACCTGCGCGATGGCTTCTCCCAGCACCGAAATAAATTGCCGCAGGTCTGCACTTTCAATACCCACCAAAAGACCCGGATTGGTACAAAACTGACCCACGCCCAGCGTAATGGAACCGGCATAAGTTTTTGCCATTTCTGCCGCCGACTGGCCAAGTTTTTCAGGCAATAAAAAAACCGGGTTGATGCTGCCCATTTCAGCAAAGACTGGTATGGGGTCTTTGCGCTGGCTGCCCCATTCAAACAATTGTTTTCCTCCGGCGGCAGAGCCCGTAAAACCAACGGCCCTGGTATATTGATGCGTGACCAGTAAGCGGCCCACTTCAAACCCACTGCCATGTACATGCGCAAATACGCCTTCCGGCATACCGGTTGCCACGGCCGCCTGCAATATGGCGCGGGCCACGGTTTCCGATGTCTGTGCATGAGCGGGATGAGCTTTTACAATAACCGGGCAGCCCGCTGCAAACGCACAGGCCGTGTCGCCACCAGCGGTTGAATAGGCCAGTGGAAAATTACTGGCACCAAAAACCACTACCGGGCCCAGCGGCACCAGCATCTTGCGGATATCCGGCCTGGGCGGTGTTTTATTGGGAATAGCCGTATCAATCCGTGCTTCCAGCCAGTTGCCCTGTTCGCAGGCGTCCGCATAACTGTTCAATTGAAAAATAGTACGTGCCCGCTCTCCCCGCAACCTGGCCTCGGGCAGGCTGGTCTCCTCCATGGCCATTTTTATCAGGGCATCACCTGTATTTTCCAACTCCACCGCAATGCGACGCATAAAACCTGCCCGCTGTTTTAACGATAGTTTCCTGTACTGGTGAAAAGCATTCCAGGACTGCTGCAAAATAATATCAATTTCTTCCCCGGTGGCGTCTTTAAACATATTATAAGTTTTAACAATGATACAGGTGTAGCAACCGGCCAATGGAATTTTACCGGACAACACGATATCAAAATTAAGGCTTCTGGCAAAAATTAAACGCCGTAAAATAAACGGGTTTGATCCGGTGTGGCCGGTTACCCTATTTTTACAAAACCACCCGCTGAAACAACGGGTATCGCGCTGGTGGCGGTAATTCCCCATCTGCCAAAGGCATAGCTTTTGTTTATTATCTCCACAACAATCATTTTTCAACCAATAAAAACCTGTATGAAATTTTTCCTGGTACCGGCAATGGTGTTTTGTATTGTAACCGGCAGGCCCGCCCTGGCGCAAAAAACAGACACCTTGCCACCTCCCCATGCTACCAAATCCGCTATCAACTTCAGCAATGTGGTGGGTTGGGAGAATGATGAAAAGCCCATTGCGCCACCGGGCTTTACCGTTAGCTTGTATGCCGATGGCTTCAACAATCCCCGCTGGCTCTGCCAAACACCCAATGGAGACGTGCTGGTAGCCGAATCCAACGGTCACCATACCCTGCTGCAGAAAATAGGCGCGCTACTGGTAGGCGCCAACAAAGCCAATAATCTGCATAAAAGCGCTAATCGCATCACCCTTCTGCGCGATGCCGACCACGATGGCCGGCCAGAAATAAAACAGCCCTTTATTACCGAAGGGCTGGATGCTCCCTTTGGTATGCTGGTACTTGGTAATTATCTCTATGTAGGCAACCAGGGTGCCCTGGTGCGATTCCCCTATCAACCCGGCGATCTTACCATGACGGCCAAACCCGATAAAGTAATTGAATTGCCCGCAGGAAAGATAAATCGCCACTGGACCCGCAACATCATTGCCAACAGGGATGGCAATAAAATTTATATTGGTGTGGGCTCGGGCGATAATGCCGGTGAAAAAGGGCTGGAAAATGAAATCAACCGGGCATGCATACTTGAAATTAAACCCGATGGCACGGGTCTTCGTGTTTATGCCACGGGTCTCCGAAACCCTGTGGGCATGGGGTGGGCGCCTGGTACCGATATTTTGTATGCCGCCGTAAATGAAAGAGATGCACTGGGCGATAACCTGGTGCCCGATTACCTAACCAGTGTACAGGAAAACGGTTTTTACGGTTGGCCTTTTTGTTACTACGGTGAACACCTTGACCCCCGCGTAAAAGAAAAACGCCCCGACCTGGTAAAAAAAGCCCTTGTGCCCGATCTGCCCCTGGGCGCTCACACGGCCTCGCTGGGCCTCGCTTTTTATACCGGGACCGCATTCCCGGAGAAATATCAAAATGGGGCATTTATTGCTCAACATGGCTCCTGGAACCGATCCGTACTTGCCGGGTATAAGGTTGTGTTTGTGCCGTTCAAAAACGGTAAGCCCGCCGGTCCGCCGGAAAATTTCCTGACCGGGTTTATAAAAGACCTACAGCATGAAAAAGTGCACGGCCGCCCTGTATGTGTTCTCCAGATGGCAGATGGCTCCCTGCTGGTAACGGATGATACCAGTAATAAGATCTGGCGGGTTGCCTACAACAAATAATTAAAAAAGCCATCACCAAACTGACCACCGGAGGAAAAAAAATGGAGGACCCCTGGAAAATGCAATGCCGGTAAACAGCTTTGCTTTTCATGCGCTATTTTTATGATCCCATTAGCGGATTATAAAGCGTCATGAAAAGAAATCCTAAGATAATATTGTTCTGTATTTCCTGCATCGTATTTATTGGTTGCGACCAGATAACAAAGGAACTGGCAAAAGAACATTTGAAAGACCGGGACATGATGTCTTTTTTTCATGGACTGTTCCGGCTCGACTATGTTGAGAACACCGGCGCATTTTTAGGTTTTGGATCTGACTGGCCGCCGGTTGCCAGCTTTTGGTTTATGAATATACTGCCGCTGCTGTTTTTAATGGGGCTGTTCGTGTACGCGATAAGGAAAACCGCCACCCGGAGTTTCCTTGAGATCACGCCGTTTTTACTTATCTGTTCCGGCGGACTGGGTAATATCATTGATCGCATTCTGTACAACCGGCACGTGACCGATTTTATGAATCTTGGTATTCATAACCTGCGCACCGGTATTTTTAATTTTGCCGATGTCTATGTAAGTGCAGGCGTCATTTTCCTGCTGCTGATGCGATGGAGAAAAGCAAACAAAACCACAACGGAAACAAGTATTGGCTAACTGCGGCCAGTACTTATTAATCAGTGAACACAAGCTGAAAACATTTCCGCCCTGGTTCGCCGTTAAGCGGAATTTCTTCCGGCATTTATGATCCCAAATGAGCAGCGAATGACCAGCTTTTCATAATTTTCTTTGATGGCATTATTAACCACCTGGTTTTCTTCCATGGCCCTAATCTTCGACATGGCATATTGCTGAATGGTGGTAAGCGGCAATACAATGCGTTCGCGCATTTGTATCGACAGTTGCTCCACCGGGTAATCGTCCATCAGTTCGCTGTTACCTGAAAGCTGCAATACGTACCGCTTGGTTAGCTCGTATTCCGCGTTTATCTTATTCCATATTTTTCCATATACCGGGTGCGTAGACAGGTATTCGGTTAGCGGGAAATAATTTTTCTTCATCGCCATCTCACAGTTATCCATCAGCGTTTTAAAAAACAAAGATTTTTTGTACAATGCTTTTAAGGCCGGGAAGCTGCCCTGTTTTTCCAACTCCCTCAATGCCGTGCCCACCCCGTAAAAACCAGTCACGTTTTGTTTTAACTGGCTCCAGGCGCCAACAAATGGAATGGCTCGCAAACTATTCAGGTTTAGCTTGGCATCGCCAGCGCGCTTAGCAGGCCGGCTGCCAATATTTGTGTCGGCATAAAACCGCAGGGGACTTACCTGCGCCAGGTAATTCAGAAAATCCGGGTGTTCTTTTAACTCCAGGTAAGCGGTAAAACTTTCGTCGGCCATCGACTGCAACAAGGCTTCTTCCGTTGTTTCCAGCGTAATGGACCTGGTTGAAAACAGGTCGTTGGATATACCGGCATTGAGAAGTTGCTCAATATTATACTGGGCGGAATCAATGGTGCCAAAATTAGAACTCACGGTTTGCCCCTGAATGGTAAGCTGTATTTCGCGGTTCGAAATATTCCGGCCCATAGAAGCATAAAATTTATGTGTTTTACCACCCCCGCGGGCGGGCGGGCCACCCCTGCCATCAAAAAACACTACGTCGATGCCAAACTGCACCGATACGCTGGTCAATTCTTCCTTTGCTTTGTAGATACCCCAGTTGGCCATAAAGTAACCGCCGTCTTTGGTACCGTCTGAAAAGCCTACCATGATGGTCTGCTTGTTGTTTCTTCTTTTCAGGTGCGCCCGGTAATCTTTATTTTCATACAGCACGCGCATGATACCGGAGGCGGCCTGCAGATCATCAATGGTCTCAAATAAAGGAATGATATCAACAGGCAGAGATTCCTTTTTCCAGCCATTCAGCAGGAACAAACCCATTACTTCTATTACATTCAGCGCACTGTTACACTGGCTGATGATATAACGGTTACAACCCTCCTCGCCATTGTACGCCTGTATTTCCCGAATGGACCCGGTGCTTTTAAGCGTATCTCGCATAATAGCGTCTTCCACCAGTTCAGGGTCTACGGGTTTTGTTACCGCCAGCAACGCGTTGATCTTTTCCGGATCAGGTAGCTTGCTATAGTCTGCGGGGAGACTATCGGATTTATCCGCAATCTCATTCATTAATTTGGTGTGTACGGTGCTTTCCTGTCGTACATCCAGCGCAGCAAAATACAACCCAAACACGCTTACCTTGCTCAGCAGGTTATCCAGCAATTCAAGAAAAAGGCTGTTGTGCTGGTAGATTAATATTTCCCTGATTTTATTCAGGGGGTTGATAATGTCTTCTTTCTTCAACCCCGTGCGATGGTCCGGTATAAAAATATTATTGTAGAGAGTCTTTTCAAGATCGGCAAGGATACCTTCAACACCTTTAAAAGTAAGCCGGCGTTTTAACCTGCGCACATCCAGGTAATAACATTTGATGATGCTAACCCGCAACGCATCGGCTACCTGGAGCGTAATACCAGTTGTTACGTTGGGATTTCCGTCTCGGTCGCCGCCGGGCCAAAAGCCCATGGTAATCACCGGGTTATCAGCTGCCAGTACCTGCGGAAACCAGGTTTTAAGAAAATTGATGATCCGGCCCGATGCCGCATAAAAAACATTTTCAAGGTACCAGATCAGGCTTATCGCCTCATCAAAAGGCGTGGGCTTTATATGTTTGAAAAAAGGTGTTTTACCAAGTTGTTGCAACAGCAAATGCACCTGTGCGGCATTGTTATCCGACAGAGAACGGGACAGGTCGTTTATAATACCCAGCACGGAACCGGGATAAAATTGTGTAGGATGCGCCGTTAGTACCAGTCTGATGGCAAAATGTTTTAACTTTTCCGCCAGCTGCTCTTCTTTGCCGGTCTGCAATACTTCAGACGACAGGTGCTTCAAAGAACCAGCCCCATCTACATCATTTACCTCCCGAAAGGAAGCGTCTTCCAGCGCATCAAACAATACTACCTGCCGTTCTGTGTATTGCACAAAACGGAACATCAGGTCCAGTCGCTCCCGCTCATTGAGCTGCGAGGTATGCTTGGCAAAAAAATCGTCCAGGATGACCATGGGACTTTGTTTCCGTTTAAACCCTTCCTCGCAGTCAGACAGGAGCAGGGATAACAGGATGCCCGTTTTTTCAATGCGGTGAAATGGCAAAGAGGTAAAAAGACTGTTGTACAGCTGAAATTTTATGCCAACATAATTCTTGAATTGCTGCAGCCCGCGAAATGACTGGTGATCCATTGATAATGAAAATTTTAAAGAGGTTATACATTTAAAACAAGCTGCAATCGCGCAATGAAAAATACGTGTAAAAATTAAATGAACACGGGAAGCTTCATTTTGTTGAAAGCATAGATAAAAACGAGGCAATTTAATTATAATTTTTTACTTTATACGACTGGTCTTGCGTGAATCGAAGTGATGCGACCAATTTATTGAAAAATCAATAAAAACTAACGATTGTTATATCAAGATCCGGCATTACCTTCGGCATCTTAAAAAAAGTGGTATCAGCAAACAATCATATTAGCTTCTCTCCCGTTTCATCAACATCGGCAACGCCGGTGTCTTCCAGCATAATCATTACCACTATAACGACCCGTTAAGGGTTGTATATTTTCATAAAAACCATTGGGCTTTGGCTGATTGAATACAGGTTACTGTATCTTGCCGCTAACAATATAATTATAATCATTCTAACAAAAATATATGCAGGTTTTAAAATTTGGTGGCAGTTCCGTAGCAAATGCAGAAAACATAAATAAGGTAATTGCCATTGTAGAACAGGCGGTAAAAAAAGACAGAACGGTGGTGGTGGTGTCTGCCCTGGGTGGTATTACCGACGCCCTTATCAGCAGCGCCGTGGCAGCAGCGGAAGGCGATGAAAAATACAAAGACATACTGGCGCAGATAGAACAACGACACATGGATGTGGTAAAAGCGCTTATACCGGTTACGCAGCAAAGCGGCGTGTTGAGCATGGTCAAGAAAAGCTGTAATGAAATTGAAGATATCTGCAACGGCATCTTTTTATTGCGTGAATTATCTGCGCGTACAAAAGACCGGATGGTGAGCTATGGAGAATTGCTTTCTTCCCGGATCATTGCCGCGCGTTTTAAAACAACCTTGCGGGAAAGTACCTGGAAAGATGCTACCAACATTATTTTTACCAATGCGGATTACGGCAATGCAGTAGTTGATTTTGTGGCTACCGATGCAGCCATACAGGCGTATTTTTCTACCGCCGGCGAACAACTTTTTATTGTACCCGGTTTTATTGCTTCCACCACCGGCAAAATTGCCACTACGCTGGGCCGAGGCGGATCTGATTATACTGCTGCCATTATTGCCGCCGCCCTTTCAGCCGCTTCGCTGGAAATATGGACGGATGTAAGCGGTATGATGACCGCGGATCCCCGGTTGGTGGCAACCGCAAAAGTAATTCCGCATATCTCTTACCAGGAGGCCATGGAGCTTTCCCATTTTGGTGCCAAAGTCATTTACCCGCCTACCATACAACCGGTCATGAATAAAAGCATACCGGTAAGGGTAAAAAACACGTTCGCCCCGGCAGATTATGGAACGATTATAGAAAATGCCGCGGTAAAAAACGGGAAGAGCATTCGTGGTATATCAAGTATCAATAAAGTGGCGCTGGTAAGCCTGGAAGGCAGCGGTATGATTGGCATCCCGGGTTTTTCAAAACGTTTGTTTGAAGCGCTGGCCAATGCGGCCATCAATGTAATTCTTATAACACAGGGTTCTTCGGAACATTCCATTTGTGTGGGCATCGATGATGTACACAGCTCCAGGGCAAAAGAAGCAATTGACAGCACTTTTGCTTATGAGATAGAGACCGGCAAAGTAGAACCACTGGCCGTTGAAAAGCAACTATCGATAGTGGCACTGGTAGGAGACAATATGAAAAGCCATCCTGGTACAAGCGGCAAAATGTTTGGCGCGCTGGGCCGGAACGGTGTAAATGTGCGGGCCATTGCACAGGGCTCGTCCGAAAGAAATATTTCCGCGGTAATTGCCACCGGCGACGTAAAAAAAGCCATCAATGTATTGCACGAGGAATTTTTTGAGACGACCTATAAACAGGTAAACTTATTTGTAATTGGTGTGGGCAATGTGGGCAGCAGGCTGATAGCACAACTGCAGCAACAACAGGAATACCTGCAGCACCATCTTCGTTTACAGGTAAGGGTGGTAGGCTTGGCCAACAGCCGGAAAATGCTTTTCAACGATGAAGGCATCGATCTAAAAAAATGGAAGGATCGCTTACAAGACGGGCAGGATATGAACTTGCCGGCCTTTATCAGCACCGTACAATCCAGGAACCTGCGCAATTCTGTTTTTGTTGATATCACCGCCAATGATGCCGTGGCCATGTGCTACGACCAGTTGCTGCAGCGCAGTATTTCAGTGGTAGCCTGTAATAAAGTAGCCTGCTCCTCCCCTTTCGAGTATTATAAAAAATTAAAAGACCTGGCTCGCGAACACAATTGCCTGTTTCTTTTTGAAACCAATGTGGGCGCAGGTTTACCGGTCATCGGCACCCTGAACGATCTCATGCGCAGCGGCGACAAAATCAATAAAATTGAAGCCGTGCTCAGTGGTACCCTGAACTTCGTTTTTAATAACTATACCGGCGAAAGAAAATTTGCCGACGTGGTAAAACAGGCTCAGGAAGAAGGCTATACGGAACCCGATCCAAGGCTCGACCTGAGCGGAACCGATGTTATGCGAAAAATAATGATACTGGCCCGCGAAACCGGCGAACACCTGGAGATGGAACAGATCAGCAACAGTTCCTTTATGCCTGCGTCTTGTATGACGGGTTCCGTATCCGATTTTTACGTCGCCATGGCAAAAGAAGAAGACCATTTCAAAAAAATATATAAGGAAGCGGCCAGTGCGGGTAAGAAATTGAAATTTGTTGCTTCTTTTGCACCTTCGCGTGAAGGCGTAAAGGCTGGTGTAGGATTGCAACATATAGACCCCAAAAGTGATTTCTATCACCTCTATGGAAAAGACAACGTAGTTTTATTTTACACAGAACGCTATCCCGAACAACCCCTGGTGGTAAAAGGAGCGGGCGCCGGCGCAGAAGTAACCGCCTCTGGTGTTTTTGCAGATATCATCCGGGCAGCGGGGTAACAGCTGTACCATCCATCATACCCGTACAGAAAAATTGAAATACTAACTATACATGAATAAGGCCGAAATAAAAAGTCCGCTTTTGCAGAACAAGACCGTTAAAGTTGCTGCACCGGCAACTGTAGCCAACCTGGTTTGCGGATTTGATGTATTGGGCATGGCATTGAATGATCCGCAGGATAGCATGGAACTAAGCATCAGCGATGAGCCCGGTCTCCGGATTAAACATATAGACGGATACAATTTGCCAACAGCACCCGCGCAAAATGTTGCCGGGGCAAGTTTGCTGGCCTTGCTACAGGAATACCCCGAGAAAATTGGTTTTGATCTTGTCATCGACAAATGTATTAAACCCGGCAGCGGCCTGGGGTCCAGTGCTGCCAGTTCCGCTGGCGCCGTAGTGGCCGCCAATCATTTACTGAACAATTTTTTTTCTAAACAGGACTTAGTGCGTTTTGCCATGAACGGCGAGAAACTGGCCAGCGGCGTAAAACACGCAGATAATATTGCACCCTGTATTTATGGAGGCATTACCCTGGTACGTTCCATTTTTCCGCTGGACATTATACCTCTTAGCGCGCCGCCCATGTTTATAACGGTGGTGCATCCCCAGATTGAAGTAAAAACATCCGATGCGCGCCAGATATTACGGAAAGAAGTATTGTTAAAGGATGCTATCCGGCAGTGGGGCAATATTGCAGGTCTTGTAGCGGGTTTTATGAAAAACGATTATGATCTCATCAGCCGTTCGCTGGAAGACGTCATTATTGAGCCCGTACGCAGTATCCTGATCCCGGGTTTTGATGAAGTAAAAAGCAAAAGCAAGGAAGCCGGCGCCCTGGGCGGTGGCATCTCCGGTTCCGGGCCTTCTATTTTTATGCTGAGCAAAGAAGAAAAAACCGCCGGAGAAATAGAGCTGGTCATGACAAGGATATTTCAGCAGATAGGCATCGATTTTAAAACTTATACTACCACTATTAATTATGACGGCATTAAAATAATCAGTAGTCGGTAAATAAAGTGAGCCCGGGGAAAATGAACGGTAA
>JBDTVE010000214.1:0-2221 GCA_040007355.1 Bacteroidota bacterium | reverse complement strand
CTGTTCCGGTGAAGCTTTACCTGACATCAGCGGCAGGCGGACCGGTAACGGTGCATCTATCCAGCCTGGGAAGTTCAACTGCCACTAACGGCAACGATTATACTATCTCAAGCAATTCTGCCACTTTCCCTGCCGGAACAACAGGCCCTCAAACAATAAATGTTACCATAAAAGATGATAACTCTTACGAGGGTAATGAATATATTAACTTAGGCTACGCGATTACGGCAGGCGGTGGGTTTGCCACTGCCGGCAATACCTTACAGAATTATGAAATAGAAATAGATGATGATGAAGTGGCTGCCAACAGTGGTTTGATCAATACCGTGAGCACGGGGCCTGGCCTGGATGATTTGGGCCCGTCAAGTCCTTTGCAGGGAACCCAAACAGATAAAAAGTCACAATACCTGTACCTGGCTTCAGAACTTCTTGCCGATGGGCTCAGGCCGGGCGTTATTACTGATATCAGCTTTATCATCAATACAAAAGCCAGTTCTGCCCCATTCAAAGGTTTTACTTTCAAAGTTGGCGCAACAAGTGTTTCCAATCTTTCCAACGGTTTCGCTACGCCTACCTCGTGGAAGACTATTACTTCGGGCAATTATGACACGAGGTTTGGAAATAATGATTTCACCATTCCAGGTGGATTTTTATGGAATGGCACGAGCAATTTGTTATTTGAGTTTTGTTACAATAATACCGCGGCTTCATCAGACGACATACTTGAGGGTGATGGGACTTCGTATACATGCCAGGCAAGAAAATCTTCCACTGTTGCTGCCGATGACGGATGCAGCTATCCAACAGCAACGCTTAACAGTACCTACCGGCCGTTATTTAATTTCACCCAAACGAGTCCTCAAACTATTATCAGTTCCCAGCTTAATAGTACCAGCCAGGCTGCATTTAGTTCGGGTGATAAAATCTTTTTCTTTGACGGATCCGGAAATATTATTGCTTCCATACAGAATGGAAATTCGTATGACTATGGCTGCACTTCTATAACCATTGACAGGGCAGGTACGGGCGCTTCCCAATTTGTTTATTCGGGTTTTGCAAATTATTTAATGAATAAAACGTTCCGCGTAATACCCGGTACTTATCATCCTGATGGCGTTTATACTATTACGCTATATTATACCGCTGCTGAAAAAGCAGGATGGGAGACAGCCACACTTAATTCATGGAATAATATCCAGCTCATTAAAACGTCCGGGCCTATTTCAGCAGCAACACCTTCAAATCCCGGGGCTTCAGGAGCCATAGAAATGGTTACGCCAACGAGGAGCATGTTTGGCAGTGATTATACTTTGAGCTATACCTTCAGTGATGGTTTTTCCGGGTTTGGCGCCGGCATCATTTCAGGGACTTTACCAGTAAGCCTTCTGAAATTTGAAGGTGCAAAACAACATGCCGGAGTGGAGCTAAAATGGACAACAGAACAAGAAATTAATACCAATCATTTTGAAGTGCAACGGTCAGCAAACGGACTCAATTTTGAGACTATCGGGATTGTAAAATCTTTCGGACTTACGGGCGGGAATATTTATTCGATGCAGGATACAAGGGCAGGCAGCGTAAACTATTACCGGCTGAAGGTGGTAGATAATGATGGCAATTATACATTCAGTACTATTATCGCGATCAATATTGCCGGTTTAAGGCAGAGAATATATGTGCTTAACAACCCGTTCAGCAACATTATCAGGCTGGGCTTTACTAATCAACCAGGGGAAAGGGTGACAACGCGGTTGATGGATGGCTCGGGCAAGTTGCTGCAGCAAAATGAATTTAAGCATGTGGTGAATTCGATAGAATTTAATGCGCCTTCTTATTTAAGTAAGGGCATTTACCTGCTTGAGGCAGTTGTTGACGGGACGCGGTTTACCTACAAACTGGTAAAGGAATAAAAAACCTGTCCGTAAAGGACAGGTCAACTTTCTTCTATACACATAGCGTAGCCGGTGTTTAAGATACTGTCTACATCATCTTTTTTCAGGCCAGGCATTGCCGTACTTCAATAGAGATTTCTGTGAGGACCCTAAGGCGTGTTATTCATGCATTATTCATACACTATCTATGCACCATCCATGCATTGTCCATACACCGATAGTTCCAACAATCTTTATTCAACGATTAAATACCCAGGAGAAACCATTTCCCGCCTGGTGATTCTTTTGATCAATACAGATTTATTGAATTATACCCAGCTTAGAATTGC
>JBDTVE010000213.1:0-18055 GCA_040007355.1 Bacteroidota bacterium | reverse complement strand
CGGAACATGCCAACACAAAGGCAGTCATATAACATGACATTATGCTAAATAGCCAACACCGCAGCCAATAAAATATTTTTTTCTCTTTTGTTTTTTAGGGGTAAAAAATATTTTATTGAAGCCGTGCAAAGGCCGATGCTTCTATGACCTGCATTAAGAATGATTTTGTTTTTAATTGATAAAGAAGTGTAATGCTCTAAAGCTGCCGCCCCCGCCCGATCAACGTGAATGTTCAAGTTACATCCGGGCGGGGTTGCCTTGCAAAAAAATAGAACGATTGCGGATACAAGGTGCATAAGAAAACGTAACAGCACTGTCGCAATCGTTCTATTTTTTTTGCTCATATACCTTACCGCAGCAGTTGAATATTGAAAAATTAAAGTGAAGGAAGCTTTACAGCGATTTTTTTCTGATAGCTGGCTGGGCTTGCCATCGCCGGTATCAGTAGTAAGGCATTAAGCTTGGGAGGGCCGAGAAGAAATACAAGTACAATGGAAAGGAGTTGCAGTCAAAAGAGTTCAGCTACGGCAGCGGCTTGACTGCCACAGCAGTCACGCGCTTTACCGCCCGCAATAAAATATTTTAAAACTCCGCGTTCTTGGGCGTTCTCGGAAAAGCAATCACATCGCGTATGTTTGTCATACCCGTTACAAACAAAACCATTCGCTCAAATCCAAGGCCGAAACCGGCATGCGGTACGCTTCCAAAACGGCGGGTGTCCAGGTACCACCACAACTCTTCCACAGGTATATGCATTTCCTTCATACGCGCTTCCAGTTTATCCAGCCTTTCTTCTCTTTGCGAACCGCCTACAATCTCGCCAATCCCCGGGGCCAGGATATCCATGGCCGCAACCGTTTTGCCATCGTCGTTCTGCCGCATGTAAAAAGCCTTGATCTCCTTGGGGTAATTGGTAAGGATAACGGGTTTTTTAAAATGTTTTTCCACCAGGTAACGTTCGTGTTCGCTTTGCAGGTCAACCCCCCATTTATCAATCAGGTATTGAAACTTCTTTTTCTTGTTGTGGTTGCTCTCCCGTAGTATTTCAATGGCCGTTGTATAGCTGATGCGTTCAAAATTATTATTGACCACGAACGCGAGTTTTTCTATCAAACCCATTTCGCTTCTTTTGTCCTGGGGCATCGCTTTCTCTTCCTCCGCCAGGCGCTGGGCAAGAAATTCCAGGTCTTCGCGGTTATGCTCCATGGCATATTTGATGATATATTTGATAAATGCTTCTGCCAGATCCATATTGTCTTCCAGATCATGAAAAGCCATTTCGGGTTCTATCATCCAGAATTCCGCCAGATGCCGGGCCGTATTGGAATTTTCTGCGCGAAACGTGGGACCAAACGTATAGATATCACTAAACGCCATCGCCGCCAGCTCACCTTCCAACTGGCCGCTAACAGTTAGATTGGTAGCCCGTCCAAAAAAATCTTCTTTGAAGTTTACACTACCGTCTTCATTGCGTGGTGTCTGGTCAAAAGGAAGGGTGGTTACCTTAAATGTTTCTCCGGCACCTTCGGCATCGCTGGCCGTAACAATGGGTGTGTGCAGGTATACAAATCCTTTTTCGTTAAAGAATTGATGAATGGCAAAAGCCAGTGAATGACGAATGCGGAACACGGCGCCAAATGTATTGGTACGAAACCGCAGGTGGGCGATCTCCCGTAAAAATTCAAGGCTGTGTTTTTTGGGCTGCAGCGGAAATTTTTCCGCGTCGCTATCGCCCAGGATTACTATCTGAGCCGCTTTTATCTCTAGTTTCTGTCCTTTCCCAACGGAAGCCACTACCTCCCCGGTAACCTTTAAGGAAGCGCCGGTTGTAATGCGTTTTAAAAGCGCATCCTCAAACAAACCCAACGCCGCCACTACCTGTATATTATTATTGGTACTGCCATCATTCAACGCAATAAACTGGTTGTTTCGAAAAGTGCGCACCCAACCCATTACCGTTACTTCCTGGCCGGCGATCTCGCTGGCCAGCAGGTCTTTTATCCTGGTTCGTTTGTTGAACATATCCGCGAAAATTTAGGACGGCAAAGATAAGGATTGGAGGCCGTGAAACACACGGCCTTAGCAGCCCTGCCAGGCTGACTTGCGCATAGTTGTTAATATTGCGGTAACCCGGGGTTTACAATTCCATAATATTGCAGTAACAGACCGGTAACACCACGCAGATAGCTTTGCGAAAATTGTAACACGCATGAAACTACTACTGCAACCTGTCTTTTTTCTACTATCCTTATTGTTCTCCTGCGACTTTTTAACGGCACAGGAAACCAGCGCCACTTTAAGCGGCCTAGTTACCGACGCCAAAGGGGCTACTATTACAGGCGCCTCCATTCTTGTAAAACATGAACCAACCGGATATACAACCGGCGTGCAATCAAACAGTCGCGGCATATATATCATACCCAATCTTAAACCGGGCGGCCCTTATACCATTACCATTTCTTTTTCGGGTATGGCCACACAAACAATCGATAATATTAATCTTAGCCTGGGTAATAACCCCGATGCCAACCTGTCTCTGATACCCGATGAAAAAAGCCTGAAAGAAGTAGTGGTAACCGGAACCCGCCGCAATGCCGGTTCCGGTCTTACCGTGGGCAGAACACAAATGAATACTCTGCCCTCCATTGGCCGCAGCCTGGCAGATTTTACCCGGCTTACACCACAGTCTAACAACAATTCATTTGCGGGTAGCAATTTCCGTTATAATAACCTGACCATCGACGGCGCCATTAACAACGATGCCATTGGCTTTAGCAATTCGTTTGGTGGTACCAGTGGTGGCGGACAATCGGGCGCCGCGGGCGCGGGCACCCGCACCAATCCATACAGCATAGATGTAATACAGGAAGTACAGGTACAGTTGTCGCCCTTTGATGTAAAACTGGGTAATTTTACCGGTGGCAGTGTAAATGCGGTAACCAGGAGCGGCAGCAATGACTTTCATGGTTCCGTGTATGGCTATGGCCGCAACCAGGCCCTGGTGGGCAAAAGTGTGGACGGACTGCATTCAAAGATTGGGTCCGATTTTTATGATTACCAGTATGGCGCTACCATTGGCGGCCCCATTGTAAAAAACAAGGCTTTTTTTATTGTAAATGTTGAACAGACCCGCCGCCAGGAGCCAACCTTTTACAATGCCGGGGACCCCGGCGCCGCCGTGAATATTGCTGATGCCACCAGTATCTACAAGAACCTGAAATCAAAATATAACTATGATGCCGGTGCTTACCTGGGCGCCTATAAAATTTTTACCAATAGCGATAAATTATTCGCCCGCCTGGATTTCAACCTCAACGCCGCCAATACACTTACCATCCGCGGCATTTATACAAATGGCTGGGGAAACAATCTTGAACGAACCAGTACAAATTTCCAGTTTGGTTCCACCGATTTTACGCAGTATACCAAAAACCTGAATATAACCGCGGAGCTGAAATCCAGGATCGGCAGCAACTTGAGTAACCAATTCAACCTGAGCTATATCAATGTGCATGAATACCGCGATTTCCCCGGAACGCTTTCTCCCTTAATGGATATTGGCGGCGGCGCCATCTGGGCAGGCACCTGGCGGGAAGCTTCTGTTTATAACATGAAACAACAAACGGTTGAGATCAGCGATAATATTACGCTGGTAAAAGGGATCCATAAATTTACCCTTGGTACCCACAATGAGTTCTATGATCTTACCTACGGGTTTATCAACTCCTGGAACGGCCGTTGGGAATATGCAAACCTGGCCAATTTTTTAACTGATAAACCCAGCCGTATCCGGGGCGCTTACAGCATCGACCCCAAATACCCGAACGACCGGATTACACTCTATAATAATCCGCCAAATCCCTACAAAGTTGCGTTGACCAGCGCCTATATCCAGGACGAAATTACCCCGGGTAAACGATTTAAATTAACCCCCGGTCTGCGGGTGGATTACCCGTTTTTGGATAAACAAATCCCGGTTGACAAAGATTTTGCTACAGCAGCTAACAATGCCAGCCATCCAACCTTCGGCAACACCCCCTTTAACCAGTTTGGCAATAAATGGTTGGGCAAACCCGTGCTCTCGCCCCGGCTTGGTTTTAACTGGGACGTAAAAGGCAACCAGGCCTTTGTGTTAAGAGGTGGCCTGGGTGTTTTTGTGGGCAGGATGCCTTTTGCCTGGTTGGGTTATGCAGAAACATTGTCGGGCGGCGTTTACAATAATATTGATTTTAAACCCACCGCCAGTAACACGGAAAATGGAAATACCACCCTACCGCTGGCCATAAACCCACCCTATTTAAAAGATACCATTAACGCGCACGCGCTGGCAGGCGCCAATGCGGCAAATACCCGCGAAGTGGATGTAATTGATAATAATTTTAAACTGCCGCGCGTGCTTCGCACCAACCTGGCAGCCGATATAAAATTTGGCAACGGGTATAAATTAACGCTCGATGTATTGTACACTAAAACCATGTACGATGTTAAATTCCAGCAGATAAACATCAAAGACCAGATTGAATATTATACCAGCGGCCCGGTGCAGTCACCGATTTATACGGGGGGCAAACTAAACAGCCAATATTCAAATGTATACCTGCTTACAAATACAACGGAGGGATACCGTTATAACCTCACCGCCCAATTGAGTAAAACAACCAATAACATAAGGCTGGGCGCCACGCATAGCCTTAATATGAACTGGAGCGCGGCCTATACTTACGGCGTTAGCAAAGATATCAGCAACGGTATCCGCAATTCTTTCCAGTCAAATTTTGAAGTCAACCCCGCCATTACTCCCAATGATGCGCAACTGGCCTATTCAAATTTTGATTTGCGTCACCGCATCGTAGCTACGGTTGGTACCAGTTGGATCTGGAATGCATCCAACACCAGTTCTTTGGTATTCTTTTATTCGGGTCAGTCGGGCAATCCTTATTCCGTTGTATACAATTCCGGCGGCAACCCGTTTAGCAATTCCGCCAATGCCAACCTGCCCTATATTCCGAAAGATCAAAACGATATACGGCTGGCCGACAACGGAACCTACACCGCCGCTCAGCAATGGACCGACCTGGATAAGTTAATCAGTAAAGATGCTTACCTGCATTCCCGGAGAGGACGTTATGCAGAAAGAAACGGGCTGCGTACACCGTGGAACCATGAACTTGATTTGAAACTGATGCATGAATTTAAACTGAGCAAAACCAATGCATCAAAACGACTGCAAATCAGCTTTGATGTGTTTAATGTTTTAAACCTGCTGAACAATAACTGGGGCCATATCAGCTTTGTCACCAATGTTAATAATTATACAGCCAACCTGTTAACCTTTACCAGAGATGCCAATGGTGTTGCACCCGGAAAGCCTTCGTCCGGTTATCTGCCAACATTTAATTTTAATAAGCCAACCGGTTTAAACGGTAATTATTATACTGTTGACCCTATTAATTCAAGATGGCAGGGGCAGCTTGGAATTAAGTATATTTTTTAATCAATTCTTCGCCTATCCGGATGCCGCAGTTTTTGCGGCATTTTTTTTATGGCGATGGCCGGGTATTCCACAGTTGGGTTAAACACCGCCGGCGCTTAATTAGTGCAGGTCTGCCGCCCCTGCCAATTTTACTAACGTATTAATGCACCAATGGGACGGGTTTTCCCCAAATAGCCCGAACAGCGCGGCCAAGGCCGATTTCCGAAAATAATTTTTTGCTTTTTGCGTTTTTATGCTAACATTGCAGTGGAATCAGGCTGATTAGTTCATTCCTTTAGTCTACAGCTCATCAGTTTTTTCATTCCGTTCACAATCACATTTCATTTCAAATTTTTTTTCAACAACCTTGTTCAGACGCAGGTTTTTTTGATTTTGATGACTAATACTCCATTATGTACGACATTTTGCAACTGAACGACATGCTCGTTCCTGAACTGCTTGATATTGCAGAGCAACTAAAAATCCCTAATGCTAAAAAGCTTGACAAACAAGCCCTTGTATACCAGATACTGGATAAACAGGCGGTAACCGCCAGCGCTCAGAAATCAGCCCCGGAAGATAAGACCAAAAGAAAACGAATTGTAAAAACATCCACCGCCAATTCAACAGAAGAAGCAATTGTAGAAAGCGGAGACGATAAACCGGTGCGGCAGGAGGCAAAAAAACCCGTTCTGAAAAAGGAAGAAAAGCCTGTTGTAAAAAAACCCCGTAAAAAAGCAGGTGAAGAAGCACCGGAGCCGCACACAGAAGACCCGGAAGAAACGGATGACGACCGCGAAGACATAGAAGCCGGTAACCGGGCGCAGGCCTCCTCTCCGGAACAACAATCCCAGGGAAATACAGGCCAGCCCGCAGAACCACAACGCAATATCAATTACCAGCAGCAAAGAAGAAATAACGATGCATTCAATATAGAATTTGATGGCATTATCCAGGGTGAGGGCGTGCTGGAAATGATGCCCGACGGGTATGGCTTTTTGCGCAGCAGCGACTACAATTATCTAAGCTCACCAGATGACGTATATGTATCGCCTTCGCAGATAAAATTATTCGGTTTAAAAACCGGCGATACTGTTTTTGGCGCTGTGCGCCCGCCAAAGGAAGGAGAAAAATATTTTGCCTTGTTAAAAGTGGAAACCATCAATGGCAAGGGGCCCGAAGAAGTGCGTGACCGCGTACCTTTTGACTACCTGACTCCACTGTTTCCCTTTGAGAAACTGAATTTGTTTACCAGCCCGTCAGATTATTCCACCCGTATTATGGACCTGTTTACGCCCATTGGAAAAGGGCAACGCGGGTTAATAGTATCGCAGCCAAAAACCGGTAAAACCATGTTGTTAAAAGCGGTGGCCAACGCCATTGCTGAAAACCACCCGGAATGTTACCTGATGATTGTGCTGGTTGACGAAAGACCCGAAGAGGTAACCGATATGGAGCGCAGTGTAAAGGCGGAGGTCATTGCCTCTACATTTGATGAACCGGCGGAAAAACATGTTAAGGTATCTACCATGGCCCTGCAAAAAGCAAAGCGCCTGGTGGAATGCGGTCACGATGTGGTTATCCTGCTGGATTCCATTACACGTCTGGCAAGGGCGCATAATACGGTTGCACCGGCCAGTGGTAAGGTATTAAGCGGTGGTGTGGAAGCAAACGCATTGCAAAAACCAAAACAATTTTTTGGAGCGGCCCGTAAGATTGAAAACGGCGGTTCCCTCACCATTCTGGCCACGGCTTTAATTGATACTGGTTCTAAAATGGAGGAAGTGATCTTTGAAGAATTCAAAGGAACAGGAAACATGGAATTGCAACTGGACAGGCGCCTTGCCAACCGGCGCGTATTTCCTGCCATTGATCTTACCGCTTCTTCTACCCGCCGCGATGATTTATTATTAGACCGGGATGTATTGCAGCGTATGAACCTGCTGCGCGTATTCCTGGGAGATATGAATACGGAAGAAGCCATGAATGAATTGCTGAAACGCATGCGGGGCACCAAAAGCAACGAAGAATTTCTGGCCAGCATGAACAGGTAATCTTTTTTATTTTATACAGGCAAAATCCGGAGAAATTCCGGATTTTTGCATTGCAGGCCTGTTTATCTCCTATAAATTGTTTCACGGATTCCTGCCGACACCATTGGCATACCGGCCGTACCCGCACCGCCTCTACTACCACTGTATAATTTGTATTAATAATAGTTTAAGAAAACTTTTTATCCGGATGTGTTAATTTCGCAACGAATAGAAATATTGATTATATAAAACCTACATCATGCATTTTAAACAATTATTGCTGCCGGCCCTTTCATCCCTGCTCCTGTTCTCCTGTGTTAGCAACAAAAAATTTAAAGCAGAACAGGCTAAATATGATTCCCTTAATACACAATACATAGGTCTTCAAGGCAATTTAAAAGGTTGCGAAGAGGAGAAAGCGGAAGCGGCCAGCAAAAAACTGCTCTCCGATGCAGAAATTGAGAGCCTGAACAAACAGATTGCCTATCTGAAGGACAACAATACACAGGCCTTACAGCAATTGCAGAACCTTTCTGTTATCTCCAGTTCCCAGGCCGAAAGCATTAAAAAATCAATGGATAATATCGGCGCCAAGGATTCCTATATACAGGACCTCCAGGCTTCCATGGCGCGTAAGGATTCCTTAAACATGGCCCTGGTAATGAACCTCAAAGGGGCCATTGGCAATTTAGACGATCAAGACATCAACATAAAAGTAGACAAGGGGGTTGTGTACATTGATATCTCCGACAAACTTTTGTTTAAAAGCGGTAGCTATGATATTACCAATAACGCCAGGGAGGTTTTGGGTAAAGTGGCCATGGTATTAAAAAATCAGCCGGATATTGAATTTATGGTAGAAGGCCATACGGATAATGTTGCCTTTAGTAAGGGCGTGTTGGTGGATAACTGGGATCTAAGCGTAAAAAGAGCTACTGCCGTAGTTCGGGTGCTGCAAAAACAGTACGGTCTTGATCCGGCCCATATTGCCGCTGCAGGCCGGGGTGAATACAAACCGGTTGCCGACAATAGCACGCCTGAAGGAAAGGCCGCTAACCGCAGAACCAGGATCGTTATCCTGCCCCAATTAGATCAATTCTTCAAATTGCTGGAACCTAAAAAACCTTAAAAACACTATCATTTGGAAAAGCCACCCTTATCGGTGGCTTTTTTGTGCAGTCTTAAGTATTTTCCTTTACAACCTTTACAAAAAACAACTGGTTTTAATTTTTTTGCCTCCTTGCTGCTTAATTTTTAATGCTTTATATCATTTTTTTGAATCTACAGCGTTTAGGAACAGGTTACACACATTACACAATAGCCGTATCCGGCATATTATGAAAATCGGTTTCCGAATTATTTTTTGCATTTGTTGGCTGGTATTATGCTGTCATCCTGCTGGGTCACAGGTAGAAAAAAGTCCGCGGCCCCAGGCAAAACAGGGGTTTTTGGACCTCCGCAACTACGATATTTCTTCACACCCGCTGGCATTAGGTGGCGAATGGGGATTCTACTGGAAAAAACTATTGGCGCCCGGAGACGCCCTGCCCCTTAGCAAAGATTATATCCGGTACCCCCAATTGTGGAAAGAAAAAAAGCAAAACGGGCGGGCCCTTCCCTCGCAGGGATATGCTACCTATAGCCTAACGGTTCTATTACCCTCAAAAACAACACCCCTGGCTTTTGATATACCTTCCCTTTATAGCTCGTATAAATTATATGTGAACGACAGCCTGGTATCGCAGGATGGGCAGCCGGGTACCAAAGCTGCAGAATCAACCCCTTTTTGGTCAACCGAAATAGTAGGACTGGAAGATGCAACAGATACCCTCCACATCCTGTTACAGGTGGCCAATTTCTGGCACGCAAAAGGCGGCACCGCCAATGAAATAAAGTTGGGAGCAAAAAAGCAATTGCTGCTGACGCACCAACAGGATATGGCGCTTGATCTTATACTGGCCGGCTGTTTGTTTATGGGAGGATTGTTTTTCTGGGGTCTTTCTGTGTTTGGCAGAAACGATAAAATCATCTTCTATTTTTCGCTGTTTTGCATTATCACCAGTTACCGCATGATTGGAACGGATTTATATGTGCTGCATTCTCTGTTCCCCTATCTCAGCTGGTTTATCTGTATACGGCTTGAATACATTTCACTGGTGCTGGGCGTTGCCTTGTTCTCGCAATATACCAGGATGCTGTATCCAAAAGATACCATCCAGTGGATGATGAGGGTGGTTATTTGGTTTTGCCTGCTGTATGCCGCTATTATCCTCTTACTGCCCCCAGTAATATTTACCGCCCTGCTCAATTTCTTTCTGGCGGTAATGTTCCTGTACATCGTTTATGCTTTCTATATTTATATACAGGCCGTGGTGCACAAAAGAAAAGGGTCTATCTATGCATTGCTGAGCAGCGGGGTGATGCTGTTGGTGTATTTTATTGTAAACCTCCAGTATTTTAACATCATTCCGGAACTGAAAATTATTGTCTTCTCCGGATATATTGCTTTTTTCTTTTTGCAATCGCTGGTACTGTCTCGCCGGTTTTCTGAAATCCTGCAACAGGCAGCCGATGAAGCCCAACAGGGGCTGAAGGCAAAAACGGAGTTTTTATCTACCATGTCTCATGAAATACGCACGCCACTGAATTCGGTGATAGGCATGGCCCATTTGCTAAACAGGAGCGAGCCCAGAGCCGACCAGCAGGAGCAGCTCGACGTATTATTGTTTTCCGCCAATAACCTGCTCTCCATTGTAAATAATATCTTGGACTATAATAAAATTGAAGCAGGCAAAATTTCCATTGAACAGATTTCTATGGACCTTCCGGCCCTGGCCAGGAATATTGTTGCGGGTTTGCAGAACCTGGCAAACGACAAGCTGGTTACACTAAAGCTTGATATTGATCCGGAGCTTACCAAAAAAGTGATCGGCGATCCTACCCGGACAAGCCAGGTATTAAACAACCTGGTACACAACGCCATTAAATTTACAAGAGAAGGCCAGGTCGTTTTATCTATCGAAATCCGGAAGGTTGAAAAAGGATCGGTCACCGTTAAGATTGCCGTTACGGACACCGGTATTGGCATTGCCCCGGAAAAACAGCAACTTATTTTTGAGCGGTTTACCCAGGCGGATTCTTCCACCTCGCGAAGCTTCGGCGGTACCGGACTGGGGCTCTCCATCAGCAAAAAAATACTGGAGATGCAGGGCTCTTCCCTGCAATTGAAAAGCCAGCCGGGAATGGGGTCTGAATTTTATTTTGAACAAACATTTAAACTGACTGATGAACCGGTAGCGCAGGAAGCCACCACCGGCAACACTGAATTGCCCGAAATAAAAGAACTGCGCAATGTTCCTATACTGCTGGTAGAAGACAACCCGCTAAACATAATGGTTGCAAAAGCTTTCCTGGAACGTTGCGGGGCCATTATTGATATAGCCGTAAACGGGCAGGAAGGAATAGAAAAATTTGATGCGGCGCGTCACCGCATCATACTAATGGATTTGGATATGCCGGTAATGGATGGTTACGAAGCCACCCGTAAGCTGAGAAAATCGGGCGAAACCCTGCCCGTGATCGCTCTTACCGCCAGCCTGCCAAAGGAGGTGGAAAGCGAAGTCTATGCCGCAGGTCTTACAGACATCATTGTAAAACCCTTTAATCCCGATGAATTGTTCCGGGTCATTTTACTACACCTGAAAACCATAGCAGCATAGGATTCGTTTGAAATTGTTAATAGCGGTAACACACGGCGTTGATATTCATGCCGGCCCCCACAGAAGCAAAAATGATGGTATCGCCGGGATGCAGTTCATGCCCCGGAACCTGCTTTTTCAGCACCAGGTCATAGAGCGTAGGTACTGTGGCAACCGAGCTGTTGCCCAGCCAGTGAATGCTCATAGGCAGAACGCCTTCGGGCGGAGTGCCAATAGCATATAATTTATAAAATTCCCTCACCATGGCTTCATCCATTTTTTCATTGGCCTGGTGAATAAATATTTTTTTTAAGTCACCAATTCCCATCCCGCTTTTATCGAGACAGTCTTTCATGGCAGCGGGCACATATTTCATGGCATATTCATACACTTTCCGGCCCTTCATTTTCATATAACGTACACCTGCATTCGCTTCGGGGTGGTTCGATTTGCCCATGTCTATATAGTTTGCCTCCTTTACGGTATGGCTTTGCATGCTGGTACTTAAAATGCCTTTTTTCGTTGCTGTCAGATCCTGGTTCTCCAGAATACAGGCGCCGGCTCCATCGGCAAAGATCATACTATCGCGATCATAGATGTCTATCACTCTTGATAAAGTCTCTGCTCCAATAACCAGGCATTTCCGGGCAAGACCCGTTTTTAAAAAAGCGTCTGCCTGTATCAGACCCTGTATCCAGCCCGGACATCCAAATAAAAGATCGTAGGCAATGCAACCCGGGTTTACAATGCCCAGTTGGTGTTTTACCCGGCTGGCCAGCGAAGGCACCGCATCCATCTGTATGGTATCTTTTACTACATCCCCAAAATTGTGGGCAACTATGATCTGGTCAAGCGTTTCAGGGTCGGTGCCACTATCTGCTATGGCCATACGCGCCGCCAGAGTGGCCAGATCGGAAGCAGTCATATCATCAGCCGCATAACGACGTTCGCTGATACCCGTTATCTGTCTGAATTTTTCTACTACCTCGTCAGAAGGCGTTTCAAGCTTGTGCTGCGTTTCTGTATAGAAAACATGTTCAAAGAATTCCAGGTTCGACTGGATACGGGGCGGAATATATGAACCGGTGCCTACAATAACAGAACATAACATAAACGGGTAATCTTTTTACTGGTAAACGGGCATGTCAGTATTGAAAGATAGCTAAAAAAATAAGTTATTGTTCATTCAATATAGCGCAGCAATCCTCCAGCGATGATTTATTTGCCCATATTTCTACAATTTTCCTTAACAATTATTTTTGAAAAATTTTGTAACTGTCTATAAACGTGGAGCTAAGCGATTCCTTTGAGGTGTGGCAGACATAGAGGCATGTTTGTTGTCTTTTTAATGGAACAAACAGCATTTATTATCTAATAAAAAAAACTATTTTATGGAGCACACAAAACCAACAAGATCCAGGAAGCCAAGGTTGTCGAATATTGCATTTGAATTGCCTATAAGTGGCCGATCATTTATGGTTACAGCTACACCATTTAATGTGCCTTCCGGTGAAGTGTTTTACAGGATTAGTTATAACAATGGTCCCGTGCATGTTTTTGGCTGGGATGAAAGCCGGAACCGCTTTGCAGAAACTCAAAAACCAGCCCATATAATACCTCCTGTTATAGAAATGGGTATCGCTGCCAGGCTGAATGACTATATATCAGAAATGCAGGAGGCAGCATAAAACAGTTACGTTTTAATATATCACTCAAATATAAAAACAGGTATCTATGTGGGGTTGATTTGTCCCTAATGAACAGACCGGCGTATTATGTATGCCGGTTTTTTTTTAACCCGG
Organism: Bacteroidota bacterium; assembly: GCA_040007355.1. GTDB lineage: Bacteria > Bacteroidota > Bacteroidia > Chitinophagales > Chitinophagaceae > JACMLD01. The sequence goes on along the minus strand of JBDTVE010000213.1, from coordinate 5,049 downwards.
CAATTTAATCCCGGTCTCTGTAAAAACCAGTTTTCGTTGTTTATACAGGTTTCCAGTTACCATTTTAAAAGTTTTTTTGCTCATGCCAAAAAAACGATAGATCTCGTCTGGCCCGGATTTGTCGTAAAAGGGCAGGTACCCATTGTTTTCATCCAGCAGTCTTAGTATTTTGGCTGATTCATCTTCTACTCTTTCATACCCCGGTTTACCGGCAGCCACATCAATTTTGTTATCCGGTCTTATATGTTTGATAAATCCTTCGAACCGATCGCCCACGCGTATATCCCGGTAGATCTCATTTTGGTGCAAAACCCCGGTATGAAGGTTATTGATGATCACCACCCAACCAATATCCGTTCTGCGGTATGCCAGCAATTGAACCAGCTCCTTTTCTTTTACGGTAAGCGGGTCATTACTTAATTCAAACTCAATTTTTTCCGTGGCGGCTACCCGACCGGTTTGCGGATCAATATAAATTTTAACCAGGTATTCCCCGCCGGCGCGCATGCCGCTCAGTTGTTTACTGCGCGGAACAAACAGGTCTTTCATAAGCCCCCAGTCAAGAAAAGCACCCTGGTTGGTAATACTAACGGCTTGCAAAAGCACTATTTCCCCCGCAATGGCCATTGGTTTTTGCGTGGTGGCAATTAACCGGTCTTCGGAATCGTGATAAACAAATACTTCTATGGCATCGCCGGGTTTTGCACCTGGGGGTACAAAGCGTTTGGGCAGCAGCAAGCCATCCCCGCCATCATCCAGGAATACGCCAAATTGCGTGGTTCGCTGAACCAAAAGTTTATTATAAACACCCACTTTAACCATAGAAATAATATGCAGCGCCCCGAAGATAGGCAATATGACCGCGGATAAATGCGCGGGCCCCGATTACAATTCTTTCACCCTGATATTCCTGAAATAAATTTGCGCTGCCGCGGGTTCGCCCTGCAGACCAAAATGACCCTGCAAACTCAGTTCGGCCATGGGATTGACCAACAAATAAGGCGCATCGGTACCATCAATATTTTTTTAGCCGATGTATACAGGCTCCTATCGAAGGTATTTACCGCGCACCATTCGCTAACACCCATATTTTTCTTTTTAAATAGGTATTGGTGTATTGATTCCATACACGGTTTTTTACAGTGTGTTGGATTGCAGGCAGATGACCAAATATGGCCGCGCATTGCCAATCGGTCTACGCCTTTGACTATACCGTTGAATAATCGTCCGCTAGCTGATCTCCATGGAATGCGTGATCAATGATTCCGCTGTTGGTGCCATCTGCATTTTTAATTTCAAGATCCGGTACAAAATCATCATATTCTTTTCAGACCAGATGGCTTCATCGCAGGAGGTCGTTAATACCCCCCGCAGTGAAAATAAAAAAAGGCAGGTTATAACGCTGCAACAAATCATTGTTTTAAATGTAATTAACAAAACGCATTTTTGCAGTTCACAATTTTGTTATGGCAAAACTATTTACAGCCCTCCAGCTAAAATCTGTTACGCTTAAAAACCGTATTGTTGTTTCGCCCATGTGCGAATATTCTTCGGTTGATGGTTTTGCCAACGAATGGCACCTGGTACACCTGGGCAGCCGCGCAGTTGGTGGCGCCGCCCTGGTTATCACGGAGGCAACGGCCGTATCGCCGGAAGGCCGTATTTCGCCCGGCGACCTGGGCATCTGGAAAAACGCTCACCTGGATAAATTAAAAACCATTGTCTCCTTTATACACCAGCACAATGCGGTTGCCGGTATTCAGCTGGCGCATGCCGGCAGAAAGGCCAGTTTTCCCGCACCCTGGAAAGGAACGGAGCAGTTAGGCCTGGAAGTGGGCGGCTGGCAAACTGTTGCACCCAGCCCGGTTCCGTTTAACAGCCAGAACAGGGTGCCGGAAGCACTGACAACCGAAGGCATCAAAAAAACAATCATTGATTTCAGGGATGCGGCGCAACGCGCGCTGAAAGCCGGGTTTAAATTAGTTGAGGTACACGCTGCACATGGTTACCTGATCCACCAGTTTCTCTCGCCATTAAGCAATCACCGCACCGATGAATATGGCGGCTCTTTTGAAAACAGGATGCGTTTACTGGTGGAAGTTATTACCGCCATTCAAACTGTGTGGCCCAAAGACCTGCCATTATTTGTTCGTATATCCGCTACTGACTGGGTAGCGGGCGGCTGGAACGAAAACGATTCCGTGCAGGCGGCCATACTTTTAAAAAATATGGGTGTGGATGCCATTGACTGCTCCACGGGTGGCATTGTACCGGGTGTAAAAATTCCTCTTGTCCCCGGCTACCAGGTGCGTTTTGCGGCTCAGGTAAAAAAGGAAGCAGGCATATTAACCTGCGCAGTGGGTCTGATTACCGGTGCTGAACAGGCGGAAGAAATCCTTGTTAAAGAAGAAGCGGATCTTATTGTGATGGCCCGGGAGTTATTACGCGACCCCTATTTTCCATTGCATGCGGCAAAAAAACTGGGGGCGGAAATAGAATGGCCCCACCAATACCTGCGGGCAAAAAAATGAAAAATTTAACTGCCGTTCGCGGCCATGGCAGAGGCTAAACACAACCCTTTTTTATTATATTACATATTCACCATCAACGGGTGGCGGTGTATGAAAAAGATGGCCGTATACTGCTGCTCTTGTTTGCCCATATTGGCTTTGCCAGCAAAGCCTCCTAAGTTTTAGTGAATTTGATGACTGGGTAAGATCCATAGAACCCGCTTCTCCGGTAGAACTGGCCCGGACGACCAGCGACGGACTTTAATGGAAAAACCACCGTTGCCGCGGGCGTTTATGGGCGGGCCTTACCGGAATAAATCCTTTAGTAAATACAGGATCGTCTCCTACTCACCCGCCGGCGGTATCATAGAAGCGTCACCGGGAGATAAGATAAAAATTATGTTGGAATCATCCGACCTGCTGGCCGACAGTAAAATGGCGGCAGATACCACAGTAGCTATTGACAGCACCCTGCAAGAACCAGACAGTGCGGTTACTTTACGAAACCAACCATACTATCCAATAACCAGGGCCGGTTGCAGTATAATTTTTACGTGGATACCAATAGCGAATGGCTGCATATCATTTATAACCACGACACCATACTGCGCTACCGGCTAAAGCTAAAAAAAGAAAACCCCGGCCTGGCGGAAAACAAACGGAACAGCTCCCCTATCGCCTCCATTTCATCCCTGAAATTTTACTTTCTTTTATGCTAAAGATGAACGTACGGGGACTTTCCGCCGCTCATTGGCATAATTTTTTACCTATAACAAATAATAAAATCGTTTGAATATGAAAACCATATTTTTTATTATGGCCATATGTGTTTTAGCTGTGGACCAAGCGGGTGCTGTAACACAAAGCCCGCTTACTGAGGACATAATTACCCATAACAATGGAAATTTTGCAGATACGGTCAGCTTAAACGGGCAATGGTTTTTGCAACCATTGCTTGCTTCAGATACCGCAGCCGGTAAATTCCCGATTTTGCGTTTCAATCTGGCTGCCGGCGCCATCACCGGTAATACGGGTTGTAACAGTATGCGCGGTAGTTTTAAAAAAACCGACAGCAGCCTGGTGTTTGATCAAAACCTGGTTACCACAAAAATGAACTGTACGGGTTACGATGAGGCGGCTTTCCTGAAAAGTCTGTTGCACACCAACCGGTACAGGATTGAAAACGGCGTATTGATACTGATGTTTGACAAGGCGGAATTGTCGCGCTGGACAAGAAAACCGGACCGTAGTATAAAAATAAGAAAAACTTAACCTGCCGTCAGCCGTTTGTTGCCTCGTCTTCCAAAGCAAGACCGGGCCGGCTATATGCAGTAAAAATTGTAATTTCCGTTTTTAGGAACGGCGTTTTTAAACCGCATTGCTTACATTTATCATTAAAATTTTTATATGTCGCTCATACCAAATAAGAAAAACAAAAAAGATAGTCGCCCCGGCGGTGGAAACCAGACTGCTAAACCAGGTGCGCAAAATGCCAAGGGAAAAGCCAATACCAAGGGGGTAACGCGGACCACCAAATTAACCGGCGGTTCACAAAGGGGATCCTGATTTTCTTGAACAGGAAAGCGGGAATATCGCTGTACTGTATTCCATTCAACAGGTACCAAAATTTACTACCCGCAAGACAGGCCCGGCCTGTCTTGTTTTTTATTGCCTGCGGATGAATGCAGTATAAATATTTTCCAACAGGTCTTTACCAGCCGCCTGTTAATTGTAAATTGCAGGCATGATTGATTATTTATCCGGGTTAAATGAGCCGCAGAAGGAAGCCGTCTTACATAAAGACGGGCCGATAATGATTATTGCAGGTGCAGGCAGCGGCAAAACAAAAGTACTCACCACACGCATTGCCCACCTGATGGCGGAGCATAAAGTAGATTCATTTAATATACTGGCGCTCACCTTTACCAACAAAGCGGCAAAAGAAATGAAAGAAAGGGTGGAAAGAACCCTGGGTAATACAGACGCCCGTAATTTATACATTGGCACTTTTCACAGTGTGTTTGCGCGGATACTGAGATCAGAAGCGCACCGCATGGGATACCCCAACAGCTTTACTATTTATGATACGGATGATGCAAAAAGTGTGGTTAAGGCCGTAGTAAATGAATTAAACCTGGATGATAAACATTATAAACCAGGCACCGTGTACAACCGTATATCGGGCGCAAAAAATGCATTGGTAGGCCCGGCAGAATATGCCAATGATTATTATATTCAGCAGGAAGACATGCGCAGCAACCGGCCGGCCATTGCGCAGATCTATGATGCCTATGCCAAACGCTGTTTTAAAAACGGCGCCATGGATTTTGACGACCTGTTGATTAAAATGTATGAACTGCTGAAGCATTTTCCGGAGGCGCTGAGCAAATACCAGCGCAAGTTCAGGTACATTTTAATTGATGAGTACCAGGATACCAACCCGGCGCAGTATGAAATTATAAAATTGCTGGGTGCGCAGCACGAGAATGTTTGCGTGGTGGGTGATGATGCCCAGAGTATTTATAGTTTCAGGGGCGCC
>JBDTVE010000212.1:0-5385 GCA_040007355.1 Bacteroidota bacterium | reverse complement strand
TTAGTAATAATCAATTTATATAAAAACGTTGTATTAGTAAATAAGGGTTTATACCCTTTTTTTATTAAGAAAAATATGTTTTCTTTGCGGTAGATCTATTAGAAGATTGGTGCAAATATTTACGTAACCGGAATTTCGAAGGACAACGGGTCATCCTGTAGTTTGCCCCACCGATTCTGCAGCATGTTTCTAATATCAATTTTCTAATCCACTATCCAAATAACGCTTCAGTAACAGTATATTTCTACGAAAGCTTCCCATTCTATTATTTCTATCATAATCTATTGATAATTAGGTATATATATTATAACTATGAATTTTGCTTTCAGTACCCGCAATAGATTTTTCTTTTCAATACTGGCTGCTTTAATAATTTTTTGTTTTATGGCCGTATCCTGTGTAAACACCAGAAAGACCACTTATTTTAACGATATACAGAATGGGGTTTACAAAACGGCGTTTGAGGCCGCACAACCTGTTATTCATAAAAACGACTTATTAAGTATTTATGTAAGCAGTTTAAGCACGGAAGCGTCCCTGCTTTTTAATGCGCCTAATTTGCCTTCCACCACTTCTGCCAGTGCCAACGGTAATGCCACCCAGAACGTAGGGTACCTGGTGAATGAGGATGGAAATATCGATTTTCCCGTTTTGGGAAAATTAAAAGCGGGCGGGCTTACAACAAAAGAGTTAAGTGACCAGATAACGGATAGTCTCAGCATAAAAAAGCTACTGATTGGCCCCCTGGTAACCATACGGTTTCTCAATTTCAGGGTTACTGTGCTGGGCGAAGTTGGAAAACCCACCGTGATTACGGTACCCAATGAAAAAATAAGCATCCTGGAAGCTATCGGCCTTGCCGGTGATCTAACGATCTATGGCAAACGGGACAATGTTTTACTGATAAGGGAGGAAGAAGGCCAAAAAATAGTTCGGCGTATTAATTTAAACGCTCCGACCACCCTGACTTCGGCCTTTTATTATTTGAAATCAAATGATGTTATATATGTTGAGCCTGACAAAAACAAAGTGGCTAGTGTAAGCAATTTCAGGCAATTGTTACCGGCTATCATCACTGCATTGTCAGTTGTAATTATTGTTGCAGACAGGGTCATAAAATAATAAGTAGCATGAAAAAAATGCAGGTTTCCGCAAACAATGGGATTGAAACAGCTGAAAACAATATGTTTCAGCAACTGTTCTTCCGTTATTGGCCATACTGGCCAATGTTTGTTGTATTAATGATATGCGGGATAGGAGTAGCCTTTCTATACCTTCGTACCACCACCCCGATGTATGAATCAAGTGCTACCATTTTAATCAAAGATGAAAAAAAAGGCCTCGACGAATCCAAGATCCAGGAGTCACTAAATCCCTTTAGCTCCAAAAAAATTGTGGAGAATGAAACGGAAATTATTCGCTCCAGAACCATCTTAAGTGAGGTGGTAAGAGAATTGAAATTATACGCCCCGATATTCGAAAAAACAGGCTTTACTGCTAAAACGGCTTATACCAGCAGTCCTGTGGTACTGGAACTAAAATATCCCGATTCCCTGACAGAAAAAGACCGTATTGATTTTACTTATTCAGCATCTACCAACACGGTGATGGTTAATAAAGTGAATTATCCAGTCAATAACTGGGTGACGGCGCCATGGGGTATTTGCCGTTTTACCACTAACCAGCTTCAGCATGGCGTTCCAAGATCCGGTGAATATTATTTTTCACTTATAAGCATCGAAAAGGTTGCCCGGAATCTTTCACAGATCATAGAAGTAACCCCGGTAAGTAAACTGTCTACAGTGATAACCCTCAGGCTAAAAGATGCTTCTCCTGAAAGAGGAGCGGCCATCCTGAACAACCTGATGTATGTATACAACCGTGTATCCATAACAGACAAGACACAACTTGCGGCCAATACACTGGTTTTTGTGGAGAAAAGACTCAAGCTCATAGAGGCGGAACTGGATTCTGCCAATGTTCGCATACAAAAATTCCGTACAAAAAACGGGGCGGTTGACCTGGGTGAACAAAGCCAGCTCTATCTTAAAAGCGTAGGGGAAATTGATCAAAAAGCCAGTGCATTGAACGTTCAGCTGGCTGCGCTGGACGAGGTAGAAAAATATGTGCTATCAAAAAGTAACCAGCCGGGCGTTGTACCAGCCTCTTTTGGCATCCAGGATCCCCTTTTATCACAACTGGTGGAGAAATTGTATAACAGCGAGATAGAATATGAAAGGCTCAAAAAAAACACTGCAGAAAATAATACCATCATGGTATCATTGCAAAGCGAAATAGACAAGATAAAACCGAATATCATAGAGATAATACGCAACCAGCGTAAAAGCCTGGTGGCCGGGAGGAACAACCTGAACGAAACGATAGACCGTTATACCGCCTTGTTAAAGGATGTACCAAAACAAGAACGAGAACTTGCCGAAATGAACCGGCCCCTGGGAATAAAAAATAATATTTACACTTTCCTATTACAAAAAAGGGAGGAAGCAGCGCTTTCATCCAATGTAACCGTGTCTGACAGCCGGCTGGTAGACCGGGCGGAATCTTCCAGTAAACCGGTCAGCCCCAAAAAATTAATCATTTTACTGTGTTCACTCGCGGGGGCACTGTTAACAGGCATCGCATTTGTTATGCTCAGCGACGTATTCAACCGTAAAATTTTATTCAGGAGTGATATAGAAGCGTACAGTATTTTACCCGTTCTGGGTGAAATTGTGCAGGATGAATCGAAAGATACCCTTGTAACGGCTGGGGATACCCGGAGTTTTGCAGAAGAGCAATTTCGCCAGATCAGAACAGCGCTTGGTTACCTGGGCAATCCGGGTAAAGCCAAAAAAATAATGGTGACCTCCTCCATAGCCGGGGAAGGCAAGAGTTTTGTAGCCGCTAATCTCGCGTTAAGCATGGCGGCAGCCGGACGTAAAGTGGTACTGGTGGACCTGGATTTGTACATGCCCCAGTTGGCAAACATCTTCAAAGTATCAAATGAGAACGGGGTGATAGATTACCTGGTTGGAAAAAAAGACGCCGATCATATCATTAAAAAAAGCGCCATAAGTGATCATCTTTTTGTAGTGCCGGCCGGCAATAACAGCCCGGAAAATCTTTCTGAATTGTTGCTGAATGGCAAAGCCCAGCAATTATTGGATTACCTGGAAACCGTGTTTGATCTGGTAATTATTGACACAACTCCGGTACTGGCCATACCGGATGCCTATATTATTTCGTCCTGGTGCGATATTACCGTGTACATAATACGGCACGCCTGTACGCCCAAGATACATGTGCAGCGGCTGGACGACAATGCTGAACTGCACCGGCTGAAAAATACCGGCATAATATTTAACGGGGTAAAGAAAAGAGGACTGGGAAAATACGGTTTTGGATACGGATATGGGTATGGATATGATTATGATTATGGGTACCGGTACCGGGCTGCAAAAGAAAAAGGGAGCAGGGGCGTAAACGCTTAGCAACATTTTACCGTCTATACTGTTGCCGGTTTAGATTATGCTCAGAACGTTCAGACGCCTGGAACAGGAACCAATTGCTAACCATGTTTGTAACTGGATTGGCGAAGCTATAAACCAACGTATTATATTAAATGAAATGCAAATAACACCCTATGCATAGTGTAACTAAAAAATGGTATGTTGTTTATACCAGGCCGAGATGGGAAAAGAAAGTAGCCGATCTTCTGAAACGGAAAAAAATTGAACATTATTGCCCGTTAAACAGGGTACACCGCCAGTGGAGCGACCGGAAGAAAATTGTTTTCGAGCCTTTGTTCAGTGCATATGTGTTTGTACACATAGATGAAACGGAACAATTGCCGGTGCGCATTACTGATGGCATTATTAATTTTGTTTACTGGCTGGGTAAACCTGCCGTCATCCGCAACGAGGAAATCCATGCGATTAAAGAGTTTTTACACGACTACAAAGAAGTGCGGATCGAAAAAACACGTGTTAATCTTCATGATGTAGTTCGTGTTATTGGCGGACCGCTTGTTATGCAGAAAGGACAAGTAGTGTCTGTTAGAAATAAAACGGTGAAAGTTATGCTTCCTTCACTGGGCTATATGATGCAGGCTGAACTGGAAACTTCTAATGTTGAGATAATAACCGAAGAAAATAGCTCCCACTTCAAGAAACAGCAATGGCTATACGCATTCCGGTAACGGCAGGCTGAGCTGCATTAAACAGCAATTTTTATATTCTACTATTAAGATGAAACAAGACCAGAAAATTTATATTGCCGGCCACAATGGCATGGTTGGATCCGCTATACGCCGCAATCTTGAAAACAAAGGATACCGAAATCTGATAATGCGCAGTTCGACCGAACTTGATCTCCGGAATCAGCAAGCCGTCTTTGAATTCTTTGAAAAGGAAAAGCCTGAATTTGTTTTCTTAGCTGCCGCAAAAGTGGGTGGTATTGTTGCCAACAATACTTACCGGGCAGATTTTCTTTATGAAAACCTGCTGATTGAATCCAACATCATTCATACCGCCTGGAAAAATGGCGTAAAGAAACTGCTCTTCCTGGGTAGTTCCTGCATCTACCCAAAACTGGCGCCCCAACCACTCAAAGAAGAATACCTGTTAACCGGCGCGTTAGAAGAAACCAATGAGCCCTATGCCATTGCGAAAATAGCCGGCATTAAATTGTGTGAAGCCTACCATGATCAGTATGGGGCCAATTTTATTAGCGTAATGCCTACCAACCTCTACGGTAAAAGAGATAATTATCATCCCAGTAATTCGCATGTTTTACCAGGACTTATCCGCCGTTTTCATGAAGCGGCTGAAAAAAATGCTGCCGAAGTGGTGGTATGGGGAACAGGCACACCCAGGCGGGAATTCCTGTATGCAGATGACCTTGCCGAAGCATGCTTTTTTTTGATGCAAACATACAACCAACGCGAACTAATCAATATCGGTACCGGCCAAGACCTGAGTATTGCGGACCTGGCGAAAATAATAAAAGACACTACCGGGTTTAAAGGCAATATTGTGTTTGATAAGACAAAACCCGATGGAACGCCCCGAAAATTAATGGATGTATCAAAACTCCATGCACTGGGCTGGCACCACAGCGTTTCCCTTACGGATGGCATCAAGCTGGCTTACCAGGATTTTTTACTGACCCAAAAGCCGGTAACAGAAGAAGCGATATGATAACCATGCCTCCTTTACCTTCAATAAATTGACTATTTATACGTTTGCTCAATAATAGGAACCTTCAACGGGCAATTCCTGCATGGTTTGTCCTGATTTTTTAAATAATAAAAAGCTTTTACATGAAAACAGCGTTGATAACGGGTGTCACCGGTCAGGATGGTGCTTACCTGGCAGAATTTCTGCT
>JBDTVE010000211.1:0-6004 GCA_040007355.1 Bacteroidota bacterium | reverse complement strand
AGAGCCCCGGGGACGAGCCGGGGCTTAATTTTTTTGTACGAACCTCACCAATTTTAGGTCATCATAGGTACAAAATTAGGATGATTTTTCTGCAGGATTTGGATCTTAAACGGACAGGTTTTTCATAATTGATATGGATTCAAAAACGGTTTCAGGACATTGGTTTTAATTTGGTTTTTCAGGATTTGGACAGTTTGGTTTTTTTTGGATTTGGATTGTTGAACCTTGTATCAATCAACAATACAAACATACATACCGGTTAAGAGGCCTGCAAGCGCACAAACGCCTGATTTTATTTCTTCGGTATTTACAGGCTAAATCGTAAGTTTACGAGACCGGAATTTTGTACTTACACCCTATTTTTTCCTGTCAATCATAATCATTCAGTTTTAGAGTTATAGTACTAATAAATGGTTAATTGTAAACGCTTATTCCCGGTAACAAATAGATAAAATATTTAATATGATATTCAAAGATAAAAATGTATTTATATCAGGCGGCAGCCGTGGCATCGGCAAAGCCATTGCCCTGCGCCTGGCCCGCGAAGGCGCCAATATAGCCATTGCGGCCAAAACAGCCGAACCCAACCCCAAACTGGATGGCACCATTTTTACCGCGGCCGAAGAGATAGCTAACGCCGGCGCCGGCAAAGTACTGCCCATACAGGCCGATATCCGTTTTGAAGAAAGCATTAACCAGGCAGTACAGGAAACGGCAGAAAGCTTTGGCGGCATAGACATACTGATAAATAATGCAAGCGCCATCAATCTTTCCGAAACAGCACAAACAGAATGGAAACGCTGGGAGCTGATGCAGGGTATTAATGTGCGGGGTACTTTTTTTACCTGCAAGGCTTGCATACCCTGGTTGAAAAAAGCGCATAACCCGCATATCCTTAATCTTTCGCCACCTATTAATCTTGATCCTAGCTGGTTTGCGAAACACCTGGCGTATACCATCAGTAAATATGGTATGAGCATGGTAGTGCTGGGTCTGGCGGAAGAATTAAAGGGCGACCGGATAGCGGCCAATGCCCTATGGCCAAAGACAACCATTGCAACCGCTGCCGTTCAGAATTTGCTGGGAGGTGATTTTTTAATGCAAAGAAGCCGCACACCCAATATCGTGGCCGATGCCGCATATTATATACTACAGCGTCCTTCTTATGAGTGTACCGCCAATTTTTTTATTGATGAAGAGGTCTTGAAAGCGGAGGGGGTTGTTGACTTCCAGCAGTACGCGGTAAATCCGCAGCACAAACTGATGATGGACCTGTTTGTCTGATAATGCAATCATCTTTGTGAACGGTCGGCCCAGCCTGCCAGCAATTCCGGTATGGCCGCCTGGCGCTACAAATCCTGTTTCTCGGGGCGCATCTGAGGAAACAGCAATACGTCCTGAATGCTTGGCTGGTTGGTCATAAACATACACAGCCGGTCAATTCCAATGCCAATGCCACTGGTAGGCGGCATGCCATATTCCAGCGCACGCAGAAAATCATGATCAATAAACATGGCCTCCTCATCACCGCGCTGCATCAGGCGGGCCTGTTCCTCAAAGCGTTCCCGCTGTTCAATGGGATCATTCAGCTCCGTGTAGGCATTGGCCAGTTCCTTGCCGTTGACCATCAGCTCAAAACGTTCTACCAGCCCTGGTTTGGTGCGATGCTTTTTTGTCAGCGGGCTCATCTCCACCGGGTAATCAATGATAAAAGTGGGTTGCACATAGACGTGCTCGCTGGTGGCGCTGAAGATTTCATCAATCAATTTTCCTTTTCCGATAGTAGCCGGTACTCCAATCTTCAGCTGCCGGCATACTTCCCTTAAACCGGTTTCATCCTTATCACTGATATCAATACCCGTATTTTCTTTAACGGCTTCAAAAATGGTCACGCGTTTAAAAGGAGCTTTATAACTGATGGTGGTGGCGCCCAGCGGCACCTCGGTTGTGCCATGCAAGGAAATGGCAATGCGTTCCATCAATTGTTCGGTTATTTCCATCATCCAGAAATAATCTTTATAGGCTGTATACCATTCCAGTACCGTAAATTCAGGATTATGGGTTCGGTCCATGCCTTCGTTCCTGAAATTCCGGCTGAACTCGTACACCCAGTTAAACCCGCCCACAATCAGCCTTTTCAAATAGAGTTCATTGGCAATACGCAGGTAAAACGGAACGTCTAATGCGTTGTGATGGGTTATAAACGGCCTGGCCGCAGCGCCGCCGGGAATGGCCTGGAGCACGGGCGTATCAACTTCCAACGCACCCCGCTCATTTAAAAATTCCCGTATGGTGTTAATCATGCGGGTACGTTTCACAAATGTGTCTTTTACTTCGGGGTTGATGGTCAGATCAACGTAACGCTGACGGTATTTGAATTCGGGGTCAGTTACTTCATCAAAAGCTTCGCCGTCTTTTTCTTTAACGGTTGGCAGCGGTTTTAAAGATTTGGTAAGTATGGTCAGTTCTCTTACATGTACTGAAGTCTCACCGGTTTTAGTTGTAAAAACATAGCCTTTTACGCCCATGATATCACCAATATCAATCAGTTTTTTCCAGACCGCCTGGTAAAGGGTTTTGTCTTCACCGAGACAAATATCATCCTGTTTTATATACAATTGGATTTTACCGGTATCATCCTGTAATACCGCGAAGTTTGCCTTACCCATATCCCGTATGCTCATGATGCGCCCCGCCAGGCAGACCGCTCCAAAATCAGTTTTGTTTTCTTCTCCTTTATAATGTGCTTTTATATAGGCTGCGCTGGTATTTACCGGGTATAAAGCAGCAGGGTAAGGGTCTATACCAAGCTTTTTTAAGCCTTCCAGTTTTTCTCTGCGTACCAATTCCTGTTCTGACAAATTTGTACTCATGCATCAATAAATTAATATCAATGGCATCGGCAGCCATTAACGGGTGGCAAAAATACAAGATTGAAACGGGAAAACAGCCGGTGACCGGCGGCCGGTTTGGCTTATGGTCCCCGGGTATTCTTAGTGTCCGATTGAAAGCCGGCACACCAGTGCGGGATATTGACTACCGGCAGGGCTCATTTTAAACAGTAGGGGAACGGTTTCGGTTTTGAATGATATGGCCAGTGCTTTTTTCCTGCTCCTGCGTGCGCCAACAAGAAAAGGAATGGAAGCGCTCATAGCGGCAATACCTACCAGGGTTGCCAGCGCGCCAAGCACCATTTCTGCGTCACCCACATTCAGTTCCCCACTGCCATTGCGTTCCCCGCTTCGTTTATTCCTGTTCACGGCATCTAATATTATCAGTGTGCCGCCCGTAGTAACCAGCGCACCGCTGCTCATTAAAATAACGCCCGCTCTTTTCTGGCGTTTGCTTTTTTGGATATAATCATTGTAACGCAAATCGCTATTGGGCGCCGTTTTTTGAGAAAACAGGGATAGCGAAAGGGCCAGCATACAAACTGCCATGACAGCATTTTTCATGGCGCTGGTTTTACTACTCAAAGGTAAAATTATAATCAGATACCGGGGATGCTTGTTTTCCACCAGGGTGATGAAATAGAAATATACCCAGCCTTAGGTTTACAATTCATTAGGACAGACAAAACACCCATGAGCCCGGCTTCTCGCTATTTTTTACCGGCCAGTAGTGAGAAATCATCTTCTTCCGCAACAATGGTATTCATTAATTTTCCAAGACCATCTATTTCCATTTCCACGATATCGCCTTCCTGCAGCCATTGTTCCTGGTAACCGGGATTGTTTAGTCTGCCGGTTCCGTTTAATTCAAGAAAACAGCCGGTGCCAACGGTTCCGCTGCCAATGATATCGCCGGGGTATAAATCAGCCCCGTAGGAAGCGCGTTCAATGAGTTCGGCAAAAGTCCAGTTCATATCAGCCAGGTTACCATCACTAACGGGCACCCCGTTTACAGCGCATTGCATCCGCAGGTTCCAGCGTTTGCCAGTATGGTTTTCCCCGGCGGGTATTTCAAATGCTTTCAATTCATCTGGTGTTACCAGCCAGGGACCAAGCGCGGTGGCAAAATCTTTTCCTTTGGCGGGTCCCAGGTTTAGTATCATTTCTTCCTGTTGCAGTTGCCTGGCGCTGATATCGTTCATGATCATCAATCCCCCGATATATTCATCCGCATCGGCTGCGCGAATATTACGTCCCTGCCGACATATTACAATAGCGGCTTCCAGCTCAAAATCCAGTTTGTTGAAATGATCCGGCATACAGTTGATATTACCGGGCCCCTGCACGCTGTGGTGGTTGGTAAAATAAAAAACGGGGTATTGGTCAAATTCCGGGATCATGGCCGCCTGGCGGTTTCTGCGTGCTGCGGCTACATGTTGCCGAAAGGCATAGCCATCACGGCAGGAGGTAGGAAAGGGTACGGGCGCCAGTAATGCTACCCCATCCAGCGGGATACTTTTTGATGCAGAAATTTTACCTTCTTTTACCATTATTTCGCCACCCAGGGCCAGCGGAAACAGGTCTTCCCAGTAATTTAAAAACATGCTCATGGCATTGGGCAGATCAGGGTGCAACAATTCCATATCATACAGGTTGCCGCCTATACAGGCAGCCAGTTGTTCATGTCCTTCTTTCAGGTAAGAGATCAATTTCATGTAAATAATTAAGGCTGCAATTTATATTTTTTATCCAGGCAGCCCCGATAATTCCCGTGCTACGCACCTAATTTGTAACTTAGGTAATGAAAACTATTCTCTGGGTCGTTTTTTTATGCACCCCCATTGCCCGGGTATGGTCGCAGGAAAAAACTGACGGCTGGCTGGAAGAATTGCTGCGGAGCAAGGCATCCCCCCTGCTGAAACAGATCCTGGATTTACCGGATACCTTCCAGTACCAACTTATCTATACACAGATTAACCGCAACAAACACAACCGACCCCATTTTAAAAATTATTATCTGCACCTGGATAAAAACAGGTATTTTAACCCCGCATCCACCGTTAAACTGCCAACAGCCCTTTGCGCGCTGGAAAAATTACAGGATTTGCACAAACCGGGGCTTAACAGGAATACAACGATGCTTACGGACAGCAGTTACAGCGGGCAATTGAAAGTGTATACAGATAGTTTAGCAGCAGACGGCCTGCCGTCTATAGGCCAATACATCCGGGAGATCTTTCTTATCAGCGATAATGATGCCTATAACCGGTTGTATGAATTTATCGGCCAGCAGTTGTTAAATGATAAATTGCACGATAAGGGCTATACCGGTACCCGCATCACCCGTCGTTTTATGCCCATGACGGAGGAGGAAAACCGTCATACCAACAGCATCCGGTTTGTAAAAGGAGGAGAGCTGGTGTATGCACAGCCGCCGGCATACAACGCAGGATCTTTCAATTTCAGTAAACAACACCTGGTGGGTAATGCGCATTATGACCGGAACGACAGCATGGTAAACACGCCAATGGACTTTACCACGCACAATGCTCTGCCCCTGGAGGATTTGCAGCAATTATTGCAGTCCGTATTGTTTCCTGCATCGGTGCCGACTAAACAAAGATTTTTATTGTCCCCAGACGATTACCGGTTTCTTTACCAGTATATGTCTGAAATGCCGCGGGAAAGTAAGTATCCGCATTACGATACCGCAACTTATTTTGACAGCTATGCCAAATTCTTCCTGTTCAAGGCCGGTAAAACACCCATTCCCTCTTATATACGCGTATTTAATAAACCAGGATGGTCGTATGGGTTTCTGACCGACGCTGCCTATATTGCTGATTTTAAAAATAACATTGAATTTATGATCAGCGCCTGCATCTATACCAACAGCGATGGCATACTAAATGATGATAAGTACGACTATGATACCATTGGATACCCTTTTTTCAAAGAAACAGGTAACCTCCTATATAACTATGAATTATCCAGGCCCCGGCGGTACAAACCCGATCTCAGCGGTTTCAGGATGGATTATTCAGATAAATAAAAAGCGGCCTGATATACGGCAAAAAAACAACCCCGCAAACCTTGGGGTTGTTTTACTTTCC
>JBDTVE010000210.1:0-7879 GCA_040007355.1 Bacteroidota bacterium | reverse complement strand
ACTTGCACAACAATCCGCCAGCCTTATTTAATTCGGGCTGCAAAAATAGATAAAACAGCCCGAAATCTGAAATAGAATATAAAAAGAAAAACGACTCGGAATAGCACGGTGTTGCGACTATAATGCACGGAGGCACACCGGACGGATGGTAAAAAAGAGAACCATAGCCTACCCCGTCAAACCCGGTGCATCCCCTTATTTCTATACAAAATGTTAAGCTATTCAGCCTGGGCAGCCAAAAAGAAATAATCACACTATTTTCACCGTTCACAGCCTGCGCGGCATATGAATTGTAATACACGCTACATTTGCAAGTAAAATAATAATACCCCCATGCATTTATTCCTTCTCCAAATCAGGGACACGGTGGCAAGACATATAGCAGATTCGCTCTACGCTGCTCAACAGGCGGCCAACGCTTCCTCATCGGCAAAGATGAATTTATTTGACCTGATGGTAAAAGGCGGTGTTATCATGATACCGCTGGCATTCCTGCTGGCACTGGCCATCTTCTTTTTCTTTGAAAGATATATTGCTATCAATAGAGCCAGCCGGATCGACGGCAACTTCATGAACATGATCCGCGATAATATTCTTAGCGGCAATGTATCGGCTGCCAGGGCGCTTGCCAAAAACACCAATAACCCCGTGGCAAGCATGATAGACAAAGGGCTGCAACGCATTGGCAAACCCATCGATTATATTGAAAAAAGTATGGAAAGCGTGGGAAAACTGGAGATATATAAAATGGAACGTAACCTCTCTGTTTTAACACTGGTGTATGGTATTGCTCCCATGTTTGGCTTCCTGGGT
Source organism: Bacteroidota bacterium (assembly GCA_040007355.1). Taxonomy (GTDB): domain Bacteria; phylum Bacteroidota; class Bacteroidia; order Chitinophagales; family Chitinophagaceae; genus JACMLD01. The sequence continues at coordinate 7,066 of JBDTVE010000210.1, read as the reverse complement.
ACCCTGTTCGGAATGCTGCAATTGTTTTTTGAAATCAATACCACGGGCGATTTTACACCCGCCTCCATTGCCGGCGGTATCTATACCAAGATCGTCACTTCAGCCTCGGGTTTGATCATTGGCCTGCTGGCCTATGTGGGATATAATTTCTTAAACACGCAGATAAATAAAACCATTAACCGGATGGAAGCCGCCAGCGCTGAATTCATAGACATTCTGCAGGAACCCACCCGGTAGCAGGCATCAGAAGATAGACAGGAATACAGGTATGGTTTTTTCTATATAGCAAAAGTATTGTCTTATGAATCTCAACCGGCGACTTAGATCACACCCCGAACTGCATGCAGGAGCGTTAAACGATATCCTGTTTATATTGCTGTTCTTTTTTCTGATTGTGTCTACATTAGCCAATCCCAATGTTATAAAATTGTCCACCCCCAAGGCAAAAAGTGATACCAAGGCCAAACAAACGGTTATCGTAAACATAAAACCCAACGGGCAATACATCATCAACGGTAAACTACTTAGAATAGACGATATAAAGGCCTTTGTTCAACCCTATGTTTCCAAAGACTCCAACCAGGCAACCATTGCCATCAATGCAGATAAATCCGTTCCGCTGGACGACGTAGTAGCCGTTATGCGCATTGCGCGCGAGATAGGCGCCCGCACCACCCTGCTGGTTGACGATAAAAAACAATAGCCGGACACGCTACTCGCCAAACGCATCAATTCATTAAACCTGCTTTTAATCAGGCAGGCAGCCTACCGAACTACGCTTTCACCAATCAGCCAAATTGACTATTTTGCAGTCTTATGAACCGCAGAAAAGCCATTCTTTCCCTTTTCCTGTTGGGCGGCGGCGCCACCGCCGGTTTTACCGGCTATAAATGGTTTAGCATTCATAAAACGCCCGACCTGCAGTTCCTGGATAACAACAAGGCCCTGGTGGCCGATCTGGCCGAAACCATCATTCCCGCTACCAGTACACCCGGCGCCAAAGAGGCGCTGGCTCATCTGACCATTATTTCACTGATAAAAGAAACCGCCGACCGGAAAACAAGAAATATTTTTATTGATGGGTTGAAAGACCTTGCAGACTATGCGGTTGCTCAATTCAACCAGCCTTTTACAGCGCTTCCGGCCAGCCGCCAAAAGGAGATACTGCTCCATTTTCGTGAAAAAGGGAAAAACTATAGTGGTCTCCTGGGCAAAGTCAAAAACAAGTTTATGGGCAAATCGTTTTTTCATATACTGAAGGAATACACTACCATCGCATTCTGTACTTCCAGACCCGGTGCCACACAGACCCTTGCCTATGATTTTATACCCGGCAACTATAAAGCCTGTATACCAATGGCCCCCGATCAAAAATCCTGGGCCACAAAATAATGATATATGGGAGACCCAAAACAGGTACACATCAATAGCGGGGGCACCGCGGAGAATACCTATGACGCCATTGTGGTGGGCAGCGGTATCAGCGGTGGCTGGGCTGCCAAGGAACTCTGCCAGAAGGGACTAAAAACCCTGCTCCTGGAGCGCGGCCGCAACGTGGAGCATATTAAGGATTATACTACGGCGTCTATGCATCCCTGGGAGTTTGTAAATCGGCTGCAGATAACGGAGCAGGACCGGGCCGAAAATCCCGTGCAATGCCAGGCCTATGATGAAGGCAGCAAACATTTTTATGTGAACGACCAGCAACATCCCTATATACAATCAAAACCGTTTAGCTGGATACGCGGTTACCAGGTTGGCGGCCGGTCCCTGGTATGGGGCAGACAAACCTACCGTCTGTCTGATCTGGACTTTGAAGCCAATGCAAAAGACGGACATGGCGCCGCCTGGCCCATCGGGTACAAAGACCTGGCACCCTGGTACAGCTATGTGGAAACATTTGTAGGCATCAGCGGGCAGGCGGAAAACATACCCCATTTGCCCGACAGTGTATTTCTGCCACCCATGGAAATGAACTGCGTTGAAAAACATTTTAAGGAAGCCGTCACCAAACAATTCAAAGACCGCCATGTGATACATGGCCGCGTAGCCAACCTCTCCAAAGGCTGGAACGGCCGCGGGCCCTGCCAGTACCGCAATCTTTGTGACCGGGGTTGCCCGTTTAGTGGCTATTTCAGCAGCAATTCGGCCACGCTGCCCGTGGCAGCGGCTACCGGCAACCTGACGCTGCGTCCACATGCCATTGTCTATGAAATTATTCATGATGATAAAACCGGTCGCGCCACCGGCGTACGCATCATTGATGAGCTGACAAAAAAAACAACCGATTATTTCGCGCGGATCATTTTCTTAAATGCATCTACCATTGCTACCGCAGCGCTTTTACTACAGTCCCGTTCCAATCGGTTTCCAAATGGTTTTGGGAATAGCAGCGGACAGGTAGGTCTTAACCTGATGGATCACCACGTGGGGTCGGGCGCAACGGGCGAATACGAAGGTTTTACCGACCAGTATTATTCAGGCAGGCGACCAACCGGCATTTATATACCGCGGTTCCGCAACCTGAATGGCCAGGCCGGGCATCCGGACTTTGTACGCGGTTACGGATACCAGGCAGATGGCGAACGAAGGGAATGGCGCGATACCATGCTGGCCGATGACGATTTTGGCGCTTCCTACAAAGCATCCCTTGCCAAACCAGGGCCCTGGTCTATGTGGATGGGCGCCTGGGGAGAATGCCTGCCCAATCCGAACAACAAAATAACATTGGAAAAAGATAAAAAAGACAGTTGGGGATTACCGTTAGTGAACATTCTTTTTGAATACGGTAGCAACGAACTGTCCATGCGCAAAGATGCACAACAAAGCGCGGCGGAAATGCTGGCAGCGGCGGGTTTTACCGGGGTACAGCCCTTCGATTATCATTCCGTGCCGGGAACAGCCGTTCATGAAATGGGCACCGCCCGGATGGGCCGCGATCCCAAAACGTCTGTACTCAATGAAAACAATCAGCTCCACGAAGCAAAAAATGTTTTTATTACCGATGGCAGTTGCATGCCCTCGGGAGGGTGTCAGAATCCTTCTCTTACTTACATGGCTTTAACCGCGCGGGCCTGCGATTTTGCGGTGAATGAACTAAAGAAAAACAATCTCTAATGCAATAACCGGTTGGGGATGGTTGGGTGGAGGACACCGACCAAAGGAAGGGAGATAGTCGGTGAGGACGGCGACCAAGGGAGGGGGATTCCAACCGAGGGTGCTTGGGTGGGTCGCCCTTTCTTCGGGCGGCTCACCCTCGCCTGGAAACCAGTGAGAGGATCGGTGAGATACCGACCAGGACCCGGCCGGATTGATGCATGAGCAGATAATCGAATTTACAATTCAGGCGGTCTGCAGTTTTGAATATGGATATAGGATCCCTGGTCTCTGAAGCATAAGCTCTAGGCTGATTTCGTGGGTAGCCCACGCACCGGATCCCGCCCCGTCTCTTTTCCCACGGATACCTTTACCATTCTGTCTTTTCCCTGCAGGTCTTTTTTTATTTCGATGCCGGAATACCCGTAATGTTTAAAAAGATCAACAACGGCATCGGCCATGTCTTCATGAATTTCCATATAAATCAGCCCGTTTTTAGCAAGCCCGGGTTGTGCAAAATTGGCAATTGCTTTGTAAAACAATAGGGGGTCGTTGTCTTCCACAAACAGCGCCAGCATCGGTTCATATTGAAGAACATTCGGCGCCATATCGTCTTTATCTTTTTGCGGAATATAAGGAGGGTTGCTGATGATAATATCAAACACCGGCAACAGACCGGGTGACGCGGTTAATATGTCAAGCAAATGGAAGTTGATATCCAGTTGCAGGGCGGCGGCATTTTTTTTGGCGAGTTCGATGGCGGCAAGGCTTATATCGCAGGCATGCACAAACGCCGCCGGCAGGCATTTTTTTATGGCCAGGGCAATACAGCCGCTGCCGGTACCCATATCAAGAATATGGGTCGCCAGACCAGGCAATGCCTGCCGGTCGCCTGGGCCCTGCCGGTATTCCTTAACCAGCCAGTCAACCAGTTCTTCTGTTTCAGGCCGGGGGATCAGCACATTTTCGTCTACAAACAACCGCAAGCCATAGAACCAGGCCTCCTGCAACACATACTGCAGGGGTGTATTGTTTAGCAGCGCATTGGTATATGATTGCAGCAATGCCTGCTGGGCGGCCGATAACGAAGCGGTTTTGTTTACCACGCGGTCGATTCTTTTCCAGCCCGTGATATTTTCCATTACCAGGTCGGTAATATTGCCGGCTTCCCTTTCATCGTATTGGTGAAAAAGCTGGAACCGCAACTGCTGGCTGGCTTCGTGAATGGTCATACAAACAAACATACGCAGAAAACAGCTTATCGCTCCCGGGCGGCACCGATAGCTGGTCTTAAACCTGTATTTTTGTCGCTATTCATTGCAGTTGGAAACACATGAAAAATATATGCAGCGCTGTATTGAACTGGCCCGGATGGGCGCGGGTTCAGTGGCTCCCAATCCAATGGTGGGAGCGGTATTGGTTTACCGTGATACCATTATAGGAGAGGGCTGCCACCTGCAATACGGACAGGCTCACGCAGAGGTAAACTGCCTACAGTCCGTGTCTGCGGCGCACCGGGAACTGATACCCGCCGCAACGCTCTATGTTTCGCTGGAGCCTTGTGCGCATTTTGGTAAAACGCCGCCCTGTACGGATCTGATCATAGTCAATAAAATTCCCCGTGTGGTGATTGGCTGCCGCGATCCGTTTGAACAGGTAAACGGCAGGGGCATTGAAAAACTAAAAGCTGCAAAGATAGACGTTGTAGAACCGATGCTGGAAGCCGAATGCCGGGAATTAAACAAACGCTTTTTTACTTTTCATACAAATCGCCGCCCTTATATTATTTTAAAATGGGCGCAAACGGCCAATGGTATTATTGGCAATCGGGATCATTCGCGCCTGCTTATCAGCAATGAACTCACCAACCGACTGGTACATCGATGGCGCAGCGAGGAAGCGGCCGTACTGATTGGAACCAACACAGCACTATACGATGATCCTTCACTGACCACCCGGCTGTGGAAGGGGCATAACCCCCTGCGCCTGGTGATAGATATGGATTTGCGTCTGCCGGCCAACCTGCATATACTGGACGGCTCGGTGCGCACCATCGTATTCAACGTGATAAAGCAGGAAGAAAAAGGCAGTCTTTTATACTACCGCTGTACCAGGGATAAAGACCTGTTGGAACAGGTCTGCCAGGTCTTGTTTGAACTTAACATCTTGTCTGTGTTGGTAGAGGGTGGCGCCACCCTGCTACAGTCTTTCCTGGATGAAAAGCGATATGATGAAGCAAGGATAATCGTAAATGAATCCATGGTAAGCGATGCCGGGATAGCTTCGCCGGTTACAGGAACCCTGCAGTTACAACATACCACCCGCCTGCAATCGGATACCATTCGTTTTTATAAACCAGTTCTTTAATTCAGCAATTATGTTATTCCTGGTTGGCAGCATAATACTCACCTCTTATCTTACCTTATCTTTTAAGGTTACGGAGCGGTTGCGGATTAATACCTTTCATGCCATTGTATTTAATTATATCACTTGCGTGGTCACCGGTTCTTTGTTTAACAGGCATTTTCCCATCAACAGCGCCGCCCTGCAGCAAGCCTGGTTTCCCTGGGCGTTGTTAATGGGCGCTTTGTTTATCTCCATATTTAATGTGATAGGCTTTACCACGCAGCAACTGGGCGTATCCGTGGCATCGGTAGCCAATAAATTATCGTTGGTGATTCCCTTTCTATTCTCCCTTTATTTATACAACGAAAAGGTTACCGCATTAAAGGCGACTGGCATTGTACTGGCCCTGATCTCGGTTTATCTTACCGTGAAACCGGAGAAAAAGGAAACCGGCAGTAAAAATGGCCAGTGGGTCTTTGTGCTACCCGTGTTGCTTTTTGTCGGCAGCGGTTTGTTGGATACCCTGGTTAAATATGTGCAACAACGGTTTTTAAATGGTGGCAACAACAATGATTTTTTAATTACCGCTTTTGCCGGTGCGGCCAGCGTGGGGGTAGTGATCCTTTTGATACAGTTGATCACAGGCCGCAAAAAGTTTGAATACCGGGCAGTGCTGGCGGGCATTGCCATCGGGTTTCCCAATTATTTTTCCATCTGGTGCCTGGTGGAGGTGCTAAAACAACACCGGTCTAACAGTTCCGCCATCATACCCATTAACAATATGGGTATTGTACTGTTTAGCGCGGTGACCGCCTGGATATTGTTCAAAGAAAAATTATCTGTTATCAACTGGCTGGGCATTGTGTTAGCCATAGGCGCCATTGCATTGATTGCATTTGGATAATCCGCCCGCAGGAACGCTGTTCAATTCATGCCCTTATAAAAATTAAGATGAACGAAAAAGAATTTTATTATACGATTGAAAAGACGTCCGTGGCCGCGTTCAGCGAGCGGGGAAGCCGTTTTATTGCACACAGTTTTCCGCTCAGGGAAAAAAAAGAACTTAAAATACACCTGGGAGCAGTTAAAAAGGAGCATCCCAAGGCAACACATTATTGTTTTGCTTACCGCCTGGGCCTGGAAGGTCTCCAGTTCAGGAGCAGCGACGATGGGGAACCGGCCGGCACAGCGGGAAAGCCCATTCTTGGTCAACTGGACAGCAGGGAGCTAACCAATACGCTTATAATTGTGGCGCGTTATTTTGGTGGCACCCTGCTCGGTGTATCGGGCTTAATCAATGCTTATAAAACCGCTGCTTCCCTGGTATTGCAGGTAACACCCATCGTGCAAAAACAATTAGAAGTAAACTATCATGTGCAATTCGACTATACCCTCATGAATGATATCATGATGCTGGTAAAGCAATACAACTGCACCATGCTGGCCCGTCAAAATCAGTTATTTTGCAGCGTTGATATCGGTATCCCGCTAAACCGGGCGGACTCCCTGCTAAACCGGTTAAGAGAAAGCAGGAATGTGGAAGTGCAAAAGATTAATTAATATCTGTGGATAGAACAATTGGGAGAGATGAAAGAGCGGGGACAAGACCAAATAAAAGTTTAGA
>JBDTVE010000209.1:0-15389 GCA_040007355.1 Bacteroidota bacterium | reverse complement strand
ATGGCAAAACAGATCTTCTTCGACATTGAAGCAAGAAATAAAATGAAGAAAGGCGTTGACACCCTGGCCAACGCAGTAAAAGTTACCCTCGGGCCAAAAGGCCGCAATGTGGTAATTGAGAAAAAATTTGGCGCACCCACCGTTACAAAAGACGGTGTTACGGTAGCCAAAGAAATAGAACTGGAAGACCCCATTGAAAATATGGGCGCCCAGATGGTAAAAGAAGTAGCGTCTAAAACGGCTGATATTGCAGGTGATGGCACTACTACCGCAACCGTTCTTGCACAGGCTATCATTGCCGAAGGATTAAAGAATGTGGCAGCCGGCGCAAATCCCATGGATTTAAAACGCGGTATAGACAAGGCTGTTGCCAAAGTTGTGGACAACCTGAAAGCACAATCGCAGACCATTGGCAACGACAGTAAAAAAATCCAGCAGGTGGCTTCAATCTCTGCCAATAACGATGAAACAATTGGTAAACTGATTGCCGAAGCGTTTGCAAAAGTGGGCAAAGAAGGCGTTATTACCGTGGAAGAAGCAAAAGGTACCGATACTACAGTTGATGTAGTAGAAGGTATGCAGTTCGACCGTGGTTATATCTCTCCTTACTTTGTAACCAACAGTGAAAAAATGGAAGTTGAATTGCAGAGCCCTTATATTCTTATTTATGATAAGAAGATATCTGCCATGAAAGATATTCTCCAGATACTGGAAAAAGTAGCACAAAGCGGCCGTCCCCTGGTTATTATCGCAGAAGACCTGGAAGGTGAAGCACTGGCTACCCTGGTAGTAAATAAATTACGCGGAACACTGAAAGTAGCTGCTGTTAAAGCACCTGGTTTTGGCGACCGCAGAAAAGAAATGCTGCAGGACATTGCCATTCTTACGGCCGGTACCGTTATCAGCGAAGAACTTGGTTATAAACTGGAATCTGCTGATTTAACTTCTCTCGGTCAGGCTGCTTCTATCACCATCGATAAGGACAACACCATTGTGGTTGGCGGCAAAGGCAAGAAAGCAGATATTACCGCTCGTGTTAACCAGATAAAAGCACAGATAGAAGTTACTACTTCCGATTACGATAAAGAAAAATTACAGGAACGCCTGGCTAAATTAAGCGGTGGTGTGGCCGTATTGTATATTGGTGCTGCTACTGAAGTGGAAATGAAAGAAAAGAAAGACCGGGTGGATGATGCCCTGCATGCCACAAGAGCTGCCGTTGAAGAAGGTATTGTTCCGGGTGGTGGTGTTTCCTTTATCCGTGCTACGGAAGCCCTGGAAAAATTAAAAGGTATTAACGAAGATGAAACAACCGGTATTGCCATCGTTAAAAGAGCCATTGAAGAACCCCTCCGCCAGATTGTTGTCAACAGCGGTATTGAAGGTTCCATCGTGGTGCAGAAGATAAAGGAAGGCAAGGGCGATTTCGGTTTCAATGCACGCACCGAAGTGTATGAAAATTTACTGAAAGCGGGTGTTATTGATCCTACTAAAGTAACCCGTATTGCGCTTGAAAATGCAGCTTCTATTGCTGGTATGCTGTTAACCACAGAATGTGTGGTGGCAGATAGACCTAAGAAAGACGAAGCTGCCCACAGCCATGGCGCGCCGGATATGGGCGGCATGGGATACTAAGGTTTAGTATTTAGATCTTACTGTTTAGATAGGTGTACATAGTATTTATAAAAAAATTCCTGCCGGCGTTTGCCAGCAGGAATTTTTTTTCTCCAAACAGGTTATTTAATCGGGTATTTAGTACTAAGATTATTATTATTTAAGCTCACCGATGATAGTATTCATAAAATAGCCCCTGTTGGAAGTCTAAACACTAACATCTATATACTAAATACTAAATACTTACCTTTGCGGCTTCAAAAAAAGCAGGAATAATAATGATTAGTGCAAGAAATATAACCCTGGCATATGGTAAACGGGTTTTGTTTGACGAGGTAAATATCAACTTTATAAAAGGTAACTGTTACGGTGTCATTGGCGCCAATGGTGCCGGCAAAAGTACATTTCTCAAAATACTAAGCGGCGACATCGAACCCAACAAGGGTACCGTGGAAATTTCACCCGGCGAGCGGTTGGCGGTGCTGAAACAGAACCAGTTTGAATTTGACGACTATACCGTACTGAATACGGTGATGATGGGTCATTCTAGGCTCTGGAAAATCATGCAGGAGCGGGAGAAGATTTATGCGCTGGCGGATTTTACCGAGGAAGATGGCATGAAAGCCGCCGAACTGGAAGGGGAATTTGGCGAAATGGGCGGATACACGGCCGACAGCGATGCGGCCACCCTGCTGAGTGAGCTGGGTGTAGTGGAGGCCTTTCACCAGGTATTGATGAAAGACATCCCCGGTAACCTGAAGCTGCGTGTATTGCTGGCTCAGTCGCTTTTTGGCAATCCCGATATCTTATTACTGGATGAGCCTACCAACGGACTCGATATTGAAACCATCGGCTGGCTGGAGAATTTCCTGGCGGATTATGAGAATATTGTACTGGTGGTTAGTCACGACCGCCACTTCCTGGATTCTGTTTGTACCCATGTAGCCGATGTAGACAGACAAAAAATAAAGGTGTTCACCGGTAATTATACTTTCTGGTATGGCTCATCGCAATTGATGGCACGTCAGATGGGCGATAAGAATAAAAAAACAGAGGAGAAAAGACAGGCGCTGATAGACTTTATCGCCCGTTTTAGCGCCAATGCATCCAAAAGCAAACAGGCCACCTCCCGTAAAAAGGCACTGGAAAAACTAACTATCGAGGAAATAGAACCCAGCAACCGTAAATACCCGGGTATTATTTTTCAGCCCCTTCGTGAAGTAGGCAATCAGATACTGAATATTGAGAAACTGAAGAAATCGGTTGACGGACGCGTGCTGTTTAGTGATGTAAATTTTACGGTAAACAAAGGTGATAAAATTGCGGTATTGAGCAGAGACCCGCTGGCAGTAACCGCCTTTTTTAATATCATCAACGGTGAAGTAAAGGCCGATGGGGGTAAATATGAATGGGGGACCACCGTTACCAATGCCTACCTGCCCGTAGAGAACAGCCAATATTTTCAGAACAATATGAGCCTGATGGACTGGTTGCGCCAGTTTGTGCCGCCGCATGTAACGGATGCTGATGAACCCTTTCTCCGCGGTTTTTTGGGAAAGATGCTGTTTAGCGGCGATGATGTGCTAAAGAAAACAGGCGTATTAAGCGGTGGAGAAAAAGTACGTTGCATGCTCAGCCGGATGATGCTGCAAAATCCCAATGTAGTTATTCTTGATCAGCCAACCAACCACCTTGACTTGGAAAGCATCCAAAGCTTTAATGAAAACATAACGGAATTCAAAGGCATAGTGTTGCTGACAAGTCATGACCACACCTTTATGCAAACGGTTGCCAACCGGATCATTGAACTTACACCCAAAGGCATTATCGACCGGTTAACCACTTTTGACGAATACCTGGCAGACGACCGGGTAAGACAACTGAAAGAAGACATGTATACGTAAATCTATCATAACAGGAATACTCAAAAAAATCTTACCCAACGGTGAGATTTTTTTTTGATGGCCTGCATACGATGAACCGGTCAACTGGCCATTTCTGTAGAGCAAACCGGCAGTGGTCAACCGGCTGCCATTGAAATTCCCGATCATGCCTATGACAACGGCCATCACGAACTCCTGCTGAAGGTCGGTAACGGAGAAAAACTACGGAGTTCCCTATTGCTTGATCTTTCGCATAGCTTTGGCTGGTACGATTTTAGTGTAAGCATTACCGGTAACCAGTCTTTTGAGCAAAGATTTGCAAGCCATGTGGAAACAGGGAAGGCCAGTTATACGGATCCTTTTATGGGTCGAGTAGCAATTAAATAAAACAGGTAGACCGCGTTTGCCGTATCGTATTAGTAGGATATAGATTTTTACCAGAGGCCAGTTAGCTGGTGTACCATGGGCAGCAGGTTTACAATGGCTTTCCAGAGGGTAAACATGCTGGTTAAAATTACCAGTGTTCCCACTGAAAGGAACATGGTCTTCATGGGCAACAGGCCCACCAGCCTGGCAGCAATGGGCGCTGCCAGCAAACCACCGATGATCAGTCCTGCCACATCTATCAGCGGTATATGTTTCAGAAAAATAAAAAATGTAATGGAACTGGCAAACACCACAAAGAATTCCGCCAGGCAAACAGAACCAATAACATAGCGGGGATTCTTTCGCTTGGCCAGCAGGGTGCCGGTAACCAGGGAACCCCAGCCGCCTCCGGCAAAAGCATCTGTAAACCCGCCAATGATGGCCAGCCAGCCCGCGTGTTTTAACTTATTTTCTGTTTGTTTTCTTATGAAGGCCTTTTTAATAATATAGTATCCCAGGTAAATGGTATAAAAGCTAAGTGGTATGCGCAGCCATTTGGCATATTCCTGTCCGAAATAAGCCAGGGTTGCACCGGAAACGGCGCCAATAATTCCGGGTATGACCAGTGCCCGGAAAAGTTTTTTATTGATATTGCCAAAGCGGTGATGGGTATAACCCGATGCCCCACTGGAAAAAACCCGAGCAGAATGTACCCGGCTGCTCACAATGGCAGGCGGTATGCCAAGGGCCAGCAGGAAAACGGTAGAAATGGTTCCATAACCCATGCCCATGGAGCCATCCACCATCTGCGCCAGGAATCCGGTGATAAGCATCATTCCAAATAAACGGACATTCATGTAATTAGGAATCTCTTCCACGCCGGACAGTATTTTATGAAAAGGCACCAGCGACAATATCGCGTGTCCAATCAGCATCACTACAAAAGCCAGTATGCACCATTTTACGATCGCTGTCCATTTTTTTTGTTCCGGTTTGGTAATAGCATCCAGCGTAATCTGTTTGGCCGCCAGTACTTTGGTCAGATCATCCAGCTGTTTTACCTTTTCCGAAAAATCTCCTTTCAATTCCTGTCGTATCCGGTGCATATTGTCCAGCACGCCTTCTATCTCATCGGGGATCAATTCATTTAACTGCTCCCGCATTCTTTTGGCAATGGTAGGTGATTTACCGTTTGTGGAGATGGCGATCTTTAAATTACCTTTTTGGACAATGGATCCAAGATAGAAATCGCACTGGTCCGGCGTATCTGCTACATTTACGAGTAGCTTTTTTTCTTTGGCAAGCATGCGAACATGGTGGCTAACGGCCCTATCGTTCACGGCCACAATCACTACTTCCTTGTTTTCCAGGTCGTTGTCGCGAAAAGCTCTTTCATTCAGCACAACACCAGGATGAGTGGCTGCCAGTAATTTTATTTCGTTGTTTATTTCAATAGCCACTACACAGACGGAGGTGCCGGGTGCGTTTTGCAGGATGGCATTTAATTTTTCAAGGCCTACATGGCCGCCGCCTACCAGCAGCAGTTGCAATTCCTCTATTTTTAAAAATATGGGGAACAGGTGATTTTTGCTTGCCAGGGCTGCTGCCGGAATCGCTACTGTATCTGGAACCTGGTTATTACTCATACCTATTTTATTAACCGCCGCGGTTACCCGCGCGTAAAAGTAATGTATTCTCTACTCTTTTAGTAGACTAATAAAACGTTTTTTTAAAAGAGCCTGGTAGAGGATATTGGTGGTAAAATAATAGGGGTGGCATCAGACAGTTGTTGCCAGCACGGTTCTAAGCGTAAAGTCGCCAAATGTTTCACCGGGGATTCTTTCTTTCGCAAAACTACCGAACAGCCCATCCAATTCGGTAAGAATGGCTGTTTCGTCAAGGTTTTCGCGGTAGTTTTTATTTAGACGCATGCCTACCCGGTCACCACCCAATTGCAGGTTATACCTGCCTGCAGCTGTGCCTACAAAGCTGAGCTCGGCGGCGGCTGGGCGTGCACATCCATTTGGACAGCCGGTCATGCGCATAATAATATCTTCATTCGCCAGGCCATATTTATCAAGCAGGCATTCTATTTTGGAGGTTAATACGGGCATATACCGCTGGGCTTCTGCCATGGCCAGCCCGCAGGTGGGCAATGCTACACAGGCCAGTGAATTTTTGCGTATCAGGGTAGCGTTCTCGGTATTGGTAATTACATTGAATTGCTCAAGTATTGCGTGGATGGCGTCTTTGTCGGCTGGCGCCACATCGCTGATGATCACATTTTGGTTGGTGGTGAAACGGAAATTAGTTTTGCCGGTTTTAGCCACTTCCTGTAAAGCTGTTTTAATGGCCTGTTGGGTAGAGTCGGTAATACGGCCGCTCTCCACATAGGCAGTATAATACCAGCGGCCCTGGTGGTTTTGCTGCCAGCCAAAATAATCGCGGCGCTCTGTAAAATGAAAGGGGCGCGCCTCTTCCATTTTAAAACCCATGCGTCTTTCCACTTCTTCGCGATACCAGTCGGTGCCGTATTTGTCAATGGTATATTTCAACCGGGCTAGTTTCCGGTCGCTACGGTTGCCATAATCTCTTTGCACGGTAGCCACTTCATATATAAGCTGCATGGTGGGCTCTCCCTTTTCCACAAAGCCCAGTACGGTGCCAAGCCGGGGATAGGTGGCGGGGTTGCCGTGCGTGGCGCCCATGCCACCGCCAACTGCAACATTAAAGCCTTTCAGCTCATTGTTTTCAATAATGGCAATCAGGCCCAGATCATTGGTAAATACGTCTACATCATTATTGGGTGGTATAACAAGGGCCACTTTGAATTTGCGAGGCAGGTATCGGTCCTGGTACAAAGGATCTTCTTCGTCTTTTTTATCAGTTATTTTGTCCTGGTCCAGCCATACCTCGTAATAGGCCTTTGTTTTAGGCAGCATCCTGTTACTAATCCGGTCTGCATAGGCAAAAATCTCTTCGTGTATAGGCGACTGGTTGGGATGGGCGCTGCAAATAACATTCCTGTTTACATCGCCGCAGGCGGCAATAGAATCCAGCTTTACTTGGTTAAACGCAGCAATGGTGGGTTTTATTTTTGCCTTTAAAATACCGTGTAACTGGATGGTCTGCCGGGTCGTAATTTTAATAACACCGGTTGTATTCTCACCAGCCACATTATAGAGGGTCAGCCATTGCCGGGCCGTCAGCAAACCACCGGGCAGGCGCAACCGAATCATAAAAGTATACAGGCGGTCAAGTTTTTTTTCAGCCCTTTCCTCTCTTCTGTCGCGATCATCCTGCTGATACATACCGTGAAATTTAACCAGCGACTGGTCCGCTTCGCGGATGGCGCCGGTTATCTCATCTTTCAGGCTGCTGCTGAGCTCACCGCGCAGCGCATCGCTGGCCTGTTTTACTTTCTCGGTGCCTGATAAATTAGTTTGTTCTGTCATGTTCTTCGTATCAAGTTTTTCAAATAACCGTCCCATTTTTCACTGCTGCATTCTAATATACGTCTTCTGCGTACCTACCTTCATTTTCCATTTGCAGAAAATATTCTTTTGCTTCTTCTGTTGTTTTTTCCCCGTATTTTTCAATTATCTCAACCAGTGTATGCTCCACATCAACACTCATGGGATCTTTTTTGCCGCACAAATAGATATATGCGCCTGATTGTATCCAGTTATAGAGTTCCGCACCATGCTCCCACATACGGTGTTGTACATATATTTTTTCCGGCTGGTCGCGTGAAAATGCCAGGTTTACTTTTGTGAGTACGCCTGTTACAAACCAATTTTGTATTTCTGTCTGGTACAGGAAATCAGTGGTAAAATGCTGTTCACCAAAAAACAACCAGTTCCTGCCAGCAGCGCCTACGGCGTCTCTTTCTGCCAGGAAGGACCGGTAAGGTGCAATCCCGGTGCCAGGGCCAATCATGATAATATCTTTATCGGAGGCGGGCAACCGGAAACGTTTGTTTTTTTGTACAAAGAATTTCAAGGGGCTGTCAACCTTTTGGGAGCCCAGGAAGGCGGAGCATACACCGTATTTCATTTCTTCGTTTGCGGTAAAAACATCTTTGGCCACTATTACATGCACTTCGCCGCTGTGGGCCGCAGGCGATGAAGCCAGGGTGTAGAGGCGGGGTGCAATGGGGTTCAAAACCGCCAGCACTTCTTCAAACTGTGCAGCGTCTTTTACCGGGTAGGCTTTCAGCAGGTCGGCCAGGTCCATCTTTGTTTCGGAAATTTCCGCACCTGCAATGGCTGCATACCTTTTTATAACGGCCGTGATTAAGTGAGAAATGTTCAATTTATACTTTAGCAGGTCAAAAACGGTAAAGGTTTCATTTTTGTACTGGAGCTGTTTACCGGCATTGATGCCCCTGGAAAGAGATAGTATTTTTTCAACAAAGGGAGTGGCGTTTTCGGGTACAATGCCAATGGAATCACCGCATTCATATTCAATATTGTCTGCGGCAATCTCGATATGCCAGGTCTCCTTATTTGAACCCCGGTCGTTCAGGTTGATATTTGCCAGTATACTACCGGTATAGGCTTTTTTGCCGGCGGGCTTTTTTTCTGCGGGCGCTGCCGGTGTGCCGGTAGCCAGGGGCCCGGTTTTGTTTTCGCCCAGTTTTTTTAATATGGTCGAAAACCACAGGTTGGCATCGTCATCAAATTCCACATCGCATTTCTGTATATCTGCAATACGACTGCCACCCAGTTTCAGCAATTGTTCATCCACGTCTTCACCAGCCTTGCAAAACAGCGGGTACGAGGTATCACCCAGTGCCAGTACACTGTATTTTAGTTTTTCCAGTTTAAAGCCGTTGTGGTGAATATGGTCATAGAATTTTTTTGCTGCCTCTGGTGGTTCTCCTTCCCCCTGTGTGCTGATAACGGTTAAAAAATATTCTTCTTTTAGTAAATCATTTAGCCGGTACTGGTCCAGGCTTACCAGTTTTGCGTTGATGCCGGCTTTTTTTGCCAGGGCTGCAAAATCCGTAGCCACCCTTTTGGAATTGCCCGTTTCCGTTCCGTAAGCAATGGTAACTTTGTTCAACGCGGGAACCTGTGCTGCGGTTTGCGCTGTTACAACAGGGGCCAGTAATTTTCCGATATGCTCCTGCATCAACGCCAGTTCTTCTTTTGAAGCACCGGCGGTGAGCGCAAGTAAGGTGTTTAATTTATGCTCTGCTAACATTTTTCTTAACGTTGTCTGTAGTAATGGTTGTATGTAATAAACTGCCCATGGGTTTAAAATAATATTCCCTGCTTTTGTCATTGGGCAACCAGGAAAATTGCTGGTGAAGGGCAACCACTCTGCCAATGATCACCAGTGAAGGCGAAATAAAGCGTTGCCCTTTCATGTTTTCGTTGTAATTATCCAGGCTGCTCACATATACATGCTGCAGTGGGGTAGTGGCCTGTTCCACCACCGCCAGTAATTTGTCTTTTGCAATATTGCCGGCCCTTAATTGTTCTACTACTTCATCAAGGGTTTCAGACGACATATAAAACACCAGGGTATCATCGGTGGTCGCCAGGTCTTGCCAGTAAGCGGCTGTCATCACATCCGAACGGTACAAGGTTAAAAACCGTACCCCCGTTGAATACCCGCGGGCCGTTAACGGGATTCCGGCATAGGCAGCAGCGCCCGTGGCCGCGGTAATACCCGGCACTATTTCATACGGGATATTGTTTTCAGTCACCACCTGTAATTCGTCCAGGATATTGGAGAAAAGGGAAACATCACCGCCTTTTAAACGTACCACTCGTTTGCCTTCCAACGCATATTGTTTTATCAGTTGGTTAATATAGTCCTGCGGTGTTGAAAAACCGCGACGGCATTGTTTACCAACATAAATGATTTCGGCTTCTTTGCGTACATACTGCTCCAGTATCCGGTCGCTTACCAAACGATCGGCCAGCACCACATCGGCTTCTTGCAGGTGGCGGGCAGCCTTTACGGTTATCAGCTCCGGATCACCGCATCCGGCGCCAGCCAGTATTACTTTGCCCCGTATTTGAAATGCATCGTTCATAGTTCGCAGTTCATTGTTCTTAGTTTCAGTAACCTCAGCACCATCCGGAATATCATTCAATCATACAGGCGCCAACCGTTACGCAACTGGTTTCGTCAATTAAAATGGCACCACCATTTACCCTGAGTTTTTTGTAGGCATCGTATGCAACCGGCGATGCGGTATGGATGGTGGCCTTTACAATATCATTTAAACCGGCCGTTGCAGGCGCTGGTTCATGCTGCAGCGTGTTTACATTTAATTTATACGATATTTCTTTGATGCTGCTTCTTACCAACCGGCTGTTTATCTGTAGCAGGTATTTATTGCCCGGCGCCAGGGGCTTACTGTCCATCCAGCAAAGCAATACTTCCAGTTCATTAGAGACATGGGGCTGGTTGGATGACAATACAATATTGTCGCCCCGGCTAATGTCTATATTATCATCCAGGTGCAGGATGGCGCTTTGTGGTGCAAACGCTTCATCTACCTGTTTACCGCCCACTTCAATTGCCGTTATCACACTTTCAATACCCGAAGGTTGTATGGTTACCTTATCGCCTTTACGGTAAATACCGCTGATGATTTTGCCGGCGTAACCCCGGTAATCGTGCAAGTTGTCAGTTTGCGGGCGTATTACGTATTGTACCGGGAACCGGGCATCGGTTAAATTAGTATCGTTTTGTACCTGTGTATTTTCAAGAATATCTAAGAGAGAATCGCCTTCATACCAGGAAAATTTGGCTGATTTTTCTACAATATTATCGCCATTCAGCGCGCTGATGGGTATATATATAATGTCTTTTAGTCCCAATGATTTAGCCACTTTAGCGTAGTCGATGACGATATTGTTGTAAATATCCTGGGAATAGTTTATCAGGTCCATTTTATTGATGGCCACTACTACATGGGGAATATTGAGCAGGGATGCAATGATAGAATGACGGCGTGTCTGTTCCGCTACGCCATTTCGGGCATCTATCAGTATAATGGCCAGGTCGGCATTAGAGGCGCCGGTAACCATATTGCGTGTGTATTGGATATGACCCGGTGCATCTGCTATAATAAATTTTCTTTTGGGTGTGGAGAAATATTTATAAGCTACGTCAATCGTAATGCCCTGTTCTCTTTCCGCGCGCAGTCCATCGGTTAGCAGTGCCAGGTCAATTTCGCCTTCTTCGCGGTTCCTGGTTTGTTTTTCTATGGCTTCCAGCTGGTCTATCATAATAGATTTGCTATCGTACAGCAGCCGTCCTATCAGGGTACTTTTGCCATCGTCAACACTGCCTGCGGTTATAAATCTTAGTATGTCCATGGTGTTTTGCATTGTGCTATTGTGTTCGGGCTTTTCGCCATTCTCATTATTCCCCATACCCTGGTTAAAAATATCCGTTCTTCTTCCGGTCTTCCATAGCCGCTTCGCTCACGCGGTCATCTATCCTGGTTTCACCGCGTTCGCTGGTTTTGGTAGCAATGATTTCTGCAATGATATCGTCTATGGTAGTTGCTGTTGATTCCACGGCGGCGGTGCAGGTCATATCTCCCACCGTTCTGTACCTGACTTTTTTTATGGATACCCTATCGGTTGGGTCCAGTTTGATAAATTCAGACGTGGCTACCAGTTGCCCCTGGTATTCCAGTACTTCGCGGTTATGGGCATAGTAAATAGAAGGCAGCGCAATATTGTACCGGCGGATATAATTCCAGATATCCAGTTCCGTCCAGTTGCTAATGGGAAACACGCGAACGTTTTCGCCCTTGTGTATTTTGCCGTTATAGGTATTCCACAGTTCGGGCCTTTGCAGCTTGGGATTCCATTGTCCAAATTCATCGCGTACGGAAAATATTCTTTCTTTGGCCCTTGCTTTTTCTTCATCCCGGCGGGCGCCGCCAATACACGCATCAAATTTATATTCCTCAATGGTATCCAGCAAGGTATAAGTCTGCAGGGCATTACGACTGGCAAATTTTCCCTTTTGTTCCGTCAGATTTTTTTGCTTGATGGTATCGGCTACACTTCGAACAATTAATTTTTCTCCAATCTGTTTTGCCAGTGCATCCCGGAAATCCAGCGCCTCCTGGAAATTGTGACCGGTATCAATATGCACCAGGGGAAACGGGAATTTGCCCGGGCGAAAGGCTTTCATCGCAAGATGAACCATTGTGATAGAATCCTTGCCACCCGAAAACAACAGTGCCGGGCGCTCAAACTGGCCCGCCACTTCCCTGAAAATATGAATGGATTCAGATTCTAACTGGTCAAGATAATCTAACTGATAATCGCTCATTTAAAATATTGTTTAAACTTTCTCACTAATCGCCGGCTCGTGTACGTGCAGGCCACATTCCTTTTTATCCGCATCCTCCCACCACCACCTACCGGCGCGGAAATCTTCACCGGGTTGCACAGCCCTTGTGCAGGGCGCACATCCAATGCTTACAAAGCCCCGGTCGTGCAGGGAATTATAGGGAATATTGTTTTCCAGTATGTATTGTTTTACCTCGGCCGTTGTCCAATGCAGCAGTGGATGATATTTAATTATCTGGTTTGATTCATCCCATTCCACCATGGGAAGATCCTGCCGGTTAGTGGAATGCTCGGCGCGAAGTCCGGTTATCCACACGGCATTGCCTGCCAGGGCTCTTTTCAAGGGTTCCACTTTTCGTATATAACAGCAACCCTTCCGGTTTTCCACCGATTCATAAAATGAATTGGGCCCCTTTTGCTCAACAAAGTCTGCTAACAAATCCTGTTTGGGATAAAAGGCCTTTATATGGGCTTGATATCTTTCATTGGTGCTGCCCCACACCGAATAGGTTTCAGCAAACAGGCGGCCCGTGTCGAGCGTAAATATGCTGATGGGTAACTGGTCGGTCAGTATTTCATGCGTGATCACCTGGTCTTCATAACTGAAACTAGAAGAAAAAGTAACCTTACCGGGGTATTCACCGGCAAGCACGCTTAATGGTGTGCGTATGTTTAGTCTATCTTTTTGGTGGGTTATTTGAGACATATTGTTTTTAAGCTGGTCAATCATGTTTACAAATTTTAAAAGGAGATGCGTGTAAAGGATGGGTCTTGCTGTCGCGGCAGCCTCAACAACGGAGACAACAGTTGAGGTGCGTACAATTCAGGCGTCCGGTGCAGGTGGATGTTGTCATGATTGAAAAAATAAGTCTACAAACTCGGTAGGTAAAGGTAATGGTTGAAGGGCAGTGGTAAAAATTTTTCTGATCTTTTTTAACATCTGTCATACACTATAAACGTTTGTTAGCGTACGTATTGCAGGCTGCAAGCCGCTTGTGTGTACACCAGCAGGGAGAAAAAATGCCCTACCCAACCTCACCGCCGGCAATCGCCACTGCCGGCCACGACTGTACTGCCGGCCCATGTAAATAGCAATAACAATATAAATTATTGTAAACCAGTAATTTAAATGATTTTTACTTTAGCGATTCCGGTTATCACCCGTTTACCCATAGGTTGAACCAGGTCAGGGCACTCTCGGGAACCGCGGGCCTTAATCCTCCATCAACCTAAAATACCGGATTGCCTTGACTATTTTTGAAACGGGCGGTACATTAACGCCTGCTACCGGTTCCGGGCAGTCGTTTTTTTAGCGGGTTGATTGATAAAAAAATGTTGAAAGTTGGTCTCCCCCGCGCGTTTTTTCCGGCTTCCGCGATCCCCAATTCGGCCCTCCTGATTTACCGGTGATGGTCTTTGCGGCTACCGCCTCCATGGGTTCCTGATGCTGACGGTTTCTACTACCGTTATGTAGACACCATTGGCACCACACCCTGTAATGGAGATATTATAACTGACCCGCTTTTTATAGATTTTAGTAATGGTAATATGCAACCGAAAAAAAACAGTGCGGACCTGCATAGCGGTAATCCGCTGGTTTATCGTACAAACCTGGG
This sequence comes from Bacteroidota bacterium, assembly GCA_040007355.1. Classification (GTDB taxonomy): domain Bacteria; phylum Bacteroidota; class Bacteroidia; order Chitinophagales; family Chitinophagaceae; genus JACMLD01. Next base: position 1,574 of record JBDTVE010000209.1, on the reverse strand, counting down.
TGGTTTGCTCCTGGAGCCTGCTGCGCGGCCCAACCGGGGCCTTATTAGAGCTTATTGGCGGGCAATGGCTGACTAGCATCCCTGGTAAAAAAATGTTTCAGTGCCACCAGTTTATCCGTGTTGATCAGGTCTACCCCGCAATTGCGCAGGAAAAGCCATACCGTTTCATTTTCCGGAGAACCCCATAACCTCACTTTTGTTCCCGACAAATGAGCTTTCACGACCAGGTCCTGCAGGCGCTTTTTTTGAAATTGTGGTATGATCCCTCTTCCCCTCCAGGTTAAGAGGTTTGAATATTTGCAACTGGCCGTGGTAAACATTTCAGAATAATTGTTGCTGCGGTTTATTTTTCGCAGGTCGGCATCAGCAAAAACATATCTGCAGGTTTCCGAACCCAGCAGGCGCAGTGGCCGGTGACCGGTTAAGACAAGGGTAAGGTTGCGAATGGTGACTTTACCCTCTTCACAGGTCGACAGGATGGAATTGTATTTATCGAGTACTTCACGGAGTGCTGCATAGGTTTTATTTCCATTTGATTTGATGTCTATCATTATTACAATTGTATCCAGGGCCGTTTGTGCATCTCCGTTTGCATTTGCCAGACGGTTGAAAAACGGCTGCAGGTAAAGTTCTTCAATGGTATTTTTTTTCCTGAGCAAGGGAAGCCTTTGACAGACCATCAGCCTTGAATGCCTTAAATAAATATCTGCTTCAACATAGGTAAACCCGTTATCCAGTGCATCAAAAAGCGGGCGCTTATGCCAGTAATCGTTGTGGGCATAGGCATGGGGCAATGCAATAACCTGGGCAGATAAAAAAGGAGTAGCTAACAGGATCGTGATAAAAAATAAAAAAATATGTTTAACGGGCATCCGGATGTATATCATGGAATAAAATTTCACAGGGCAAGTAATAAATTGATCGGTGCTTATAAAGTAACGGGTTTGTTCAGTAAAAATTACGATTATTTCATATTTTCGGAGTTTTGTTATGCACAAATCCGGCACAAACAACGGCCGCCTGTAGCCGTGGATAGACTTAACAGGGCTGGATATCTAAACACGCTTGCCGGGCCAGCCTGGGTTCGATACCTGACCTGCTACGAAAACAGGTGCTGCAAAATTGTTGATAAAATTATAATAACTGTGACGGTAGAATGGGATATATTTATTTAATGGACCCCTTGTACAAGACCTTACACACCATCTTTACGGTTACAAATGATGACCCCCAGCCAACTTCCTATAAGTGCCGGCCAAGGGAAATTATCCTGCGCCAGTTCCAGGACTGGTCCATTATACAACAACACCTGCAACAACTGGAAAAAGAAGGGCTGATCAGCACCCGGCAGGAAGAAACCTTGGTTATTTTTATTACGCCGGCCGGTTTGGAAAAAGTAAAAAGTGAAACGGTGGAAATTTAATTCCATCCTGTCTGCCCCTTTTTTTTCCAGGGGACCGGGTAACAGTATTCCTGAAACATGACTCACGAAGCCCCTCCGGCATCTTATGCCTGTTGCTAACAAAGAACTGTCGTTCCAACAATCGTTTACTCGGCATGACAGGGACTTGGAT
>JBDTVE010000208.1:0-6018 GCA_040007355.1 Bacteroidota bacterium | reverse complement strand
CCTGGCTGAATGCCTATGATACCGGCCATATAACCAGGACGGTAAACGGCGGTGGTAATTTTACCGCTAACACAAATATGTACGAATGGTTTTTAAGCAATAGCCGGTCAGGTGCACAACCTACCCCACCCATCAATACAGCGCCAACCGCCAGTGCGGGCAGTGCGCAAACGATAACCCTTCCCACCAGCACGGTTAACCTGTCTGGTAGTGGTTCAGGTACCAATGGCGCCACCATCTCCTCTTATTCCTGGGCAAAAACCAGCGGCCCTTCGTCGGCAAATATCAGCAGTGTAAACGCGGCTTCCAGCTCCGTTACAGCGCTTGTACAGGGAGTTTATGTATTTACGCTAACGGTTAAGGATAACCACGGGTTAACAAGCGCTGCCAGTGTGACCATCACAGTAAATGGTGCGGCAAACCAGTTGCCCGTATCCAATGCAGGTAATAATACCAGCATTACATTACCAACCAATAATACTAACTTAAACGGCAGTGCGTCCAAAGACTCCGATGGATCAATATCCAGCTATGCATGGACAAAAACCAGCGGCCCGTCTTCAGGCAGCATCAGCAGTCCAAATGCCGCCACTACTTCTGTTACTGGTCTTGTGCAGGGTGCCTATGTCTTTAGCCTGAAGGTTACCGATAACGCGGGTGCCAGCGCCAGTTCTTCTGTAACCGTAACGGTGAATGCCGCCGTCTCCAAAGGAAATCAATATCCCGCTGCAAACGCCGGCGCAAACATTACCATCACATTGCCGGGAACTTTAACCCTGGATGCTTCTGCCTCCAGTGATCCCGACGGGTTTATTGCGGCTTATCACTGGACACAGACTTCCGGGCCTATTGGACCCATCTTGACAAACAGAGATGGCAAAACAACCACTGTAACGGGACTTTTTATGGGTACCTATACATTTGTTTTGCAGGTGAAAGACAACGAAGGCTTGGAAGCCTCTGCTGCAGTGGCGATAACGGTAAATCCTGGAAGCTCATTGCCTTCTGTTCCGCAGGCAAATGTTTTGCCCATCGCAAATCCGGGTTCAAACAGAACCATCACATTGCCCACCGCTTTAACCCTGGATGCTTCCGCTTCCAGTGATCCCGACGGATATATTGCTTCTTACAGGTGGACGCAAACAGCAGGACCTACTGGCCCTTTGATGGCTACAAGAGATGCCAAAACCACCGCGGTAACAGGACTTGTTCCGGGTAATTATACTTTTGTTTTACAGTTGGTGGATAATTCAGGGGGAAATGCGTCTCAATCCGTGAACATACTGGTGAATGCAGCTACTACACCACCCGTCGGTAATGTACTCGGATATATAAAAATGTCGGTAGGGCCTTACCAGGCATGTGACGATGCATCCTCCAGTGGCAGGACTCCTGTATACGGAACCAGTATTGCCAATGGAAGCCTGTTGTACACAGACGCCGCTATGAAAAAGACCTATAATGGCGGTTGGAACTGGTTTTCCTTTACGCCGGTTTTAGGTGGTACCGTAACACAGGCTTTTGCGGTATATCCCACAGGCGGCATCCTTCTTTTGAGAAGTTGTGCAAGTGGTGGTGCAAGAATAGCGGCGGCAAACACCACGGCCAAAGAAGATGAGGAAACGTTGAAGCGTATGAAAGATTCGGCTTCTGGAATAAGCATCGTGCCCCGGGGAACCAGGTTAAGCCTGTATCCTAACCCTGTTCATAGCAATACTACTATCCAGTTGTACAGCGCAGACAATGGAATCAAAACAATTAGTGTGTATAATTCCGCCGGCGTATTGCAGGCTAAATACAACTGGCAGACCGTGCCCGGAAACAATACGTATTCATTAAAAGATGTTTCCGGTCTTGCCAACGGGCTTTATATTATTGATATCCGCGACCATAACGGGAAATCAAACGGTTCGGTAAAGTTTCTTAAAATGTAAACAAAGACTAACTCTTTTCCATTCCCGGACGCCTGCTATCATTGCAGGCTTCCGGGATTTTTTTTGCCGGCTGGCTTCGTAATAGTTGCCCGCTCTATAACGCCTACGAACAGCTCCGGATGAACAAGGCGGGTCTGACGACACTTACGACGGTAAAAATTTTGGTAGGAAGACAACCCGCCGTAGCCCGCCTGCGTAGATACAGGAAACAATACCCCGCTTAAACACCACTAGTGATGAAAATGAAGACACTCAGAACAATTGGTCTTTTATGCCTGCTTTGCATAGCGGTAATAGGGGTTGTGGTGTACTGGCAGTACAACAAGCCCCATCGCTCGGCAGCCGATGAAACGGCTGTAATTATCAGTGCTGCATTGCTGGCACAGGATTATGAAAAAAACGAAACCGTTTCAAATAAGAAATACCTGGGCCACGTGTTGCAGGTAAGCGGAGCCGTTAGCGAAATATTGCTAAACCAGCAGCACCAGTCTGTTGTTATATTATTTGGTTCAGCAATGAGCGGTGTGCAGTGCACCCTGCTGGCTGTGACACCGGCCCTGAAAAAAGGCGATACCATAACCATCAGGGGTTTTTGCAGCGGTTATCTCTCAGACGTAATAATGGACCGCTGTATCACGGTTCCTTAAATCAATATAGACATGAAAGGAAGAATGACAATGAAGCAAACAGGTGTACTGGTAACGGTGTTGATTTGCAGCTGCCTCGCACAGGCGCAGGATGTTTTTACCACCCGCCATGGACAGGTGTCTTTTTTTGGTAAAACTGCGCTTGAAAATATTGAAGCCGTCAACAATGAAGTGTCAGGCGCGGTCAATACAACGAACGGTGAAATTGGGTTTGCGATATTAGTTAAAGGTTTTCATTTCGAAAGAACGCTCATGGAAGAACATTTCAATGAAAATTATATGGAAAGCGATAATATTCCAAAAGCTCTTTTCAAAGGACGCATCAATAATATAACCGCCGTGGAAATAAACAAAGATGGAACTTATGCTGTGATCGCGGAAGGAGATCTCACTATTCATGGGGTAACAAAAAAGCGAACGATTCCCGGAAAACTGGTGGTAAAAGGCGGTCAATTGGAAATGTTATCTGTATTTAATGTGACACCCAGCGACTATAACATAAGAATCCCCTCACTTGTGGCGGATAAAATTGCCACCAGCATGCAGGTATCGGTTGATTGTAAATACGAAAAGAAATAAACGGGTTATAGCAGTAATGCACCGGGTTTATAAAACCTGCGACGCTTTGAACGGCGCATCCTCTTTACGGGGCGTTTTTCAGAAGTATCAGCATTTTTCAAGCGCAAACAAGATATCATCCAGGATATCTCCCGCAAATTCCAGCCCGGTTGAAATACGTATAAGCCCCGGCGTTATATTTACAGCCATCCTTTCCTGTTCAGTCAGTTTTGCATGCGTGGTACTGGCAGGGTGACTGGCAATGCTCTTGGTATCGCCCAGGTTGGCCGTTAAAGACAACATTTGCAGGTTGTTTAAAAAAGTGCGACCCGCTTCCAGTCCGCCTTTCAATTCAAAACAAATAATACCGCCCCCGTTTTGCATTTGCTGTACAGCGATAGAATGCTGGGGATGGCTGGGTAAAAAAGGATATTTTAGCCAACTGATGGCCGGGTGTTTTTCCAGCGCGGTGGCAATATGGAGCGCGTTTTTTGCATGGCGTTCCATGCGTACATCCAGGGTTTCCAGGCTCTTGCTTAATACCCATGCATTAAAAGGAGATAGGGCCGGGCCGGTGCTCCGGCAAAACATATAAATATCATGAATCAGTTCTTTTTTCCCGGCTACCACGCCGCCTAAAACCCGTCCCTGGCCATCGAGCCATTTGGTAGCGGAATGCACTACCAGGTGGGCGCCAAAATCAATGGGCCGTTGGCATACCGGTGTGGCAAAACAATTGTCTACATTTAAGATAAGGTTGTGTTTTTTGGCCAGTTCGCCAGCAAATTTCAGATCAATAATATCCAGCCCGGGATTGGTAGGGGTTTCCAGGTAGATCATCTTTGTGTTGGGACGGATGGCTGCTTCCCATTCCTCAGTATTGCCCGCACTTACATAGCTGCATTCAATGCCATAATTGGGCAGGTATTTCTTTATAATGGTGTGCGTGCTGCCAAAAATAGCATTGCAGCTTAGCAGGTGGTCGCCTTTTTTTAGAAAAGTCATAAAAGAAGCAAAGATGGCGCTCATGCCCGAAGCGGTGGCATAGGCATCTTCCGCGCCTTCCAGCGCACAAATGCGGTCTGTAAACTCCTGTACGCTGGGATTGCTGAAACGACTGTATATATTGGCAGGGATCTCATCTGCAAAAGCCGCGCGCATTTCTTCCGCATTATCAAAAACAAAACTGCTGGTAAGGAATAGGGGGGAAGAATGTTCCATTTCATTGCTGCGCTTGATGCGTGTGCGGATGACTTTTGTAATGGGATGTTGTTCTTTCATGTGTTTGCGGATAACTTTTTCGATGAAGATAAATAAAACCGGGTATGGGCCCTGTTCCGGGTACCCTGATTGGTAATCTGAGGGTCAATGCATCAGACAACGTTCACTTTCCAACTGATACTGGTGCCGCTGCCCTTTAAGGTTTCTGCTACCGAGCAATATTTGTTTATGGAAAGCTCACAGGCTTTTCTTGCTTTTTCGGGGTCAATATCCCCTTTCAACTCAAAAATAATATGTATTTTTTCCCATAGCGAGGGTTCTTTGCCGGCAAAGCGGTCGCCTTGTATTTTCATCGAAAAACTTTCTACTTTTTGCCTTTGCTTTTTTAAGATGGAAACGATATCAATGCCGCTGCAGCCTCCCAGGCCCATTAATAAAACCTGCATGGGGCGCACGCCAAAATCCGTGCCCCCGTTTTCGGGGCCGGTGTCCATCCTCACCACATGGCCATTGCTGTCTTTTGCTTCAAATCCATAATCGCCACCAGCCCGGTTTATCTCAATTTGTATCATTTATCAATATTTTTTGCAAATGTAACTCATACAGCCCTTTACTTTGCAATTTCAACAGCATACTTGTTTGATGGAGTTTTTTCATTATCCGCATCGTTTTGAACTGGAAAACGGGCAAACGCTGCCCGAAATCATGGTAGCTTACCATACCTACGGCGACTTAAATGAAGATAAGAGCAATGTGGTATGGATTTGTCACCACCTGACTGCCAGCTCGTCCGTCTTAAAGTGGTGGCCCGGGGTGGTGGGTGCTGGTTGTGTGCTGGACCCGAAGCGATATTTTATCGTCTGTGCTAATTTCCTGGGTTCCTGTTACGGAACTACTGGCCCGCACAGCCCGAACCCTGCCACCGGGAGGCCTTATTACAGTGATTTTCCACCAGTCACCATCCGCGATATGGTAAAAGCGCATATTCTTTTGCGCCGGCATCTTGGCATTGATGCCATTTGTTTATTAGTAGGGGGCAGCATGGGCGGCTACCAGGCCATGGAATGGGCTTATATGGAAAGCGAAGTGGTAAAACGGCTTTTCCTCCTGGCTACCTCCGCCACGGAAAGTGCCTGGGGCATTGCCACGCACTCCGCGCAGCGTCTGGCCATTGAGGCCGATGATACCTGGCGGGATGCCTCCTTCACAGCCGGCAGCAGGGGGTTAAAAGCGGCCCGCGCCATCGGCATGCTTACCTATCGCAACTATGGAATCATGGTAAAAAACCAGACGGATACTGACACCGAAAAACTGGACAATTACAAAGCTTCTTCCTATATTAATTACCAGGGCGACAAACTGGTAAAACGTTTCAGCGCATACTGCTACTGGTTACTTACAAAGGCTATGGACAGTCATCATATGGCAAGGGATCGTGGTGGGAATATAGACCGCGTGCTGCGTTTAATGCCCCAGCCCGCCTTGATCATTGGTATTGGCAGTGATATTCTCTGCCCGCTGGAAGAACAACGGCACCTGGCCCGACAAATGACCGCCGCCACCCTGGTAGAAATTGATTCGGCATATGGCCACGACGGGTTTATGGTGGAGTCTGAAAAAATTGCACGCTGCCTGTCTGGCTGGTTGGAATAAATCCC
>JBDTVE010000207.1:0-3133 GCA_040007355.1 Bacteroidota bacterium | reverse complement strand
AAAATAATTAGTTTTAATGAAAATAATGAAAATCGACCCATTCATTTTACATATCCCGGTAACGGGAAATGGCATTGCCGACAGCACCCATTCTATAACTCATTGGGGCGTTGTTGGGGCAACAATTACTACCGACAACGGCTTAACCGGCTGGGGCTTTACCGGCACGCATGCTTTTTTACCGGGCGATCAACTAATTACATCTTGTATTAAAGATTGCTTAGGCCCTCTTTTAATCGGTGAGTCTTTTTTGGAAATTAATAGACTTTGGCACAAAATGGCTCGTAATCCTGCTATGCAATGGATCGGCCGTGCCGGTATTGTGCAGTTAGCAATCGCAGCTATTGACACCGCTTTGTGGGATTTAAAAGCCAAGCACATGGAGTTGCCGTTATGGGGCGCACTTGGCGGAGTAACAAGTGAAGTATTACAGGCATATAATACCGATATCGGCTGGTTGTCTATTGCTGATGATAAGTTAGTCGATGGTGCAAAGCGAGTAATCGAAGAAGAGGGCTTTAGAGGAATAAAAATTAAGGTGGGATCCTCCAATCCCTATATCGACATAAAACGAATTGAAAAGGTTAGACTGGCTATCGGAGATAACATTATGTTTGCTATTGACGGAAACGGGAAATGGGATTTACCAACCTGTGTACGTTTTTGCCGGCAAGCAGAGGCGTATAATTTATTTTGGTTTGAAGAACCGATGTGGTATGATGATGTACGCGGACATGCAGAGTTGGCAGCGCAAACCACCATTCCTATTGCGTTAGGTGAGCAACTTTACCATTCTGATGCTTTCCAAAACTTCATAGATGCCGATGCTGTCCATTACGTTCAGCCTGATATCACAAGATTAGGAGGCGTTTCTGAATTTATTACAGTTGCCGATGCTGCTCATTCACGCAGATTGCCGGTAGCCGCTCACGCGGGTGAAATGGGGCAAGTACATGTGCATTTGTCGTTCAGTCATGCTGCTTGCTCAATAATGGAATATATTCCGTGGATAAAGGATTCTTTTTTAGAACCGATCGTGGTAAAAGACGGTAATTATGTTAAGCCTCAGCAACCCGGTGCCGGTACAACACCAACCCCCGAAGCTTTAAATAAATACATGAGGCCCGTAAAATAATTAGTCCTAACTATAGAATTCTGAATTTGTTATTATAATTCATTTAGGGCAACTTAGGGTATGCAGTAAGGCACCCGCTATTGCCCTTTTTTGATCGGAAAATACATTTATGAAGTTAAAGATTGCACCCGCTCGTTGGCATCGGTTGATGCCTTTAATATTTATTACTTACAGCCTTGCTTATTTGGATCGTGCAAATTTTGGCTTTGCAGTGGCTGGTAAAATGACTGAGGATTTAAATATCTCCGCAGCCACATCCTCCTTTTTAGGATCTCTTTTTTTTCTGGGATATTTCTGTTTTCAGATCCCGGGAGGTCATTATGCGGCAAAGCGAAGTGCAAAAAAATTAATCTTTTGGTCATTATTGGTATGGGGAATCTTGGCCTCGGCTACCGGACTGATAAGTAATATAAATGCGCTAATGGTAATTCGATTCATGCTAGGCGTAGGAGAAAGTTCGGTAGTGCCGGCCATACTTATTTTGTTGAGCCGTTGGTTTACTAAGTCGGAACGGTCCAAAGCGAATACGCTATTCATGCTGGGTCAGCCCACCACTGTCGTTTGGATGTCAATCTTATCAGGTTACCTGGTTAGTGCACTTGGCTGGCGATTGATGTTTATTTGGGAAGGGCTTCCGGCAATAATTTGGGCTTTTTTGTGGTGGCACCTGGTAGATGACAGGCCAAGAAATGCCAAGTGGTTAACCGACCAAGAAAAGAATGAATTTGAAGAACATTTAGAAAAGGAACAAGCTAAGATATTACCGATAAAAAATTACGCTGCAGCTTTTAAGTCCAGGGCGGTTATTCTATTATGTCTTCATTTCGGGTTTTGGGGTATCGGAATGATGGGATTTGTTATGTGGCTTCCATCCATAATCAAGGCAGAACCGGGAATAGATATGGTATCTACAGGCTGGCTTTCCTCGGTGCCTTACTTATTTGCTGTTATCGGTATGCTTATTACCTCTTATTTCTCCGATAAGGTTTTGAAGAGAAAGATATTTGTATGGCCTATTTTGATGCTGGCATCCGGCGCTTTTTTGTGCTCTTATCTGGTGGGCACCAGCAACTTTTGGCTGTCTTATTCCCTGCTCATTATCGGCGGAGCCGCTATGTATTCTCCTTACGGTCCTTTCTTCGCCATTATTCCTGAAATATTGCCTTCAAACGTTTTAGGTGGAGCGATGGCATTAATTAATAGCTTCGGGGCTTTAGGTTCATTTGCTGGAGCATATGTAGTGGGCCGATTGAATGCAAGTACCGGTGGTTTTGGGGCCTCCTATCTTTTTATGGCGAGTTGTGTTTTTGTTTCTGCCGTACTTATGCTGTTTGCTGTAAAAAACGAAGTTAAAACAGTTGAGTGTTAGTAGTTAAAGTTAATAATTGGATTTCTTATCAGGAAAGCTGCCTACGGATTTATCTTTTAATGTGTAATACCCGAAAGACCGCCTCAGGCGAAAAGTTTGGATTGTGAAGGATTGATCGGCGTGTAAAAACCTAGCTTTTATTATCAGTACACCCGAAGTGGACAGCTTTGTGGATGGCGTAGGTTTGAGACAAGAGGGTGTGCAGGTGCAGGAACCGAACACCTGCCACTGTACGGAATAATGAGATTGCAATAGCGCGCGCCGGTGATGTGATCGGTATTCCGGGATTGTATATTACCCCCTGATTAACGAAAAATATAAAGATGAACCAATACAATCCCCACATCCACCACCGCAGGTCTATCCGGTTAAAAGGATACGATTATTCGCAGGAGGGTTTATATTTCATTACCCTTTGTTGCGAAGGCAGGATATGCCGGTTTGGCCATATCAACAATGGCGAAATGGTATTGAACGAATACGGACAAATTGCATATAATGAATGGATGAAAACACCCCAATTACGGCCGAATATAGAATTGGACACATTTATTATTATGCCCAATCATATGCACGGGATCATCAAAATAACAGGGGTCGGTAGGGGCGAATTGCATTCGCCCGATCAC
>JBDTVE010000206.1:0-4636 GCA_040007355.1 Bacteroidota bacterium | reverse complement strand
TGCAGCAGTTTGCCGCGCCAGATGCCGGTCAGGTCCTGTGCACTGCCCAGGCTACCCAGCATGAGGAGCGGTATAAAAACTAAATTGCGCATTGTAAAATATAGTTCAAATTATTGCTTGGGCAGTCTTACTGCCCCGCCAAATAGGATGAGCGGTTCAGCTACTTTGGTTTTTCGTATTTAAAAATCACCATGGCATTCTTTTGTTCGGTAGATGTAATGCGCACTTCATAGCGTTTCTCGCCGGCTTTTACTACCATCAGCGAGGTGTTGGGAGGAATATCACCCAGGTTATCAGCCACCATCACCAGTTCATGGTAATCCGTACTTTCATCCATTTTAAGTTTCAGCGTAATGGCCTGGGTGGTGAGCATCTGGTGACTGATTACCAATTTTTTATCGAGGTAAACAGAAATGGTATCATGGTCGATGGTGCCATTATCATAAATATCGATGGTGATTTCATTGGTACGGATATCAATGGTCTGCACCAATTCGTTCTCACGGTTTCTTAGCACCGGCGGAATGATGGCGGGCTCTTTCATTTTTATTACTGCCGTTTTTTTCTCCGGCTCCGGTTCTATTGTTACCGGCGCGGCTTTTATGTCTTTAGTTTTTGCCACAGGCGATGAAGCCTCGTGCGTATCTTTTTTCAGCGGCTTAGTTTTAGCCAGTGCGGATGGGGAAGCCGAAGGTTTTGCAGTAACAGGAGCGGGGGGGGCAACCGGTTTTGCGGGTCTGGTGGTGCTGACCGGCGGTTTGTTGCTTTTTGTAATGGCATCCTTTTTTTCTTTTTCCCGTTTGGCTAAAAATGGTTCCTTGTAAAAATCGGAGGTTACCACTTTACGCAAAAAAACATGACCCCGTCCGCAGTCTGAAGAGTCAGATTCGCGGTAGCTACTGTATTTGCCTTCCAGGAATTCTTCATCGCCATTTTTTGTGTATTGCATAAAACAGATCATCCAGCAGGCATAACTGGTGGGCGCCATTTTTAATTCAAGCAATTTTAATTCCTGTAAAATGACCTTGCCGGTTTTTAGGTTTACCGTGCCGTTGGAAGAGGCTTTGCCATAGAATTCGGTTTTTTTATATGAATAGGTAACACCGTTAAATGCGTGACCGTGCTGGTCTATCTGTACTTCGTATTTATATCGTTCTTCCAGGTTAAAAAGATCGGGGATCTTATTACCGGATGAAACAAAACTACCGCGCCAGATGCCGGTTAGATCCTGGGAAAAAAGGGGTATCGACAATAAAAAAACAGCCATTGTAAATAACGATCTCATATATCCAAATTACAAAATTCATTCTCAAAATAATCATTGCAATTTCACTGAAAACAAAAGGTTTATCTGCCAAGACTTCGTTAAATTTGCCGTTCTTTAAAAGCTATTTGATAAGCGGTGCTGCGGCCACCTGGCGCGGTTCGATGGTTTATGGATGGCAACCAATTTTTAAATTACACAGATGATAAAAATTACATTTCCGGATGGTGCGGTAAGAGCATTTGAGCAGGGTGTTACCGCTTTGCAGGTAGCCAGGTCAATTAGCGAAGGTTTGGCCAGGAAAGTGATGGCCGCGAAAATAAACGGGCAGGTATGGGATGCCACCCGGCCCATTAACACAGACGCCGAATTGAAACTGCTGACCTGGGACGATACAGACGGAAAATCTACTTTTTGGCATTCTTCCGCGCACCTGATGGCCGAGGCGGTTGAAACCATGTTTCCAGGCGTAAAATTCTGGGTAGGCCCGCCGCTAGACAAGGGGTATTATTATGATATGGATCTGGGCGACCGGCAGTTGACTGAAGACGACCTGCGGAAATTGGAAATAAAGATGAATGAGCTGGCAAAACAAAACAACAACTATATCCGAAAAGAAATTTCCAAGACCGATGCGGTGCAGTATTTTACGGAAAAGGGCGATGAATACAAGCTCGATTTGCTAAACAATCTGAAAGACGGAGAGATAACATTTTATACCCAGGGTAATTTTACCGATCTCTGCCGCGGTCCGCATATACCATCCACCGGCGTCATCAAAGCCATCAAACTTACCAATATTTCAGGTGCCTATTGGAAAGGGGATGAGAAAAATAAGATGCTGACCCGGGTCTATGGGGTTACGTTTCCTTCCCAAAAAGAACTGGATGAATACCTGCTGATGCTGGAGGAGGCAAAAAAAAGAGACCATCGCAAACTGGGGAAGGAACTGGGCATCTATACCATGGACGATGATGTGGGCCAGGGTCTCATTCTGTGGATGCCCAATGGAACGGTTATTATTGAGGAGCTGGAAAAACTGGCGAAAGAAACAGAAAGTGCCGCTGGGTATAAAAGGGTGGTGACGCCCCATATAGCCAAGGAGAGCATGTACCTAACTAGTGGACACCTGCCATATTATGCAGACAGCATGTACCCGCCCATGGAACTGGATGGTGAAAAATATTACCTGAAATCCATGAATTGCCCGCACCATCACAAAATATATGCGGCGGAGCCAAAAAGCTATCGTGATCTGCCATACCGCATCGCGGAATACGGTACTGTTTACCGGTATGAGCAAAGCGGGGAATTATTTGGGCTGATGCGGGTGCGATGCCTTCACATGAACGATGCACATATCTATTGCACAAAGGAACAGTTTGCCAGTGAGTTCAGGGCGGTAAACGATATGTACCAGAAATATTTTAAGATATTTGGCATTGACAAATACGTAATGCGTTTAAGCCTGCACGCGCCCGATAAGCTGGGCAAAAAATATGTAAATGAGCCGCAGTTGTGGCTGGAAACAGAGGCCATGGTTCGGCAGGTGCTGATTGAATCGGGGATACCCTATGTTGAGGTGGCCGATGAAGCGGCTTTTTATGGCCCAAAAATAGATGTACAGATATACAGCGTTATCGGCCGCGAATTTACCCTGGCCACCAACCAGGTGGATTTTTCACAGGGGCGCAGTTTTAAACTGGAGTATACCAATCAGGACAACCACCCTGAAACACCGCTGATTATACACCGGGCTCCCCTGGGCACCCACGAACGGTTTATAGGTTTTTTGCTGGAACATTATGCGGGCAAATTACCGGTGTGGCTTAGCCCGGTACAGGTAAAAGTTTTGCCAATCAGCGATAAATTTTTACCTTATGCACAAAGTATTTCCGAAAAGCTGAAAAAATCAGATATTCGTGTTGCCGTGGACGACCGCAACGAGAAAATAGGCAAGAAAATACGGGATACCGAATTAATGAAAGTACCTTATATGCTGGTGGTAGGAGAGAAAGAAATGAATGAAAATACCGTAGCCGTTCGCAGGCAGGGCCGGGGCGATGCAGGTGCAAAATCGGTAGATGATTTTATGACAGAAATATTAACAGAAATAAAGGAAAGAAAAGGGGAATGATATTGTAAGAAAAGGGAATGATATTTGAGACGCTAAAGGCCCGGTGCCCGCACGCAAAACAGGCAATCCACGGTCAAGAACCGGCAAACTATTTTTAAACTAAAATTTGTAAATGGCATTTCCACCAAGGCCCCCGAGAGGCGCTTTCAATCCAAGGTTCAGAAAAGAACAACAACAGGAACATCGCACAAACCACATGATACGCGTACCGCAGGTGCGGCTGGTAGGCGAAAACCTAGAAGTAGGGGTATACAGTATCCAGGAAGCATTGCGCATGGCAAACGACCAGCAGCTTGACCTGGTAGAAATTTCTCCACAGGCCGACCCCCCGGTTTGTAAAATAATTGATTATAACAAGTTTTTATACGAGAAAAAGAAGAAGGAAAAGGAGATGAAGGCGAACAGCAAGGTCTCCGAAGTAAAAGAGATCCGGTTTACGCCAAATACGGACGACCATGACTTTGATTTTAAAGCCAAACACGCCGAGAACTTTTTAAAAGAAGGCAATAAGGTAAAAGCCTATGTACAGTTCAAGGGACGCGCCATCCAGTTCAAAGAACGCGGGGAGCTATTGATCCTGAAATTTGCGGAAAGGCTGGCTGAGTTTGGTGTATTGGAAAGCCTGCCCAAGATGGAAGGCAAACGCATGCTGGCCATCTGGGCGCCCAAAAGCCAGAAGAAGAAAACGGACAAAGTCTCCGGTCCAAAAGAGCCAAAGGAGCCGAGAGCACCAAGGGAACCCCGTCCGCCGAGGCCAGAAGGCACTCCCCATGGCCCCTTGCAACCCCAGGCACAGCAATCGCCCCCTGCCACAAGCCAGGCAAAAGCGGAGTAGTAATAAAGCGATTCGGATCGATATACAGGAGCAGCGGGATATTCCGCTGCTTTTTTTTGCGGTTATAAGAGTCGCGGGGTTTAAAGGCGATTTCATTTTGGAGAAATGCCGGTCAGTCCTGGTTGGAGGCAGCCACCGTTGTACAAATCAGGATTTGTTTTTTGGGTTCAAAACCCTACCTTTGCAGCCCATAAAAAGCCCGTAGGATGGCTTACCCAAATCCTGCTATTGCCCAAACGGCCCCATAAGTGTTTCGCCGGTGCGAAACCGCCAGCAGGGTAGCATTAAAAACCGCATGTAAAATGCCAAAGGTTAAAACAAATTCAAGTGCCAAAAAGCGTTTCAAAATAACGGGCACAGGAGAGATCACGTTCCAGAAAGCGTTCAAACGCCACATCCT
>JBDTVE010000205.1:0-4639 GCA_040007355.1 Bacteroidota bacterium | reverse complement strand
ATACGTTTTGTTTACTGGCAGCAACGGCCTGGTTCTGCGCCTGTAATAATGATGAACAGGCTGTTAAAAAGCCCGTTGCAAAAGAAAAGGTCTGTATCTCGGATTCACTTTCCAAAATAATACATATAGATACAGCTGGTATTGACAACGTAGACGATGTACTGAAACTCTCAGGCGAAATAAGTTTCAATGATAACAAAGTAGTAAAAGTATTCCCCTTCAGCAGCGGGCAGGTAATGGAAGTAAAAGTTTCCATTGGCGATAAGGTGATCAAAGGGCAGACCCTGGCAGTCATCCGGAGCGCAGATGTGGCAGGAAATTACAGCGACCTCTCCACCAGTGGCAATGATGTAACCATTACAAAAAAACAACTCGACAATACCGAATCATTGTATAAAAACGGCATTGCCAGCGAACGGGAATATATAGAAGCAAAGGAAAATTATAACAAGGCACTGGCCACCGCAAACAAAATAAAGGAGCTGATAGCCATCAACGGTGGCGGGCATACATCGGCCGGCGGTGTGTATGTAATAACGGCGCCTATGAGCGGCTACGTAGTGGAGAAAAAAATTAACCAGGGCAGCTTTATCAGGAACGACAATAGCGACAACCTTTTCACCATCGGTGATATTAGTGATGTATGGGTATGGGCAAATGTGTACGAAAGCGATATCGCCAAGGTAAAAGAGGGTTACCGGGCAAGTGTAACCACCCTGGCCTACCCCGATTCCGTTTTCAACGGCGTGGTAGACAAGATAAACCAAATCCTGGACCCCGTTACGAAAGTGATGAAGATCCGCGTGCGTTTGTCGAACTCCAGTATGAAACTGAAACCTGAAATGTTTGCCAACATCACCATTGAAAATAAAGAAGGCAAAAAAACGGTGATGGTGCCTTCTGAGGGTGTGGTCAGCGACAACGGCAAAAGCTTTGTTATCATATACCACGACCGGTGCAATCTTGAACTGCGGGAGATAACCGTGCTGAAATCCGTAGGCCGCAAAGTCTTTGTGGTATCCGGTATTAAACAGGGTGAACTGCTGATTGGCGAGAACCAGGTATTACTGTACAACGCACTCAAAGAAGAATGATGACAGGCTGAACATCCGCCCACATCCCATCATAAAGTTCCATAACCCGTTTTTATGAATAAGTTTATCAAGAACATCATACATTTTTCACTGCGTCACCGGTATTTCGTTTTTTTTATGACGGCCGTCCTGGTGGTCATAGGTATATGGAGCTATAAAGAAACGCCGATTGAAACTTTTCCTGATGTAACCAATACACAGATCATCATTATTGCACAGTGGCCGGGCCGTAGCGCCGAAGAAGTGGAAAAATTTGTTACCATTCCGCTGGAAACTGTTTTGAATTCTGTACAGAAAAAATCTAACCTGCGCACTACGTCGGCCTTCGGTCTTTGCTATATGCGCATCATCTTTGATGACGATGTGGACGATGCGTTTGCCCGCCAGCAGGTATTTACCCGGCTCAACGGCGCCGACCTGCCCGATGGTGTAAAACCAGATGTACAACCACCTTATGGACCCACGGGTGAAATATTCCGGTATACGCTTTCCAGCAAAACAAGATCCATCCGCGACCTGACAACCATCCAGAACTGGGTACTGGACCGGCAGTTTAAAAGCGTACCCGGCATTGCAGATGTAAACAGTTTTGGCGGCGAGGAAAAAGTATTCGAGGTAAGCGTAAACCCCGACCTGCTTATCAAATACAATCTTACTTCATTGGATGTATACAATGCCATTTCGAAAAGCAATGTAAATGTAGGCGGCGATGTTATTGAAAGAAACGGGCAGAGTTATGTAGTGCGGGGCATCGGCGTGTTAAACGATATCGAGGACATCAACAACATTATTATCAATAAAGTAAACGGTGTGCCGCTGCTGGTAAAAAATGTGGCCCATGTAATTGAGTCAGGGAAGCCAAGGTTGGGGCAGGTTGCCAGGGATCAGGATGAAGATGTAATGGAAGGTATCATAGTGATGCGCAAAGGAGAAAACCCTGGTGAAGTGCTGAAGCAGGTAAGGGCCAAGGTAGACGAACTTAATAACAATATTCTGCCCAAAGACGTGAAGATAAATACTTTTTACGATCGTACCAACCTGATGGACTTTGCACAGGAAACGGTTATCCACAACCTCATTGAAGGTATTGTACTGGTTACGTTGATTGTACTGTTGTTCATGGCTGATTGGCGAACTACCGTTACCGTTAGCATCATTATCCCGCTGTCGCTTCTGTTTGCTTTTATTTGCATGCGCTTAAAAGGCATGAGCGCTAACCTGCTGTCTATGGGCGCCATTGATTTTGGCATCATCATAGACGGCGCAGTGGTAATGGTAGAGGGGCTGTTTGTAGCGCTGGATCACAAAGCCAGGGAAGTGGGCATGGAGAAATTCAATAAGCTGGCTAAACTCGGGCTGTTTAAAAATACCGGTACGGAAATGGGCAAATCCATTTTCTTTTCCAAACTGATTATCATTACCTGCCTGATTCCCATATTCGCGTTCCAGAAAGTGGAAGGGAAGATGTTTTCACCGTTGGCCTATACCCTGGGTTTTGCCCTCCTGGGCGCCCTGCTGTTTACGCTTACCCTGGTGCCCGCCCTGTCCAGCATTTTGCTGAAAAAAAATGTTCGCGAGAAACACAACCCGGTGGTTATCTTTTTTGAAAAAGGCGTCAGTAAACTGTTTAGCCTGGTGTACCGCAACCAGAAAAAAAGCATCCTGCTTGCCTTACTAATAATGGTACTGAGCTTTTTTTCTGCGAAATTCCTGGGAACTGAATTTTTACCCGATCTCAATGAAGGCGCCCTCTGGGTGGAGGCAGAATTGCCGATGAGCGTATCGCTTTCAGAAGCCAATACCATTTCAAATAAAATGATTGACATCCTGGCCAAGTTCCCGGAAGTAAAACAAACGCTCTCCCAGGTAGGAAGAACCAATGACGGTACCGATCCAAAAGGATTTTTTAACGTACAGATACAGGTCGACCTCAAACAGAAAAAAGACTGGAAAAGATCCATTACCAATGAGCAGTTGATCGATGAAATGGATGCCCAGTTGAAAAAATTTCCGGGTATTACTTTCAACTATTCACAACCCATACGAGACAATGTGGAAGAAGCCGTGGCGGGTGTAAATGCGGCACTTGCGGTAAAAATATTCGGGCCCGATTTCCAGGTGCTGGATGCAAAAGCAGACAGTGTGATGAACGTACTCAAAACCGTTCGCGGTATAGAAGACCTGGGTGTGCTCAGGAACCTGGGTCAGCCCGAATTCAGGATTGAACTGGACCAGCAGAAAATGGCATTTTACGGCGTAAACACTGCCGACGCTAATTCCGTTATTGAAATGGCCATTGGTGGTAAAGCGCCCACGCAGTTATATGAAGGCGAAAGAAAATTTGATGTGCGCGTCCGCTACCAGAAAGAATACCGCGACACACCGGAAGCCATAGAAAATCTGATGGTGCCCACCAACGACGGTGCTAAAGTGCCGCTGAAAGAAATCGCGGATATAAAAACCCTTACCGGGCCAGCCTTTATCTTCCGTGATAACAATATGCGTCATATTGCCGTTAAATTCTCTGTACGCGAAAGAGACCTGGGAAGCACCATTGCCGAGGCTCAGCAAAAAGTAGATGAAATAGTGCACCTACCCACGGGTTATAAAATGAGCTGGAACGGTGAGTTTGAAAACCAGCAGCGGGCCACCAAGACCCTGGGCCGTGTAGTGCCCATTTGTCTGCTGGGCATCTTCCTGATCCTGTTTATCACTTATGGAAATGTAAAAGATGCTATTCTGACCATCATCAATGTGCCCTTTGCACTGATTGGAGGTATACTGGCCTTGCACCTTACCGGTATTAATTTCAGTATTTCAGCCGGCATTGGGTTTATTGCCCTGTTTGGGGTTTGTATACAAAACGGCGTAATACTGATTTCTGTATTCCGTAAGAACCTGGACGCAGGCATGCACCTGGATCAGGCCATCAGGGAAGGCGTTATCTCCAGGGTAAGGCCCGTAGTAATGACCGCGCTGATGGCCATGATTGGCTTAATGCCCGCGGCTATTTCAACCGGTATTGGCAGTGAAACACAAAAGCCCCTTGCCGTTGTTGTTATTGGCGGATTAATAACGGCCACCATACTCACCTTATTAATATTACCATCCATTTATTCGATGGTATTTAAATTTATGCATCACCGCAGTAACCGCAGTCTGTTAAAAAAGGTGGGCGCCATAGGCAAATAAATAATAATGTTTGTATACCCTGTACAACCGCCGTTCCTGTTTCAGTTGCTGCAAAAAAGGCAACCGCCTGTATAATGATTGCCTGGTCAGGGGCTCAACGAGTATGCACCGTTAAACGATTATTGATCGGTGTCCAGCCTGAACGTAATTGGTTGTTTTTTGTAAGATTTTACCTGGCGCCCGTTTTGAATGGCTGGTATCCATTTACCGCTTTTCTTACTAACGGATACCGCCGCCGCATATAATTCCTCCGGCCCGCTGACGGCATTTACATCACTCACGGTACCTTCCGTATCCACCACAAACTGAATATATACAGTGCCCTGTTTTGCATCGTCAATTGCCTGCTGGGG
>JBDTVE010000204.1:0-1697 GCA_040007355.1 Bacteroidota bacterium | reverse complement strand
TATTTAACCTTAAAATCAACTGCAATGTTAAGAAAAATCTTCTTTTCGGCAATGGGAATGCTATGCCTTATTGTAACCCACGCACAGGATTCCGCAAAAACCGAAACCCCCGCCTCTGCCGCCACCACGATCACCGGCTCCGTGGACGTCTATTACCGCTTCAATTTTGCTAACGCAAAAAAACAGCTGGCCACCAACAATTTTACCAGTTTTACCAATTCGCAAAACTCATTTGAGCTGGGAATGGCTTCCTTAAAGGTGGTCCATTCCTTTGGAAAAGTAAGCGCTGTTGCAGACATTGGTTTTGGAACCAGGGCTGCGGAGTTTTCGTATAATGAGACGGGCATATTGGCTGCCGTAAAACAAGCCTATATTACTTATGCGCCTTCCGACAAAGTGATTTTTACCATGGGTAAATTTGCCACTCATGTGGGTTATGAACTGCTTGATCCCCAGTTAAACCGCAACTACAGCATGAGCTATATGTTTTCTTACGGGCCGTTTTCACATACTGGTTTAAAAATGGATGTGGCCGTGTCTAAAAATTTTGGATTTATGGTGGGTGTTGCCAATCCCACGGATTACCTGTCGGCCAGTTTTGAAAAGAAATTTTTCCTGGCACAACTGCACGCCGCCAGCTCCAACGGAAAACTAACCGCTTACTTGAATTATGTGGGCGGAAAGGATACGGCAAAAACAACACAGAACCAAGTTGACTGGGTGGTAATTGGTAAACTGTCAGACAAATTCAGCATTGGCTATAACGGTACGGTAAAAGCGATAACAGAGGATGGGGGAGACAGCCATAGCTGGTGGGGACAAGCACTCTACCTGAATGTTGATCCAACCAGCAAATTTGGCTTTACCATTAGAGGCGAATATTTTGATGATAAAAAAGGCGCCGCGGGTTTTGGTACTTCCTTTTTTGATGCTACGTTTACGCTTAATATTAAACCCGCCGACCATCTCATGATCATGCCGGAATACCGCGCGGATTTTGCAAAAGACCCTTATTTCAGCAAAAACATGGACAACCCGACATTCAAAAAAGGAACAGGCGCCTTTATTCTAGCCGCGGTATACAGTTTTTGATCAACTATACCATGATCCAATAAACCCGGTTACCCGGTGGTTCAACCAATAAGCAATTACCGTTTTTTTATAGGCACGCAATCGTTGAGGCCATCCATTTACATGGGTGGCCCTTTCGTGCTGGTATGCACCCAATGAGGTTCTCCATGCGCAACTGCGAAGCGATCGTCATTGCGAAGCGCCGCAAAGAATCTGTGCCAGTAAAATAGGACTGCCCCTTATTCCATTCACGGATTGCTTCATTTCATTCGACATGACGACGAACGAGTAGGTCGCCCTTTCTTCGGGCGGCTCACCCGCTTCAACAACAAAACACTTCAATACTTATGGTAATACCATTTTACTGGCAACAGAAATAGGATGGCAGGCGAAGAAACCGACCATGGGTGAGGTAGGAGGGATCAGATTGAACGATTAGGGGCTGGTGTCTTGCGCGGAAGAATGGTTGCCAACTGTTTTTACGATAATAAAGCAGTAACGGTAATGGTTATGCGCGTGAGCAGATCCCTCCAAAGGTCGGGATGACAAGGGATTTGGTTTCAGATACCTGAACAATGAATCTAAAACAAGATGATGACCCACTGACACCAGTGAGCCTGGAGAGG
>JBDTVE010000203.1:0-9370 GCA_040007355.1 Bacteroidota bacterium | reverse complement strand
GAGGTGAAAGGCTAATTATTGTATCTAATTAGCCATCCTGAACCGGTTGTGCCCACTGTATAAACCAGTAATTATTGTGCAGCACGGTGGTATAGGCGGGCAGTGCAAGTGCCTCCCTGAACAGGGGGCAATGTGTAACAACAGTATGAAATTCGCCGTTCTCGCCGCAAACATCCACACCTTTTTCTTCCAGTTCGAGAATCAGTTCCGGCTCCAGGTATCGGCCCAGAAAGGCTTCCCCCAGGTTGGTATTGCAGGAAACAATCATGGCCTGGATGCCCGCATCTAGCATTTGAAAAACCAGTTCTTTCCGGTTTTGCTGCCAGAGCGGCAATAGCGCCGTTAAGCCGCTTTTTGCGCAGACCCGCTCTTCCCAGTCGCGGTGTTCCTGTAAATCAATGTCACCAAAAACCATGGACCCAATTTCCTGTTCTTCGCCAGCCTTTTTCAATACCGAGAGAAAATGTTGTTCATATTCGTTCCAGGTGGAAGGGGTTGCCAACAGGAGTATATCCATGGATGCCGCCTGTTGCTGCAATAGAAATAATGGCAGGCCATGAGAACGTGAGATTTTGCCGTTTTCATTCATCATATTAACCAATACGCATGGCTGGTAGCCCAGCCGCGCGGCCTGCATCAATGCAAAACAACTGTCTTTACCACCGCTCCAGGAACAACCAACGCGCTTATTCATGTACGGTGTTTTTTTTAATCGCCGCAATGACTATCAGTATCCAACCTGCAATAAAAAACAGGCCGCCCAACGGGGTAAAAAAACCTACCCATAGCAATCCCTTGATCTCGTACATCTTTAAGACAGTTAACAGGTAGAGGGAACCGGAAAACAAAACCACACCCGCCTGGAAACTACTACCCGCCCACCGAAGCAGGCTGCCCGGATATTTTTCATATAAAATAGCGACTGCCAGCAGCGCAAAAGTGTGGTAAAACTGGTAGCGAACACCCGTCTCAAAAACAGCCACCGTATCGGCTGCTGCTATTTGTTTTAAAGTATGGGCCGCAAACGCGCCCAAGGCAACGGACAGGGCACCAAAAAATGAAGCCGTAATTAAAAACCCTCTATGCATCCTTTATTGATTTAAGTAACGATTCCAGTGTAATGGTTTCCTCGTGCAGCACCACATGCGCCTGCTCATAATACATTTTACGGTCCTGCAATTTTTTAATGATAAACGCCTTCAGACCTGCGTCGGAAATATTTTTTATCAGCGGCCTGCTGTGTTTCTGGCGCAACAGGCGTTCCAGTAATATATCCGCAGAAGTATTCAGCCATATCACCTTGCCCTGCTGTCTCATAAAATCAATATTGTTAAAAAAACAGGGCGTACCGCCGCCCGTAGATACAATGATATCATCGTGGTCTTCGGCAAGCGCTTCCAGCACTTCCTGCTCTTTAACGCGGAAATATTCCTCTCCCTTGTCGTGGAAGATTTGCTGCACGCTTTTTTTCTCGGCTTCCACGATGACCTCGTCCAAATCAAAATAAGGCAGGCTGGTGTGGCGCGACAATAACCTTCCCCAGTGTGTTTTACCCGAACCCATAAAACCTATCAGAAATACCCTCATATTAAGTTGTTGATCCGTTCAAAAAATGGATAGCCGGGAATTGCTCAGCGCCGGCCACTACCCGGAATTAGCCGATGCGTTTTCTGGCGGCTAGGCTGCTCAACTTTTCCGAAGTTCAAAACTTTGGAAAAGTTTATTTAAAGGCATTCAGCCCGGTTATATCCATACCGGTTATCAGCAGGTGAACATCGTGGGTGCCTTCATACGTAATTACGCTTTCTATGTTCATCATATGCCGCATAATGCTGTACTCGCCGGTGATGCCCATGCCACCCAGTATCTGCCGCGCTTCGCGGCTTATATCCTGCGCTATTTCACATCCATTGCGTTTGGCCATGCTTACCTGTGCCGGCGTTGCTTTATCATCGTTCATTAACACACCCAGCCGCCAATTCAATAATTGTGCCTTGGTTATTTCGGTGATCATTTCCGCCAGTTTTTTTTGCTGCAGCTGGAAGGCCCCAATTGGTTTGTCGAACTGTATTCTTTCTTTTGCATAACGCAGCGCCGTATCATAACAATCCATTGCTGCACCTACTACTCCCCAGGCAATTCCGTACCGCGCTCTGGTTAAACAGCTAAGCGGGCCTTTAAGACCCTGTATATTGGGCAAAATATTTTCTTTGGGTAGCTGTACATTATCAAAAACCAATTCCCCGGTTGCACTTGCCCGTAAGCTCCATTTGCCGTGGGTGGTGGGTGTGGCAAAACCTTTCATGCCGCGTTCAACTATAACACCCCGTATAATGCCCGCTTCATCGCGGGCCCATACAACAGCCACCTGTGCAAAGGGGGCATTGCTGATCCACATTTTTGAGCCATTGAGCACCACATGGTTGCCGGCAGCTTTAATGGTCGTTAGCATGCCGCTGGGATCACTGCCGTGGTTGGGTTCGGTAAGACCAAAACAACCCAGTAATTCCCCGCTGGCCAGCCCGGGCAAATATTTTTTTCTTTGTGCCTCGCTCCCGTAAGCGTAAATCGGGAACATCACCAGCGAGCCTTGTACGGACGCGGTGGACCGAACCCCGCTATCTCCCCGTTCCAGCTCCTGCATCATTAATCCATAACTGATATAATCCAATCCTCCGCCACCGTATTCCACCGGTATGGTTGGCCCAAAACAACCCAGCGCACCCAATTGCGCTACAATCTGCCGGGGAAATTCGGCCCTTTGTGCATACTCTTCTATGATGGGGGAAATCTCTTTTTTTACGTATGAACGAACAGTTTCCCGGATCAGTTTCTGTTCTTCGGTCAGCAGTTCGTCCAGCTGAAAATAATCCGGGCTCTGAAACAAATCATTAGTCATAGAAAACAGTTTTATTGCTACCCGCGCGGATCATACGCCCAGGCCGCGTGCTAAATACAAGGGCACCGCCTGCCCGCATTGCATGGCTGTTTTTATCATACCCCAAACCCCTCCGTGGGCACCGGTTTCAGTACAAATAAAGACGAAAATAAGAAAAACAGCGGACAGCCCTCCAAAGTTTCACCAGTTGAACATGGAACCTGGCCGACCAGCATTTTAACCCGGGCCACACCATTTATGCTGGTATGCCATTTGCTTTTATATCCGGTATATGAAAAAAATACTCATTGCCATTCTTTCCCTTGCCATGGTACTACCGGCCGTGCAGGCTCAGACCGGGAAAAAGAAACCAGTTCATACCCCTACTCATCATAATAAACCGGAAGACCGGTTACGCCAGTATTTTTTTGTGATGCTGACCCGGGGAGAAAGCCACGACCAGGATTCGGCGGCCGAAGCCGCGGTACAACGAGCACACCTGGCAAATATCAATAAGCTGTATTATGAAGGAAAACTAAAACTGGCAGGGCCATTTGGAGATGATGGCAACTGGCGGGGTATATTTATTTTCGATTGCGCCAGCAAAGAAGAAGCGGAGGCATTGTTAAAAACAGACCCGGCCATCGTATCGGGCAGGCTCGCCTATGAAATACATCCCTGGTGGACGGCGGAAACAGGCAACTTTATACGCGGGGTGCCAAAGAAAAATTAGCCGGCATTTACAGGCTGGCGCAGGCGGAAGTCGGAATAAAACTCCTATGGCTTTGCCCTTAAACCAGGTAGCCCTTCATTTCAGACTGGTATTGCTGCGCCACGGCTCTGGCGGTGGCTGCAAAATCTTCCCGGTCGGATGCATAAATAACCGACCTGCTAACGTTTACCAATAGACCAATATCATTATTCATTGCCATTGCTGAAATTTCACGCAGGTTGCCACCCTGGGCGCCAACACCAGGCACCAGCAAAAAATGTTCCGGTACCAATTTTCGGATACTGATAAATTCATCCGCCTGTGTGCCTCCGGCCACAAACATCAGGTTGCCGGTAGTGCCCCAGCTAGTCGCCGTCCGCAACACTTTTTCATATAATTTTTCTTCCTCCCCAACACTTCCCCGCATGAGCTGCAATTCAAAATCGGCCGCTCCTTTATTAGAAGTAAGTCCCAGTACAATGGCCCATTTATCGGGATGCTCCAGGAAAGGCCTCACGCTGTCGGCCCCCATATAGGGCGCAACGGTTACCGCATCAAAAGACATCGTTTCAAAAAAAGCCCGCGCGTATTGGTCGGCGGTATTGCCAATATCGCCGCGTTTGGCATCTGCAATGGTAAAATGTTCTTTTCCAATATAGCGCACGGTATTTTCCATGGTTGCCCAGCCCTTCCATCCAAGCGCTTCGTAAAATGCAGTGTTGATCTTATAGCTTACACAAAGATCCCGCGTGGCATCTATTATCGCTTTATTGAAAGTAAGGACGGGATCTTCGCCCGTTAAAAGATGTTTGGGTACGCGGTTGATGTCTGTATCCAGGCCGATACAGAGATACGTTTTTTTGCTGCGAATCTGTTCAATCAGTTGTTGTCTGGTCATTCGGCAAATGTAGTTTTTATCTGCCTTAACCGCAAGACAGGCCGGCGTTTCGTGTCTCCGAAAATATTTATCAGGTCAAAAAAATGGGCTACTTTGCGGTAAGGCGCGGGTGCTGCCTGAACTTTTATCCTGCTTATTTATGAAAAAAAATCTGTGTATATGCACTGCCCTGCTTGTGTTATTAGGCAGTTGTGCCTCATTGACAAGTTCGCAAGTGGCCGCCGTTAACCAATTTGCGCTTACCAGCGCTCATTTTTCCGCTTACCCCAGTAAGATCATGCGGGTGCTGGCCGACATCCGGGTAAAAAGAGGTGTCTATTTTGCCAACTCCCTGGAGGATACCGATCCCCACATTGAAGAGTTGAACAACCTGTACGTGGCCATGACAGACGATTACAAATCGTCTGCAAAAGCGGATATTACCTTTAAGATAATTGATAAATATGCAAAGGCATTGCTCCTTTTATCGTCGGATAAACATGCAGCAGACCTGGATTCACAGGCCAGGACTTTTGGTACCGATCTCAACTCATTGATCACCACCTATAACAATGTTCCCGGCGTTACACCCGTGCCCGGAGGGCTGGGTGGTGTTGTTGGAAGTCTGATTCTGGCAGGCGGCAAACAACTTATCCGCACCAAACAGGCCAGGGCCATCCGTGAATTTGTACCCCGTTCAGATACATTGATAGAAGTAATGACCGATAACCTGCTGGAGTTCCTGGAGTCCACCAATATTGACTTCCTTATTAAAAATGAAGAGCGCGGTATCCAGTCCAACTATAAAAGTTTTTTAAATCAAAAAAAACCGGTGATACAAAATGAACGGGACTATCTTGAATTGAAAGGCGATCTTGACCAGGTTAAAAAATTAAGATCCCAAACCATAGCCGCTACCCATCGGTTGCGCAACGCCCATGCAAGCCTGCTGGCTGCCCTGCAGGAAAAAAAAGATTTGAAGGAAGTCATTGCCAACCTGCAAACCCTATATGATAGTGTGAGCGATGTAAAATCTACCCTTCAGCAAATGGATGTTATTAAAAATTAAACACATGGATACATCCAAAATCAAAACACTCGACCAGGTAAGTGATGCCATGGATGCCGTTGAAGATGCCAGGGCACTAAAAGGGCTTTCCGCAAAAGACAGGGAAGCACTTGAAAAAACAGCGGTCACCCTCCGCAACCTGGAACGATCCATCATTAAAAGCCTTCAGGACGAACTGGTAAAAACGCTCCGTGCAGATACATCGGCTTTAAAAGACCTGACTGAGCAAATTGCAAATTCTGCAAAAAAACTCGACAAACTGGCCGGCGTGTTGGAAAAGACTACCAAGGCGGTGGAAGGTCTGATCAATGTAATTGTAACCGCGGTGGGTGCAGGGCTTATCTAAACAAATGGTGTTTGTTGCTTCATCATTTTAAAAAAATAATATCATGGATAAATTGGTTGTAGAAAACAGCATCCGCATCAATACTCCAGCGCGCAAAGTTTGGGATACGCTCACCAATCCTGAACAGACAAAAAAATACATGTTTGGCTGCGAAACGGTTTCGGACTGGAAACCCGGTAGTCCGTTGCTCTGGAGGGCCAACTACCAGGGTGCGGATACCGTTTTTGTAAAAGGTACCGTTATAGCCATTGAACCGCCTGCCCTACTTACCTACACCGTTATTGACCCCAATGCAAACATGGCCGATATACCCGATAATTATTTACAGGTAAGTTACCGGCTTACCGAACAGAATGGCATTACCACTTTAACCGTTAGCCAGGAGGGCTTTGAAAAGGCCACAGACGGTGAAAAACGCTACCAAGATGTCTATAACAACGGAGAAGGTTGGAACCCCATCCTGGTTCAGATAAAAAAATATGCGGAAGAAGCCCAGTACACGTAATGACTAACCTGAATGATAAACCGCAGTATAGTCTTAACTCGCCGTTATTCATGCTTGTCAAAAGATCGATACCATAGACCAAATATTTTATTATGGAAAGAATAGAATTACTAATAAAAATGATTGTGGCCGAATGGCAAAAACAAAACAAGCGGGTTGACACAATACTGGAAACACTGTCTGAAGAACAACTGGCGGCAGACACGGCACCGGGCAGAAACAGCGGCATTTATCTTATTGGGCACCTGGTTGCGGTAAATGATGCCATGCTCCCCATCCTGGGTTTTGGAGAAAAGCTGCATCCCGGGCTGGATACCATTTTTCTTACCAACCCCGATAAATCAGGTCTTGCCCGGCCATCGCTGGAGGACTTAAAAAAATACTGGAAAGAAATCAATGAAAAACTTACCCAACACATCAATAAAACCACGCCCGAAGAATGGATTAGCCGTCATACCACGGTGTCTGAAGAAGACTTTGCCCGGGAGCCGCACCGGAATAAACTGAATATCCTTATTAACAGGACCAGCCACCAGAGTTACCACCTGGGCCAACTGGTTTACCTGAAATGATAGAGAATTGGCCTGTATTTTATGCCGGGCTATGAATAATAGGGCGCACTAAATCCAATAAATTCTTTTGATATAACGGCCTCAAACCAACCACTGCCGCATCTCAAAATTCAAAACTCATATTTGTTTCCGGGTTGTTGACCCGCGAACTTTTTTTGTTTCCCCCCACCTGCACATGCACAATGCCAATCTGGGTATCATATAACTCATAAAGCAGGTTGCTGCTTACTTCTATTTTATGTACAGTGGCAATATTGTTTACCCGGTAATAGCTCCACAAGGAAGCGCCTTCTACTTCATATCCAATGAATGACAGGTTAACCGATTTGCCGTCTGCCTTTATTACCAGGTGTTTTTTTACATACTCGCTCACCTGCTGTTGCGCCTTTTTTGGATCTTTGGGATTGGTCAGTTCTACCGGCATGCCCAATTTTTTCTGGAGTGCTTTTTCCGTATCTTCCAGGAAGAGCTTGCAGGAAACTTCAAGTATTTTCTCTTTTGCGTTGTAATTTATTTCAGTAACGCTTACATAAAAAGGATGGGAAAGGCCCAGTATGGTTATCAGCAGCCATTTATAAAATATTGCAGTCATTGATAAACAAAATTTTTCTACTACAAATCTCTTGATTATTTTCCATCTTCGGTACTGTTTATTATTTTAAGCCGCAGGGCTGTATAGAAAAACTTCCATGAACGACTTTAAATTATATTTTGGCCTGGGCATAGACCACATTCTTACCTGGGCGGCCATGGATCATATTCTTTTTGTAGCAGCACTTTGTCTGCGCTACCGCTGGAATGACTGGAGAAAAGTAGCCGTACTGGTAACCGCTTTTACCATTGGGCATTCCACCACCCTGGCCCTCAGCGCCCTTAACTACGTAAGCGTACCCACCAGCTGGATAGAATTCCTGATACCACTTACCATTGCAGCAACTGCCATAAATAACCTGGTGCAAAAAACTGGCGACCAACAAAAAAAACTCCCCCTGATCTATTTTTTTGCATTGTTTTTCGGGTTTATCCATGGTCTTGCGTATGCCAGCTCCTTTCTTGACCTGGAAGGAAGGGAGGGATTGGTGCCGCACCTGTTTGCATTTAATATTGGTATTGAGCTGGCACAACTGCTGGTGGTAGCCGCAGTATTGCTGTTGTCTTTTGTATTAATTCAATTGTTAAAGATTTCAAGAATAGGCTGGATTCGGGTAGCTTCGCTGATAATTTTGGTCGTCTCTGCAGACATGGCCTTTAAGCGATTTCCGCATAAAAAAAAGGAGCACGATGAAAAAACAGCTTTCATTGATTATAGCATCCATCGGCATAAGCTGCACTCATAATTTCTTTCCCAAAATCATCAACAGCGATGAAAGACAATGGAGCTGGGTGGATGAGGTCCTGAATTCATTTGTAGATTACCTGACCGGGGAACTCTTCGACAATAAATCCCCCATCCGGAAGGGGCGGCCTGGACCATTACCGACTATATGAGACTACCCAAAAACCAGTTGGAGCCCATTATGTAAAACAGCGAAAACATTGTGGGCTTTGGCCCTAACGCCTACACCAAACCGGCCACCGGTCTAAACATCCTGCGCGAGACCATTACAAAACCCGGCGGCAGCAGTTTTGATGATATTTCCAAGATCAGTAACCGCGAAGACAAAAACATTGTATTTGCAGTGGATGCGGATACCACCCTTCATGATTTCTACTGGCGGCATAACCGCGGGCTGAGCCTATGACACTACCCCATATAACGCTTCAGTAAAAAACAGCACCAAGCCCCTGGATGAGGCATTAAATCAAAAACTGGCCGACAAATATTTTTATGAACTCAGTTTCAGCAATAAAGGCGGCCTGGTAATGCCCATTATCCTGGAATGGACGTATGCCGACGGGACAATGGAAATGGAAAAAATACCGGCACAAATATGGAGAAAGAATGAGGAAAGGGTGATAAAAATATTTATCAAAGATAGACAGGTTACTAAAGTACAACTGGATAAGCTGAAAGAAACCGCCAATATCAATACGGTTAATATCAGCGGCCAAAAATTGATGTTGAACCCAGTATGTTCCAGGCGTTTAAAAAGGAACAACATGCACTGCGTGCCACCAATAATTCCAAAAACCCCATCCAGAAAGCGGAAGAAAAAAATCAGGCATAAGGGCTTTTTAAAGGGCTTATAACCAAAAGATGGCTTATCCGCTCCACTATCGGAGCGGTTTTGTTTTTCAACCGTCTGCCTGTTATTTCGATAAATAAACGCAGAAAAATTTGTTTGGGGAAAAACAACTCATTACATTTACTACCTGTTCCTGCAACAGCCGCTCCAATGCTCTTCCAAAAAGCCACTCCCGTTCACCCTTTATATTAAACGAAGTCCTTACCTGTATTGTATGGGTAATCC
>JBDTVE010000202.1:0-27612 GCA_040007355.1 Bacteroidota bacterium | reverse complement strand
TCTGCCCATCCTCTGCAACCATTTTTTTATGATGCCGGCTGTTTACCTTAACCGGGCGCAAAAAAATATTGCAGATCCATGCGGGCATGCCGCCAAAATAAAGGTTCAAAATAATTTTCCCTGTCCGCCCGGACGCCTGAAAATGCTGGTGTCCAGGCTCCACTCTTCGGCATTCATGCCATAAAGTTTGCCGTATTTCTTATACTGCTGGGCTACCATTTGTGCAATGCTTCCCTCCCCGCGCATCCGCACCCCCCAGCGGGTGTCGTTTACCTTGCCATCATGGCTTTGTTCAATCAGGTGCCAAACTTTATCGGCCCGGTCTGGGAAATTTTTATAGAGCCAGTCGTGGAACAATAATTTGATAGCGCCATTCAGCCGAATAAAAGTAAAGGCGGTAAAACTGGCGCCATGGTCGCGGGCGGCCTTCATGATACGCTGCATCTCGTGTTCGTTTAAACCCGGTATCATTGGGCCCATCATAACACCCATGCGTACCCCAGCACTGCTTAGCTCCTCAATTACTTTCAGTTTTTGGCTGGCCGTAGTAGTCCTGGGTTCCATTAAACGGCGCAGGTCTTCATTAAAAGAGGTGATGGATACCATGGCCGATACCAATTGTTTTTTTGCCATTTGCTGCAATACATCTTTATCTTTTAAGATCCAGGCGTTCTTGGTAAGAATGCCCACGGGCTGGTTAAACTCGTTACAGACCTCCAGCAGGCTGCGGGTAAGCCGGTACCGCTGCTCCGCCGGCTGGTAGCAATCTGTATTGCCGCTGAGCATAATGGGTCTGCAGTCCCATTTTGGATGCATCAAAAACTTACGCAACAATTGCGGCGCGTTTTTCTTAACAATGATCTTCTGTTCAAAATCAAGCCCTGCGCTATAACCCCAGTATTCATGTACATTACGGGCATAGCAATAAATGCAGCCATGTTCGCACCCCGCATAAGGATTCATGCTATAGCTCATGCCAACGTCGGGACTTTCCACTTTATTTACAATCGTTTTGGCCTCCTGTTCTATATACTGGGTAGCAAGTTTGCTTTCCTCCCAATCGTCAATACCCTCTATATGTTCCCGCGTTAACGCCGTATTCAGGAACCGGTTGGGCGTATTTATCTGCGCGCCCCGCCCGGTATGGTAGGAGGAATGTTCCTCTTTTTGTTTTGCGGACACTTTAAAGTGATCCTGTTGTAATTTTTCCTTCATGTTACTATAATTTTTAGAGCCAGGATCGGGAAGGCCGCGGCCGGCGTCTATTGCCGGTTGCAGCCTGCGGCGTTGGCCGGCCAGGCGTTTCTTTAATTCGTTTTTATCTGTTAACCAAATAATTCTCCCTGCCGGGTGCTCACGGGCAGGTTCATAAATTCAAATCTTTTTAATACCTGGTAATTCTTATCGCCGCCCAATTGTCTTCTCAGCAATAACATACCGTCTGCAATAAACCGTCCGGTGAAATGCTTGCGGCTATATTCAAGCCAGCCCTTTTCATATTGCCAGGGTATAAGTTTACGGGCGATGGGCAGGTGCGGTTCATCTATAAAATGTGGTTTATTCTCAGTATTTAATTTCAGCAGTTGCTGAAAAGGACGCAGCTCCCTGACCAGGCTCCGCACAGGTTCTTTAGTGGTCACATTGATAAAAATGGTATGCGACGGAAAGCTTCCAAAGTCTTTCAGTTCAACCTTAAAAGGATAGTAACCCATTGCTACGGTTTGTAAACGATTAACGATACGTTCCTCTGTCATGGCGTATTGTTGAAAACGAACCAGGGTAATATGGGGTTTTCCCCAACGCACGGTTGGCGACTGGTATTTTTGAAAAAATTCTTCTTTTATCTCTTTTATTTTGTTCCGCAGGGCTTCATGCGGGCTCAATACCAGCAGGTATTCATTTACTTTATAGCCGGGCAGGCTGAGTGCTGATGGTTTCATTTTTTTTTTGATTTCACCATATTATGTATCAGGCCACATCACTGAAAAGCTTGTTATCGGCCGGCCTTAACCGGAACACCTGTATAGTTTTGCAGGTTTCAAATGCGTGTTGTCTTCTCAGCAATAGAAATTCATTCATCATAAACGATTCGTGAAATGTTTTTTGCGCATAATCGGCCATCGCTTTATTGTAAACCGATTCCGGCAGGCTGCGGGCAAGACTCAGGTGCGGCCGGGTTATCAATTTTGCCGGCGGACAGGCTGAAGCGCGTATAAAATCATCCACCGTTTTTAGCTGCTTTGCCAGTTGCTGAAAGGGCAGGGGGTCCAGCACCCGGAGATAAATAGTATGTGGGGGAAACCCGCTGTAATTATTAAGCGTAACCTCAAAACTTTGCTGTGTCCCGCAAATGCGTTGTATCCACCTGACAATGGTTGATTCCATGGCTTCGCTGGCCAAAAACCCGGCAACGGCAATATGAGGTTTTGTTTTAATGGTAACCCGCTGACGGTAATCGTTATAAAAATGTTGCGTTTCTGCCATTATCTTATTGTAAACAGCAAGGTTCGGGTAGCCTGCCAACAAATATTCATACGAACCGTTCGGCCGGCTGGTATTAGCCAGGGAATTATCTGCGCCCATCTGGAATAAAATTGTTTTTGATGATTAAATATTTAGTATAAATTTACTAAATAATTTAGCATTCAAAAAATAAATTATTTGCCTGTTCGGCTGCTGCACCGGGCCCTACAGCAGGCCAGGGAATACGGATTGAAATTTGGACGATTTTTTGACTCTTTTTCGCATCCATCTTTGATGGTAGGTGCGATCAAATAAAAAAATAGGCATGGACGGAGAAATTCTTTATGGGGCTGCATACAAAGGTTCTGGTCAGCCTGGTCAGCAAGATATTGGATCGCACCATGCCGGTGGGTTTAGCGCTGGCGATGAGTTTGCCGGACAGGGCATTGATTTAAATGAGCAGCTGGTGCGCAATAAACCAGCCACTTTTTTTATGCGGGTGCGTAGTGATGCCATGATCAACGCCGGCATATTTGATGGCGATATGGTGATTGTGGACCGCTCGCTTAAGCCCGTTAGCGGCAAAGTGATCATTGCCATTTTAAATGGTGAGATGCTGATACGGCGACTGGAAAAAACATTCAACAAGGTCCGGTTGTTACCCGAAACGGCCCAACTATCACCCATTGAAGTGGATACCTCCTGCAATGAATTTTTTATCTGGGGCATTGTTACTTATGTTATTCATACGCCTTGATTGATCCAGACCTTGTAAAATAAATTTGTACCGGCCAGGCAAAGCGGCTTTCTTTTACCGGGCAAAACCGGCTCTTTACCGGTTTCGTATCCGGTATAAGTCCATGCCATACAAACCGGCAATGGAAATTTTTGGGGCTTCAAAATATAATACCTTGCCGTCCGTCTATCACTTTATAGATGGACGAAGTACTGACGATACCGGCTAACATGACAGCAGAACAAAAAAGCAATATCACCCGCGTTATTAATGATTACAGCAGGCGCCTGCTGGGTTTTATACGCAGGAGGGTAAGCAATGAGGCTGATGCGGAAGACATTCTGCAGGATGTCTTTTATCAGTTTATTGGGAATCCGGAACCCATTGAACAGGTAACCTCCTGGTTGTTTACCGTGGCCCGGAATAAGATCATTGACAAACAACGGAAAAAAAAGCCCGACTCGCTTGAAAATATATACGGTGTTACAGAGGAAGATGTAAATTTTGACTGGACGGAATTGTTTTTTGATGATACTGACAATCCTGAAACGGCTTATTTGCGAACCCTGTTTTGGGAGGTGCTGGAAAACGCGCTGAATGAATTGCCGCCGGAACAAAAAGAAGTTTTTGTTCTGAATGAGATTGATGGCGTACCATTTAAAGAAATTGCGGCGCAGACGGGCCAGACTGTTAACACCCTGCTATCGCGTAAACGGTACGCGGTGTTGCATCTCAGGGACCGGCTTCGTGTATTAAAGGATGAATTATTAAATTATTAAAAAGATAAAATTACAAGTATGAAAAGGGGAACCTGGTTTTTTAAAAAGGCAATTAAAGTTTTGATGATTGCTACCGCTGCCATCCTTTTGTTTGGATTTGTGGTGATGTATTTATGGAACGCCATATTGCCGGCCGTTATTCATGTAGGAACCATCAGTTTCGGTCAGGCGTTGGGGATACTCGTGTTGTGTAAGATATTATTCGGCGGTTTCCACAGCGGGTGGCGTGGCGGCCCCGGCGGACGCTGGCGGGAACGCATGGGCGGTATGAGGGAAAAATGGATGAATATGACTCCGGAAGAAAGGGAAAAATTCAAACAGGACTGGAGCAACCGTTGTGCTAAATGGAGAAAGCCCGGTGAAGAAACCGGTTCAGCAGTATAAGCCGGTGGTATTGCGCAAGCATGTTGCGGTAGTTTGCCGAAACATTGTTATTGTACAAAGGGATATTATTAATGTTCATGCTAAAATCTTGATGAATGGAAATCCTTGTTTTTAAAACGGATGTTCGCAGCAGGAAACAGGTAAGCACACTGGCTCCGCACCTGGCAGACGTCCAGGGTATCATCAAATGGAATGTAGATTTGCATGATATCGACAAAGTACTTCGGGTAGAATGCAAACCCGGCATCTCCGCCGGTATGATAGAAAAAAACCTACAGCAGGCGGGTTATTATTGTGAGGAATTGCAGGGCTAAAGAGTAAAGCGTTTTTCCGACATTTCAAAACCCGTTATTGGCGCCTGCATACGCTTTACTCAGGAAACAATGGCCGCTTCTGTCTTTATTGCTTCCGCTGCACTATTTTTCTTGTTTCCGTATTCGCTGATTAGTTCGGCTACCAATGCCGTCCATCCAGTCTGGTGACTGGCGCCCAGGCCCTTACCACTGTCGCCGTGAAAATATTCATAAAATAATACCAGGTGTTCATTACCCGGTTGTTGGTAAAACCAGTTGTACTCCCCGTACAGGCGCCGTTTGCCGGCTTCGTCTTTTTCAAACAAGCTGATAACGCGTTGGGTAAGCGCATCTGCCACGGCATCCAGGTTCATTTTATTGCCTGAACCGGCGGGGAATTCCACCAGCAAATTATCGCCATAAAAATCGCCGTATTTGCGAATTGACTGTATGATTAAAAAATTGATGGGGATCCAGACAGGCCCCCGCCAGTTGCTATTGCCCCCAAACATATCGGAAGTAGCATCGCCGGGGTCATAGTGGATGCTGTAAACAATGCCCTCCACCGTTACCGAATAGGGATGGTCTTCGTGGTATTTGGACAGGGCACGTATGCCGCCATCCGATAAAAACCCTTTTTCATCCAACAACCTGATAAGCAGGGCTTCCAGCCTGTCTTTCTGTACCAGTGATAAAAGCAGTTCCTGTCCATCGCCCCTTTCTTCGTTTGGCCAGAATTTTTTGTTTTTCTTACGGTATTGTTCAAACCAGGTGATGCGTTTTTTAAAATCCTGCAGTTTGTTCAATACTTTTTTACTGATGGTTGAAACAGCAAACAAAGGGGTCAAGCCTACAATAGACTGTATGCGCAATGGCATGGGGTCGGCGCCGGTCACGCATAATACATCGTAAAAGAATTTGTCTTCGTCGTTCCACAAACCATGTTCGTTCAACGCTTCGGCAACCAGTACAAAATGTTCAAAGAATTTGGTAGCCGTATCTTCAAAAGCATCATCGTGCATGGCTATTTCGAGGGCAATATCCATCATATCCAGAGCATAGGTACCCATCCAGCTGGTGCCATCGGCCTGCTCCAGTTGCATTTCCCCCGAAAAATGAAAGCTGCGGTTAAATACCCCGATATTATCCAGCCCAAGAAACCCGCCTTCAAATATATTGTTGCCGTTTAGGTCCTTCCGGTTGATCCACCAGGTAAAATTGATGAGAAGTTTCTGAAAAATTTTTTTCAGGAAAACAATATCGCCGATTCCTCCTTTTTGTTTTTTTTCAATATTGTATACCTGCATGGCGGCCCAGGCCTGCACGGGCGGGTTTACATCGCTGAAATTCCATTCATACGCCGGCAGTTGCCCGTCGGGTTTCATATACCATTCGCGCATAACCAGCAGCAACTGGTGTTTGGCAAAGGTTGGGTCGGCCACGGCCATTGAAATACACTGAAAGGCAAGATCCCAGGCTGCATACCAGGGATATTCCCATTTATCGGGCATGGAAATAATATCCTGGTTTTTCAGGTGTTTCCAATCGTTGTTGCGCCCGGTCATTTTACCCACGCTGACGGGCGTAATGCCATCATCGGTAGAAAGCCAGCGCTCTACGTCGAAATGATAGTATTGTTTGCTCCACAGCAGACCGGCCAGGGCCTGACGTTGTATATTGGCCATGTCTTCGCTTACACCTTTGGGCAAGATAGCGGCATAATAATCGTTGGCTTCCTCTTTGCGTGTTTTAAATATGTTTTCAAAGCCGTTTACAAAGGCGTTGTCTATTTCTTTATTGCTGAGGCGGCAATAAATTGTTTTTGTTTCTCCCGCGGGTATTTTCAGTTTATAGACCGCTGCGAATTTTGTACCTGATTTCTTATTGCGCAGAGCGGGTATATGCTGGCCCTGGATGATGGCATCGTGAAACGCATCTTTTACAAAAATGGTTTCATTGGGCAGACCCGTAATTTTTTCTGTATTGGTTTCATTCTCCGTAAAAAAGCGGTCGTTCGCGGGCTGGAAATAAAAAAAATAGTCATCCAGTCTTTCATGTTCGGCTTTTACGGAGTTTCTACCGGTAGCGGTCAGCACCGGCTTTTTATCGAGTCCGCCATAGTTCCAGCGGTTGTAAAACCATAGGGTGGGCAATACCGTTATGTCGGCCGGTTTTGTGTAGCGGTTGGTGATGTCAATTTTTACAAAGATATCCTGAATGCCCTGCTTGGCATAGGTTACCAGTACGTCAAAATACTGGTTATTGTCAAATATGCCCGTATCCAGTATTTCGTACTCGGGTTCCTGGCGGCTGCGCTGGCGGTTCTCGTCTTTTAATTTATCGTAGGGGAAGGCCTCCTGGGGGTATTTGTAGAGGAATTCCATGTAAGAATGGGTGGGAATATTGTCTAAATAGTAGTACAGTTCTTTTACATCCTCCCCATGGTTGCCCTGGCTGTTGCCCAGGCCAAACAGGCGTTCTTTGAGAATCGGGTCGTTCCCATTCCACAGGGCGATGGCAAAACAGAGGTTTTGAAAATAATCCGATATGCCCGCGAGACCGTCTTCTCCCCAGCGGTATACGCGGCTATGGGCATGGTCAAAGGGAAAATAGTGCCATGCGTCTCCATTAGGCGTATAGTCTTCCCGGACGGTGCCCCACTGGCGCTCGCTCAGGTAAGGTCCCCATTGTACAAGTGGTATTTCACGTGTTGCGTTTACTGCAAGGCGCTGGTGTTCTGCTGTCATGCGTTGGATTTAATACGTGCTGTGACAGGCAACCGGTTGCGGTACTGGTTAACTGGCACAAAGACTCCGGTGCATGAAGGATTTGTGCGCGGTATCGGGCGCTGGCCTTCATTAAGCAAATGCAGCATGCTCCTGGTCATTGCTGCGAATTTAATTAATATGCGGCAATACCCTACTTTATTGATATTTCTTTACCAGGTCTGCAAGAATCTTTCTATCTGGGTCGGTAAGAATGCTGGAAGAATCGGATTGAACAAAATGCAGTTTGAATGAATATATGGCCGCTGCGCTGTCTTTTATATTATAACCAACAATGCGCAGGGCCTGCAAGGCATCAAAATGTTCGGGCACCTCGGTAAACGTGGTATCGTACCATACACCAAAACCATTAAGGGCCAGTTGCTGCCAGGGAAAATTCCTGTTGGGGTCTACTTTTCGGCCGGGCGCAATATCTGCATGACCAATGAAATTAGTGGCCGGTATGGCATATTCTTTTTTTAGAACCGCCAGTAAACGAAGCAGGCTGCTGATCTGCGATACTGTAAAAGGCTCAAAGCCATTATTATCTATTTCTATGCCGATGCTATTACTATTGATATCCGTAGTGTTACCCCATTTGGCCGTACCGCCATGCCAGGCGCGCAGGTAGTCATTCAGCATATGGTGTATGGTGCCATCCTTACAAATTACATAATGGGCGCTTACCTGCGTGGAAGGCATGGTAAATGTTTTTAATGTTTGTTCGCAACTGTTTTGCGCGGTATGGTGGATAATAACAAAATTGGGTTTACGCAAACTAAAATTGGTAGTGCCTACCGGGTAGGCCGGTGCCAGTATGGAATCCATTTCGGGGAAGCTGCGTAGTTGTTTTGCAAAGGCTTTTGCCTGCTGCCGGTAGATCTTGTTGGTGCTTTTATAAGGATTGGTTACACAGGCGCCTACCAGAATAGCTGGTAACAGGAATAGCCAGTTTTTTTTACTGAAAGAAAACCACATCGGCTACTGATTTTTTGTAAATATAAGCCATAGGATTTGTTAACGACCGTCAATAGAACGGGCATGGAGCTGCCTGCGCATATCATTCGCCAGAACAATCCGACTTCCGGCCTCCGGCTAACCTGCTGCAGGTTCAGCGCTCAGCCGCAAATTCCCATTTTGTACCGATTCCCAAAAAAGAAATTTTATTCCACCGGAGGGAATATGGGAATGCCGATGATTGACTAACTGCTTGTTTATCAGACGTGTTTAATTTGGTATCATGCTTGAAATTCATCTGCCAGTTAGAAAATGTACTTTATGAAATACCATTACACTCCATTTTTACAAACTTTAGTAACAGCGATTGTTGCGCTGTTCTTTATTACTAACGGCCAGGCACAGGGCTGCACACCACAGGGAAACCCTTCCGTTTACGGAACGGACAATACCTGGATAGGTTATATGTACCAGGGCAAGAGTTTTAATAGCTATAAAGGATATATAACAGAGGGCAACAGCGAGGCCGCATTCGATGAAAAATTTGTTGCGGCGCAAACAAACTTTCCTACCCAGGGCTGTCCGGTGTATACTGATACCTTTAGCGTACGATACAGACTTACCAAGACATTTGCCACGGCCAACTATGCTATAACTGTGGGCGGCGACGATGGTTACCGTTTGAGTCTTGATGGCGGCGCAACCTGGGTTATCAATGGCTGGACTGATCGTTCTTATGGCACCACCACCTATAATGTGTATTTAAGTGGTTCTTATAATATGGTGCTGGAGTATTATGAAAATTTTGGTGACAACAGGATTTCTTTCAGCAGCGCAGTTATTTGCACCGGTAATGGCAATCCGGCCGTTTATGGTACAAACAATACCTGGATTGGCTATCTATACCAGGGAATGAATTTTGACGCTTACAAGGGATATATAAACAAGGGAAGCACAGCCAATCCTAATTTTGACGACAATTTCGGCGGTGGAAGTTCGGCTGTTACCGTTACTACCAGTAACTGCTCTATACAAACGCAGGCCTTCAGCGTCCGTTACCGCCTGAACACAATACTCGCCGCAGGCACTTATATTATCACCGTGGGTGGAGATGACGGTTATCGTTTCAGTATTGACGGAGGCGCTACCTGGATTATCAATAAATGGACAGACCATTCTTATGCCATAAGCACCTATTCAGCCAGTTTACACGGCACCTATGATTTTGTACTGGAGTATTACCAGAACACCGGTTATGCACACATCAGTTTTAACATGAATGCTTCCTTGTTGCCTGTTAAATTGACCGGCTTTACAGCGGCTATCACAGCACCCGGAAAAGCGCAGCTTAACTGGACCGCAACCGAAGCTACCAACTTTAAGGATTTTACCGTACAGCGCAGTGCAGACGGCAATAGCTTTAAGAATATACAAACCATTGTAGCACAAAACAACACGGGTAGCCAACAGGCTTATGTCTTTACCGACCAGCAGGCAGCGGGCAATATCCTGTACTACCGGCTTGCCATGACCGATCTTGATGGAACGGTTACCTATTCCGCTGTGGTACGCCTGCAAAGCCAGACATCAACCGGAATAAAGATCTATCCTACCCTGGTAGAGAACAACAGCCTGTATATAGAAACTGGCAAAGCGCTTACCCATTCAAAAGCGGTTGTCTTTGACATGAATGGAAAAAAACTGGTTGAACAAACGCTGGAAAATATACAAGGCCGTCAGCCGGTTGCATTGAACGGAAATATAAAAAGTGGTTCGTATATCGTAAGCGTAACGGACGGCAGCACGCTGCTGGCAAAACAAATCATTATCGTAAAATAAATAAAAATTTTTTTTCGTACAGTTTGAGAACCCCTAATCCCAGGGTCATGCACTTGAAATAAGTGCTGGCCCTTTTTTTATGCGCTGAGATATAAGTTGGGAAGAGCGCATTTAAGTCTTATCCGGCAGCAGAACCATTCTTTTCCGGAGCCTGTAGAATGCATTCCGCC
Organism: Bacteroidota bacterium; assembly: GCA_040007355.1. Taxonomy (GTDB): domain Bacteria; phylum Bacteroidota; class Bacteroidia; order Chitinophagales; family Chitinophagaceae; genus JACMLD01. The sequence continues at coordinate 17,226 of JBDTVE010000202.1, read as the reverse complement.
AGTAATTCGTAGCTTCTGAACCTGTCTTCACGGGTTTCTGCAAAAGTAGACACTATGATTTCTATGACGTCCAACTCCTTCGCCAGTGCCAGCAGTTTTTCTTTTACATCTTCGGGCCCGCCTACAATGGTGCGCTGGCGGTTGAATAGTACGCGCTCCCATTCCGCGGGTGAATAATCATACCGGCTGGATGTTTCAAAATCCGGTATATCGTCTATCCTTCCTTTCTCAAAACCCAGGAAGCGGTAATCCATCAGCGAACGGTTACGGGCTACCGTTTCTTCGTTCTCCGAACAGAATACAAAAACACCGGCATTGGCCAGGGGTGCCGCCAGTTGGGGAGATGGTTTAAAGCGATAACGGTAGAGGGCAATTGCCTGTGCGCCGCCAACGGGGTTAATGAATTGCGCAAAGCTTAGGGCCATGCCGGCATGGGCAGCCAGGTAAGCGCTTTCGCCGCTGCTGGTTAGCATCCACAACGCTGGCACCGTATCAATTTTAGGGATGGCCCTTATTTTGCCGTTGGCATTTCCATCGGACGCGGTATCGGTTAAAAAACATTGCAGGTCTTCAATCTGCTGTATGTATGCCTGCGGGTCAAAATCGTTCGAGGGATTGAGCAGGCGGGCCGTCAGCCGATCGCCACCCGGTGCGCGGCCAATGCCCAGGTCAATACGACCCGGATAAAGTGCTTCCAGCAAACGAAAATTTTCTGCTACTTTCAACGTACTGTGATTGGGCAGCATAATACCACCCGAACCCAGGCGGATGCGTTTGCTTTCCGCAGCCAGTCTTGCTATCATTATTTCCGGGGTGGCGCTGGCAAGGCTTAGCGTATTATGATGTTCACTCAACCAGTAACGGTTGTAACCGAGTTTGTCGGCTAGTTTTACCAATTCAATGGATTCCTGTAAGGATGCCGCCGCATGGCTTCCCCGGCGGATGGGCGTTTGATCAAGCACGCTTAATGCTAACTGCATGGTTAAATAACAGGGTAAGGGAGAAAAAGTTTATAAGGTACCCCGTTTGCAAAAGCCACCGCTTTGCTGGCGCTTGCTGAGTAGAAGAACCGGTGGTTATAATTACCAATAGGGTTTCAGTCTAAACTTTCCTTTAATCGTAGCGGTTGATAATTGTAGTACAGTTTACCGTGATTATTATGATCGATAACTATGTCTCCGGATCCCGACATTTAACAATTTTAATCTACACTACCATGCTGCTTGCTGTGGCCCGGCGTCCCAAAATGAAACCGATTTTTCCAGTAACCGGAAAAAAGAGGAAGCCTGAACCGGTCTGTTAAGCCTATAATTTATTGGCATACCATTTGGAAATATCCTATTGGTTTTTCATAGGATATTGGATTTAAACGGGGCTGGATTTTTATCCTGGCCCCTTTTTTATGCTTGATCGGAATCAATTAGAAAGCTATAAACATTTCCTTTTATCAGCCGGCATAATGGCTACCACAGGTTTTCTCAAAAACGACCTTGGATAGTATTAAATTTTCCCTCCATTAGTAGAATCTTCCGTATTTATTCAGAATTCTTGCTTTATTTTGCTGCCTCTATGCAAAATCAAGCTTGCGCAAAGTATTTAATCCTGCTTTATACATTTCTGCTAACAGCATATATAGGCGATGCACAAACGCAAATACCTGCCGCCCGCAAAGGAATGGTGAGCGGAAAAGTAATGGACCTGGCTTCTAAAGCGCCAGTTGAATATGCGAGCATTGCTGTTTTTTATAATGGCAATAGCCGGTCCGTAAACGGTACTACCACCAACGCCCAAGGTAATTTTTCCGTTGCAGGCCTGGATACCGGCAGCTATCAAATCGTTATTGACTTTATCGGCTACCAGGCTGATACTATTTTTACCCGTATCAGCAGCATGCAACCGAATGCCCGGCTGGCAGATATCCAGCTGGAAAAGAAAGCGCATACCCTGGAAACAGTAACCGTGGTGGCCCAGAAGCCGCTGATTGAGAATAAGATTGATAAGATGGTATACAACGCGGAAAAGGATGTTACCGCGCAGGGTGGCGTGGCTACAGACCTGTTAAAGAAGATACCACAGGTATCTGTAGATGCAGATGGCAATGTGGAACTGCAGGGCAATGCTAATATCCGGTTTCTTATCAATGGCAAGCCTTCCAGTATATTCGGCAATTCTCTTACCGAAGCACTGCAATCCATACCCGTCAGCCAGATAAAGAGTATTGAAGTAGTTACCAGCCCCGGCGCCAAATATGACGCGGAAGGCACCGGCGGCATTATTAATATTATTTTGAAAGACAGCCGCGTAAGGGGCATCAATGGAAACATTAATTTATCCGCCGGCAGCCGACTGGAGAACGGGTCGCTTAACCTGCACGCACGCAAAGGACATTTTGGGTTAAACGGGTATATCAGCGGTAATGGGCAAATCGCTTCCACCACCGTAAAGGCATTGCACCGCAGCTCGTTTGATACTGCTGCCAGCACACACAGTGATTTGCTGCAGAACGGGAGCAGCACCTTTCACCGCAGCGGAATAACCGCCGGTCTTGGATTTGAGTGGGAGATCAATAAAAGAAATAGCCTGTCCGGAGCTTTTGGATACGATTATTTTGGTAACAGGAGCGGGGGTTCCAGTAACCAGGAACTGATCATGGAAAGCCTTTCTTTACCCGGCACCCCGCTTTCTTCCGTTAAAACCATTTATTTGCCGGAGAACCGTTTCCATGTAAAGTCGTACGATTATAGCCTCAACTATAAAAAAACATTTGCAAAAGAAGACCAGGAGCTTACGGCACAATTGAATACCAGCCATGGCAACTCCCTGCAGAATTATGTACAGCAACAACTCAATGCTGCAGGCGATTCGGTTCTCAGTGGATTGCACAGCAGTAACCCCGGCAATGATCTCGAAACGGAAATGCAGATTGACTATGTACAGCCGCTGGCGCCCAATGTAAAATTTGAAACAGGTGCCAAGGCCGGCTTCCGCAATATCAGCAGCGCTTCCGAGGTATTAGGTTTTTCACCAACCGCCGGCCCCAATTACAGATATGATAGCACGCAATCCAATTCGTTGTATTATAAACGTCAGGTATATGCCGCCTATGTATCGGTTATCTTTCCAATTGGCAAATGGCTGGAAGTGAAATCAGGTTTGCGGTATGAGCGTACTTCCACCCAGGCTGATTTTTCAAAAGCAGCTATTGTTGCGGTACCCGGCTATAATACTCTGGCGCCTTCTTTGTTGTTTGCGCATCATTTTGGCGATAATCAGACATTAAAGTTGAGCTATACACGCCGCATACAGCGGCCCGGTTACCAGTTCCTGAACCCGTTTATCAATGCGCTGGATCCTAAAAATATCAGCCATGGCAACCCCAACCTGCAACCAGAACTGGGGGATAATGCAGAACTGGGTTTTAGCCGGGGTTTTGAAAAAGGTGGTTATTTGAGCGTGAATTTATTTTATCGCGGGTCACGGCACGATATACAACCCTATATTGTCTATTATCCTTCTTTCCTGGTGGGCGATTCGGTATACAGCAATGTGTCTGTGAATACGTTTGAAAACATTGGCTCCGAACACATGTATGGCCTTAGTCTCTACGGTTCTTTGCCGGTGAGTGAAAAGTTTACGCTTCGCAGCAACCTGTCTTTGTTCAACAAATACATCATCAACCGTTTTGTAAACAATTCCAGTGTAAACAGTCTTAATTATCGCATTAACCTGAATGCCAGCTTCCAGGCCAGCAAAAGCTTGGTAGCGGAATTCTTTGGCAGTTTTAATTCGCCACGCAACGAGGTGCAGGGGAAATACCCGTCCTTTACCACTTATAATTTTGCTTTCCGAAAATTGCTCTGGAATAAAAAAGGAAGTATCGGCTTAACCACTACTAACCCGTTTAACAAATATGTGCGACAGGAAACCGAAGTAATTGGGCAGCAGTTTGTACTGAATAGCCTGCGCCAGATCCCATTCCGTTCATTTGGCCTCAGTTTTTCATTTAAGTTTGGCAGGCTCGAATTTAAAAAAGAGAAAGAGGAAGAGGAAGATAATATCCCCCATGACCCTATTACCAATTAAAAATTCGTTGGTTGTTGAGGAATGATTTATCCCCGGCATGCTGTATGTGGCCTAACAAAGCAGGCACGTTGCGTCATTTATTTCCTTCTTTACCCGGTAGGTTACGGGCGATCGTTCCTGATAAATCATTTGGGCCAAAATATATACACCCTAGAAAAATATCAGTTGCCAGGTTTACTTCGGATTGCCGCACCAGGCTATTGTTTTACCCGTATGTAAATTAACTTAATTCCTTTTTTATCTGTTTCGCGTTCGTCTATATCAAAGCGGTCCAGCGACTTTATGAGCGGCGTCAATTTTGCAAAACCATAATTCCGGGGGTCAAAATCGGGCTTTTTCTTGAGTAGCAAAGCACCTACTTCGCCGAGAAATGCCCAGCCATTTTCGTCAGCCAGGTCGGCAATGGTGGCGGCTATTAATTGTATCATCTCCTTATCGGCTTTTGGTGCCGGCGGAACCGGTGTGGGCGCAGCGGTTTCCTTGGAAACGGCAACGGCTTCCGCAGAAAAGCTTGCAATGATTTCCAGGTAGATAAATTTATCACACGCAACAATAAAAGGGTGCGGTGTTTTTTTCTGACCGATGCCAATGACCTGCATACCAGCTTCGCGCAGACGGGTGGCCAGGCGGGTAAAATCACTATCACTGCTTACAATGCAAAAGCCATCGGCCCGACCAGAATACAAAATATCCATGGCATCAATGATCATAGCCGAATCGGAAGAATTTTTACCTTTGGTATAACTGTATTGCTGGATTGGCGTAATGGCGTTTTCCAGCAAGACCGTCTTCCAGCCGCTGAGTGTTGGTTTGGTCCAGTCGCCATAGATGCGTTTAAAAGTGGGGGTGCCATATTTAGCAATCTCTTCCATCATGCCCCGCACATTACTGTAGGGGATGTTATCTGCATCAATCAGTACTGCCAGTCTCAGGTCTTTGTTTGTGTCCATGTATTAAATGTACGGAATGCCCCGGTTCCGGCCCGAGAGAAAACGGCAGACTGTTAGCAAGAGGGGTGAAATTTGCCTGCCCATTACGGTGCCAAATTGCGTTATCAGGTCTGAACACCGCAAGCGAAAGCCAATAAATCCGCCATTTATTTGTATTTGAAAATGTATTAATGGCGTATTACCACCACAGTATGCCGCGGGCGGTGATGAACATAATGGCGGTGATGAACGTAATGCCTGCGATGCCTGTAATGTTGTCTCACCACCACGTGAGGGTGATGACGGCGATGTTTGATATGCTGTTGCTGTATCCGTCGCACATCAGCACCTGCGTTTTCATGATAGGCCACGGCGTCATGGTGGTCGGCCCAGGCCTTTCCGGGTTCACCGCTTAGCACATCGCGTGCTGTCTCCTGTCTTTTTTCTCTTTCTTTAACCAGGTCATGGCGCAGGGCTTTCTTGTCATGTTCAGCATTTTGTGCAATTGCTGCTGTGCTTACCAGGAACACGGCCAGCGTAAAATAGATACTTTTCATAATAGTTGTTGTTGATAATCGCAGGGCTGGGTGATAAAATGATGCCTGTTTGTATTTGATTGATATCAGATAAGTTATGGTTCGGCAGCCTGGCAAAATAGTTGTCATTTGTAGAAAATAGTCTACTATAGAGCATATAGATCGCTCCACCAACCCGCCTCCTCAACGGGATAGAAGTGGATGAACCCGGCAATAAATACCTGATGGGAAAGCCGTGGACCGGGATAAATTCATACATTCATACCGTTAACAGCACAAGACCTAAACTTTTTACCAATTTGTAAAAGCCATGAATCGTTTTTTATTGATTACAACAGCCTGTCTCTATTTTATCCGGCCGGTTGCCGCACAAGACCTGGTGGGCAAGGCAAATACTTTTATTGCCCTGCTGAATGATACGCAAAAAACAAAAGCGCTTTACCCGTTTGACACGGCCGAACGGTACCGTTTTATGTATATCCCACTGGAGGATCGCAAAGGGATTTCCATGAATGAGTTGAACACCGCTGAACGCACAGCCGTTATGGATTTATTAAAAACCAGCCTGGCAGATAAAACCGTCAAAAAGATACAGTCTATTATGCTGCTTGATAATGTGTTAAAGGAAATGGAGCATCGAAAACCAGAAGATCATTTTCGGGACCCCGGGAAATATTTTCTTACCATATTCGGCATTCCCTCTGCCAAAACTATTTGGGGCTGGCGTTTTGAAGGGCACCATGTTGCATTTCATTTTTCGGCCAATAAAAAGGTACTGGTGGCGGGCACGCCTTCGTTCCTGGGTTCTAACCCGGCGATTGTTCAGCAGGGACCACATAAAGGGGAGAATGTTTTAAAGGAGGAAACGGACAAAGGTTTTGCCATGCTGCACGCATTGCTACCCGGCGAATTAAAAAAAGCAATTATGGACATAACCGTCCCAAAGGATATTATCACCGCTGCCAGCAGAAAGGCCATGATTGAACATCCTTCAGGTGTGCGTTACAGTGAGTTATCACCTGCCCACCAGCAATTACTGCTGCAGTTGATAAGCCTGTATATTCACCGCTATACAAAATTGTTTGCCGATAATATGCTGAAAGAAATTCAGACCGCGGGATTGAATAATCTCTGGTTTAGCTGGGCGGGTTATACGGAACCAGTCTTGGGCAAACCTTATTATTACAGGATCCAGGGGCCTTCAATTATCATTGAATACGATAATTCCCAGGACAACGCTAACCATATTCATACGGTAATACGCGATCTCAACAACGATTTTGGGGGTGATATTTTGCTGGAGCATTACAGGGAAAGCCATAGCAAGTAAGCGGCAGGCAGGAATGCCGCCCTTTTCGGGTACTCAATTGATGGGTAAAATCACAGCGATCGCGGATTTGTTAAAGTGCTGTTAAGCGCGGGCGCTGGCTATCCGACCCCCTGCACCAAATTTTTTTATATTTTGTACGAAACCCAAACAAGACCGCCTTCGTATATGTTCTATATAAAATCAATTTTATGCGTTGCTCAAGTTTTCTTGTTGTTTTTTTTGCCTGCCTGCTTACAGCCGGCAACGGTTTCTCACAATCAAAAAAATATCCCGATCCGCCGGTTGCTAAAAAGGGTACGGTTTATCCTGTTCAACTAACAGATGCGCAATGGAAGGCGAGGCTTACGCCGGAGCAGTATGATGTTTTGCGGCAAGAAGGTACGGAAAGGGCCTTTACCGGCAAATATGATCATTTCTATAAAAAAGGAATATATTATTCCGCGGCCAGTTTACAACCACTTTTTAGTGCCAACACCAAATTTGATTCCGGCACCGGCTGGCCCAGCTTTTTTGCACCGGTAACCCCGGATGCTGTTAAACTGGTACTGGATAACAGCGATGGTATGGAACGCTGGGAAGTAGTTGACAGCAAAAGCGGTTCACACCTGGGGCATGTATTCGATGATGGACCTGCACCTACTGGTAAACGTTACTGTATGAATTCAGCTGCACTGATATTTGTACCGGAAGGTGATAAACCGCCCATGAGTTCAAAAGAATAATACCGCAAACCGGCCATAGGTAATTTTTAAATCGGGGAAAAATATGAAGCAACTAATCATAGTATTATTGAGTTCTTTTTCGCTGCTGGCCTGCGCCCAGAAAAAAGAAGCGGGGCTTGCCATTCCCCTGGGTAATCCAAAAGCGCCTGCTTCAAAGGAAGCCGTAGCCGATTTTTCGGAAGGATGTTTCTGGCATTCGGAGATTGTATTCCAAAGCCTGGTAGGAGTGAGAGATGCCGTAGCCGGTTATGCCGGCGGAAAAGATACCCGTCCTGATTATGAAAAAGTTGCCAGTGGAGAAACCGGTCATGCCGAAACGGTGCAGGTATATTATGACCCCACCAAAATTTCTTTCGAAACACTGGTGGCGGCATTTTTTGCCAGTCAGGATCCCACTACCCTTAACCGACAGGGTAATGACGAGGGCACCGAATACCGTTCTATTGCTTTTTACCGGAACGATACGGAAAAACAAGTTATTGAAAAAGCCATCCGGACCTTAACGGGTGAGAAAAAATACAGAGACAAGATTGTTACGGAAGTACTATCCTTTACAAAATTCTACCCGGCAGAAAACTACCACCAGGAATATATCTATCATAACCCCGATAATCCCTATGTTCAGCATGTATCCATCCCAGATTTTCTGGCTTTCAAGCAGGCGTTTAAGGGTAATTTTAAAGAATAAGTAAGCATTCGCTTCCTGGTTTTTTATTTTCTGGGGGAGCCCATACTTTGCTAGCGGGTTGTGGCAATTTTATAGCCAGTCATCGCGCTTCATGCAAGAACGCAGCTATGTGTATTATGCCGAAATGTAATGCCCAACGGGCGGCGTGTTTGTGATGAAGGGCTCGGTAACCCTGATCTCAGGTAGCCGGTCTTACGTCGATCAATAGAAAATAAACGAACCCTGTACAAATAAAACACCGAAAAAGCAAAGCCCGGCCATTTTTCAGGCCGGGCTTTATTAACCCGGATTCAATCTCAGAGGTAAGTTTTCCGTTTCACATAGCTTCCGGATCTATTTCTTGTTTTTGTTGTCTTCCATCCGGGGTAACTTTTTTTCCGTTTTCTCGGGGTCGTAAATTGGAGCGTCTATTTCTGGTTCTGTTTCAGTCTTATTGTTTCTTACCGGGTTCATGTTTTCATTCCGGTTGTTGTTATCATTGGTCCAGGCATCGTTGTGTGCCTTTCCAATCCTGCCATCTTTACCTACCATGGTATTGCTGTGAGAAGGTGAAGAATCATCGCTGGCCGGTGGTTGTTTATTGTTGGAGCTGTCTATGGCTTCGTTTTTATGTTTTTTGTTTTGATTGTCCTTTTGCTCGTTTTTCATATCGCATCGTTTTATTTTAAAAAACTAGGTTAACAACAATATCTGTCAAAAAATGATGCCGGAAAACTAGCTTTATTTGGGTGTTGGGTACCGGCTGTTTATGGCTAAAAACAATTGGTCTGTAAATAATTGAGTAGCAACTGCCCGCTTTGTGTAGAACATGGTCTACAGCCGAGGTTTATTAATAGTCGATTTTTTTCAGGCAGGCCCTGAGAGAAATGCTTTTTTTTATTGCCATGTAGAAGATATCGCCGAGTTTCTGTATTCTTTTTTCGATATTAAAAATGGTGAATTGCGATGGATGCAATCCTTTCTTTACTTCGTTCCAAAGTACGGGTGCAGACACCTGTGCTCCCGGCACCGGTCTTACGCTATAGGGTGCCGCTACTGTCTGACCCTTGCTGTTTTGCAGGTAATCAATATAAATTTTCTCGCCTCTTTTTGACAAGGATCGCTCCAGGCTGGTAAAGCCCGGTAATTGTTCCTGTACCCTGGTGGCAATGATTTCTGCGAAACTGCGTACCTGTCCGTAATCGTATTTGGCCTGCAAGGGTACAAATACATGCATACCAGTGGCGCCAGATGTCTTACAATAAAAAGCGGCGCCGGCTTTTTCCAGCAATTCCCCGGTTACCCGCACGGTTTCAATTACCTGGTCGAAGCTATTTCCGGACGAAGGATCAATATCAATAATCAGGTACACCGGTTTATCGGGATTATTTATAGAAGAACTCCATGGATTTATTTCTATACAACCCAGGTTGGCCAGGTAGAGCAGGGTAGCTTTATTATTACAAAGGGTATAGTGAACAGTTTTGCCGGTAGAATCGGCCCGGAAAGGAGCAGTCTTTAACCAGGCGGGAAAATGGCCGCCGGCATTCTTCTGGTAAAAACCTTTATCGGCAATGCCATTTGGATTTCGTTTCAAAGAAAGCGGCCTGTTTTTTAAATAGGGCAGCATTACAGGAGCTATTCTATCATAGTATTCAATCAGCGCTCCCTTGGTTATTTTGTCCGCTGGCCAGTATAACTTGTTGAGATTGGTTAGTTGCAAGACGTGGTTGTTTATTTTTACAGCTTTTTCTTTTTCACTACCAGATGCGGATCCTGTTCTCGCCGATCTTTTTGGCGTTGTGGTTTTTGCTGCTGCCTGTTTTTTCTTTGCCGCTTTTTTTATGGGAACCTTAGTCCTGTCTTTATCTGCATTGTATTGCCTGTTTATGGCATAACTGTCTTTGTGTTTGATAAGCAACCAGTTTTTTTCATCGTTTTTTAGTTGTACCAGGGCAAACCCGCCCTGTAATTTTTTTCCGCAGAGTTCAAATTTTAGCTGGCCCTTTTTTAACCAGGTACTCGCCTGTCGGTCGGTAAGCGCGTTTCCTTTTTCGTCTACGGGCTTGTAAACACCATGATCCCATATTTCAACTGTTCCGGCGCCGTAGTTACCATCGGGAATAATGCCGGAGAAATCAATATAAGATACAGGGTGGTCTTCTACATGCACTGCCAGCCGTTTATCGGCTGCATTTAATGAAGGGCCGCGGGGAATGGCCCAGCTTTTAAGCACACCGTTTAGCTCCAGTCTGAAATCGAAATGAAGACGGGAGGCATCATGCCTTTGTACCACAAACCGATGAGCGACCAAGGCGGCTTTTTGAAGACCCGCCGGCTCCGGCGTATTTTTAAAATTTCTTTTTTTGTTGTAAAGGGTAAGCATCAGGACGCTTTTTTCTTTTTGGTATCAAGGCTTGCTTTTAGCTGTTCCATTAAATCGCGGGTATTTGAATGAACCACTTTCATTTTGTGAACAGGCGCCCGCTTACCGGTTGCTTTCGCCTTTATCAGCTTCATTAACTTGTCTGAATACACATCCTTATAATCCTTTATATTAAAATCAGACGATAATTGATCAATCAATGAGAGGGCCATTTTTAGTTCTGTAGGTTTGGGCACCACGGATGGTATGTCCAGGTCCTTGGTATCTCGTATTTCCTGGTCGAACCGGAGGCGATGCAGCACCAGCACATGACCGGCTGCCTTGATCAGGCAAAGATGCTCCTTGTTACGCAGTACAAAGGAACCCAGCCCGGCTTTTTTTGACTTTGTAAGCGCGGTCCCCAACAGCGCATAAGCTCTTTTGCCTTGTTTCTCCGGCTCCATATAATAAGATGTTTCATACAAAATAGGGTCAATGTCTTCTTCATCAACAAATGTATCAATGCCAATGGTCTTTGTTTTTTCGGGCATTGCCTGGGCAAAATCATCATCGTCCAGCACTACATATTTTCCATCCATATTAAATGCGCGCACAATATTGGCCCAGGGAACTTCCTTCCCGGTGTTTTCATTAACCCGTTTGAATTTAATATTCGCGTGATCTTTTTTGTCGAGCATATCAAGATCAAGGCTGCTGTCCTGAATAGCGCTGAAAAGTTTTATGGGAATATTTACCAGGCCAAAGCCGATGGCTCCCGTCCAGATCGATTGCATAGCATTGGTTTTATTTTTTTGAATGATTCGAGGTGTTCGGACTTTTACGGTTGGGCTGTTCTTCTGTAAACTCCGGTTGCGTTTTTTGTTGCTTATCTTTTTGTTGGGGTTGCGGATACGAATCCTTTACAGGTGGCTTTTTATCGTGCAATATGGAACTGTCTTCACCGCCCTCTCTTACCGGGAATTTTTTTTCCCGTCTATTGGTGTCCTTGTTTTTCATTGCTTTCTTTTTAATAAAGACGTATAAAAAACATACCAGAATATTACTGCAACAATAATCGGGCTGCTGTGGATATATCTCCCCATCAGCCACTGATTACTTCGCTTATAGTTATTATAACCGCCCGGGTAGCGGGTCTAAGAATGCGTAATGCTATGCGTTTGTGTAAAAGCACCCCTTGAAGCATGTGTGCCTTCCGCTATTTCTTCTACCATTTTTTTATTAAAGGCTTCCAGGTCTTTTGGACTACGGCTGGTGACCAGCCCGTTGTCTACCACCACTTCCTTGTCATGCCAGTTGGCGCCCGCATTAACCAGGTCGGTTTTTATAGAAGGATAGGAAGTCATTTCGCGACCGCTGATCATGCCGGTTTCTATCAGCAATTGCGGACCATGGCAAATGGCTGCCACCGGCTTACCAGCTTCTAAAAATTCTTCCGCAAAATGGATATAGTTGGTATGCAGACGCATTTGGTCGGGGTTTATCACGCCGCCTGGTATCATCAATGCATCATAATCCGCTGATTTCGCATCATCCAGGTTCACATTAACTTCCAGCTCTATGGACCAGTGATCATGATCCCATGCCTTTATTTTTCCTTTTTGGGCCGAAACAATGTCTACCCTGGCACCCGCCTCTTCAAGCGCTTTTTTGGGACTGGTCAATTCTACTTCTTCAAAACCGTTCTCAGAAAGAATGGCCACTCGTTTTCCTGTAAGTACTGGCATATGATAAAAATTGTAAGATGAAAAAAACCTTGTGCCCTGTATAAATCCAAAAACGTACCATTAAAAAACCTTCCACAATACACATTGCCATGCGGTAGGCCGAAAAGTAATCCGGTGGTATGTTGATAAACTTCTACAATAAGACAGCGCAGCTGGTGAGGCGGTCTAAAGCAGGCTGCCGGGTTAGGTCATGGGGTATACATGCCATCCGCGAATGTGATTGGCTGGTATGGGGTTTGTAACAACGAAACCATGCCTGAGGGTCCTTCCATTGTAATTTTAAAAGAAGTGATTGATCACTTCAACCATAAAAGAATAACCCGTGTTAGTGGTAATGCAAAGATTGATCTGATGCGTCTGGAGAAAAAAACCATTCAGAACATCCTTACCTGGGGCAAACACCTCCTTATTTGTTTCGACGGCTTTTATATTCGCATTCATTTACTGATGTTTGGTACCTATCGTATCAATGAAACAAAACCGGCAGGGTTAAGACTTGGATTGAAATTCAGAACAGGCGAATTAAACTTTTACACCTGCTCGGTAAAACTAGTGGAAGGCAACCCGTATGAAACGTACGACTGGAGTGCAGATGTTATGAACAAGGCCTGGGATTCCAAAAAGGCCCTAAAAAAACTACAGGCAATACCCCAAACGCTTATTTGTGATGCCCTGCTTGATCAGGACATTTTTTCCGGTGTGGGTAATATCATAAAAAATGAAATTCTTTTTATAACGCGGATTCATCCACAAAGCAAAACCGGTAAAATACCAGCAGCAAAACGAAGGCAACTGGTGAACGAAGCTGTTACCTATAGCTTTCAGTTCCAGGAATGGAAAAAGATGTTTTCGTTAAAAAAGCACTGGCTGGTTCATACCAAAAAAACATGTCCGCGTTGTTCAATTCCCTTACACAAGGAATACCCCGGTACCCGCAAACGGCGAAGTTTTTTTTGTACGAACTGCCAGCGATGGTATGGAGCGGAGAAAAAATGATCAGCACCTGGAATAATGATTGAGGCTACGGACGCCACCTGTAACGCTTACATATTATAGGCACCGTAATAGGCTGCTCCCAGTAGTGCCGTTTTATCATTCAGTACCACGTATACGGGCATTTGTGCCAGCAGGCTTTTCATACGTCCTGCATCAATAAAATGTTTATACCAGTCGCCGGTTTGTAAAAGGGGCAGAATCTTGGGCGGGATACCACCGCCGAGGTAGCAACCACCCGTTGCTTTTAGTTTTAAACAAAGACTGGCGGCTTCCATTGCAAGATATCGAGCAAACAATTGCAATGTTTTCAGGCTAACGGGCTCCTGCTGGTGAATGGCTGCGTTACTGATGATGGGACTGGGATCGCCATTCTGTAGTTGTTCAGAAAGCCATTCGGGAATCTGTTTTCGCTCCACGGTAGTGAGAAACGTAAAAATGGCATGGATACCCGGGCCCGATAATACTCTTTCCCAGCTTACATGGCCATGTTGCTGTTGCAGGAAACGAAACAGGTCAATATCCTGCTCGGTACGGGGGGAGAAGTCGCTATGACCGCCTTCCGTAGCAAACGGGTGGTATTTTTTGCCGTCGTAATAAAGCCCCGCTTCGCCCAGGCCGGTACCCGGGGCAATGATGGCAATATTGCCGGTGGCGTTGGTATCACCGCTATGAATAACCGCTAATTCATTGCTTTGCAGGCCTGCCAATCCATACCCGTTTGCTTCCAGGTCGTTGATAAAAGCAACCGGCACCTGTAAGGCAGCCGTCATGGCCTTGCTGTCCAGTTGCCAGGATAAATTGGTAAGCTTTACCTTACCATTGGTAACCGGTCCGGCTACCGCCATGCAGATGCGGCCCGGCCATTCTTTTCCGGTAAACTGCATAATGATATCCGCCAGTGATGTATATTCCTGCGAGGCATAGCGTCCTTCACGCAACAGGCTGATACCGGTTTCGCCTACACGATACAATGCCATATTTGTTTTGGTGCCGCCAACATCGCCTGCCAGTATAGTCAGGGGCTCATCCGTTTTCTTTTGGATATTGCTAAAGGAAAGCGGTATCAATGGTTTTTTCGACATAAAGCGAATTGGGGATTTCGAGATTTTGGGATTTACTGATTGTTGAGCAAAATTAATTTGAATGATCAATCAATTGACATAAAAACGGACAAATAAATTACTGGTGTCTGTTTCTATAAAGCCAAGCGGTTGCTTGCGATTTGCTTTAAAACACCTGCCGGGCTGAATATCAAAGTAGCCATTATTTTTTCCCCGGACAGCAATGCTACTAAATCTCAGCAATCCCAAAATCAGTAATCCCTACATGCTTCGCCGGTATTGCCCGCCAACCTCGTACAACGCGTGGGTGATCTGCCCCAGGGAACAATATTTGGTTGTTTCCATCAACGCCTCAAACAGGTTGCCATTGGCTATGGCCGTTTGTTTAAGGGCTTCCATTTTTGCTGCCGCAACGTGTTCATTGCGTTTGTGAAAAGCGTTCAGATTAAATAGCTGCTGTTCTTTTTCTTCGCGGGTGCTTCTTATCACTTCGGTTGGCACCAGGGTAGGGCTACCTTTTTTGTTCAGAAAACTATTTACCCCTATGATGGGTAGTTCTCCATTGTGTTTAAGCGTTTCATAATGCAGGCTTTCTTC
Source organism: Bacteroidota bacterium (assembly GCA_040007355.1). Lineage (GTDB taxonomy): Bacteria > Bacteroidota > Bacteroidia > Chitinophagales > Chitinophagaceae > JACMLD01. The sequence goes on along the minus strand of JBDTVE010000202.1, from coordinate 2,195 downwards.
CTGTATTTTATTACGCTGGTACATTCTTTCCATGGCCCCCAGTACCCCGCCTCTTTCTGTGATGCGGTCAAACTCCGTCAGCACCGCTTCTTCTACCAGGTTGGTGAGTTCTTCCAGTACAAAACTTCCCTGTGTAAAGTTTTCTGTGCAGGCCGTACCCAGTTCCCGGTTGATGATTAATTGTATGGCCATTGCCCGGCGAACGCTTTCTTCCGTTGGTGTTGTAATGGCTTCGTCATAAGCATTTGTATGAAGCGAGTTGCAGTTGTCGTAGATGGCATACAGAGCCTGGAGTGTTGTTCTGATATCATTAAAATCAATTTCCTGTGCATGCAGACTGCGGCCACTGGTTTGAATATGATATTTCAGCATCTGGCTGCGTTTGTTGGCCTTATAGGTGTATTTCATGGTCTTGGCCCATATTCTTCTGGCCACCCTGCCCAGCACACTGTATTCGGCATCCATGCCGTTGCTGAAGAAAAAGGAGAGGTTGGGCGCAAAATCGTCTATTTGCATGCCCCGGCTGATATAATATTCCACATAGGTAAAACCATTGGAAAGGGTAAAGGCCAGTTGGGTAATGGGATTGGCCCCTGCTTCTGCAATATGATAGCCACTGATGCTTACACTGTAGAAGTTGCGTACTTTATTGTCAATAAAATAGGCTTGTACGTCGCCCATTAATGTAAGGGCGAACCCTGTGGAAAAAATACAGGTGTTTTGGGCCTGGTCCTCTTTTAAGATATCTGCCTGCACCGTACCACGCACCTGTTGCAGGGCCTTTGCCTTTATATTTTCATATATTTCTTTTGGCAGCACTTCATCGCCGCTCAGGCCCAGCAGGTAAAGGCCCAACCCGTTATTTCCATCGGGTAATCTTTCCGGTGCCGCTGGATTGTAGTAAGACGGCTTGTGCAGGGTATTAAATTTTGAATGCTGAATTTTTTCAACGGTGTTTTCAAGACCCTGTTCCCGGATGTATTTTTCGCATTGCTGGTCAATGGCGGCATTCATAAAAAAAGCGAGTATCACCGGTGCGGGACCATTGATGGTCATGCTCACCGATGTTTTGGGATCACACAAGTCAAAGCCACTGTATAATTTTTTGGCATCGTCTACCGTGGCAATGCTTACTCCGCTGTTGCCAATTTTGCCATAAATATCGGGCCGGCTAGCGGGATCCTCTCCATACAGGGTAACGCTGTCAAACGCGGTGGAAAGCCTTTTTGCCGGCTGGTCCAGTGATACATAATGGAAACGGCGGTTTGTCCTTTCGGGGCTGCCTTCGCCGGCAAACATACGGGTGGGGTCTTCACCATCGCGTTTTAATGGAAACACACCGGCTGTAAAAGGAAATCGCCCCGGCGCATTTTCCTGCGCCTGCCAGGCCAGAATATCGCCCCAGTCTTTATATTTTGGCAATACCACTTTTGGTATGCGCAACCCGCTTAGGCTATAGGTGAACATGGGTTGCCGTATTATTTTGTCGCGCACGGAGTATTGGTAATAGTCTTCCTGGTAGGCCGCTATTTTTTCTGGCCATTTGTGCATCAGTTTCCTGCTCACGGGGGTAAGCTTTGCTTCCAGCAGGATGATTTGTTGTTGCAGCGCTTCCAGGGCAACCGGGCTGTTAGCAGTCTGGAGGATTTCCAGGGCACCCTGCAACCGGTATAACATTGATGCAATGGCGGCCTGGTCTTTTACCAACTGGTCGTATTGGCGGTTGCTATCGGCTATCTCTGATAAATAGCGTATGCGCTTCGGCGGTATAATGGCATTCTGAACAACGCTGCTACCGGTAAATGCGGGCGTGTAGGGGCCCCAATAAGTGCCGGTTTTCCGCTGAATGGTTTGCAGTAAAAGGCTGAACAGTCTATTCACGCCATCGTCGTTGAATGTATTGGCAACGGTACCTATTACGGGCAGCGTATCGTCTTTGGCTGTCCACAATCCATGGTTGCGTTTGTATTGCTTACGCACATCCGACAGGGCATCGGGCGCGCCGGCTCTATCGAATTTATTGATGCAGATCAGGTCTGCATAATCCAGCATATTTATTTTTTCAAGCTGTGAAGGAGCGCCGTATTCCGGCGTCATTACATAGAGGCTGAGATCACAATAGTCCAGGATGGAGGCATCGCTCTGGCCAACACCGGCGCTTTCCAGAATAATCAGGTCGAATGCGGCGGCCCGGC